>NZ_DDGR01000039.1:0-9173 GCF_002337775.1 Sphingobacterium sp. UBA1897
TTCGTATGACATTAGCTCCTCCTCCGTTAATTTACCTATCTCTCCTATCTCAAAGATAAGACCAAATATTCTTTTATCCAAAAATGATGGCAATCTATCCATGGTACTCAAATGTTTAAGTAAGTACAACCACTGATCCATAACTGTCTTTAGTTCTTCTGGCTGTTTATTAAATAATGGAAGCGAAATAATTTTATATCCCAATTTATCATAGAATATTTCTTTGGTCAATTTGTCACACAGCGCAACATCATAGAAATAAGGCCGCTCTGTGACACGGGATATACCAGAACTTCCATTTCTATCCATGTCAAACTCCAAAATACCAATAAAGTAAACCTCCGGTAGGTAATAATCACTACCCTTCTTACCTCGCGCTAATTGTTTATTGATGAGACGTGAGGTATAGTACACTGCACGGTCCTTAAAAAATTCTTGAAAGAGCTGCTGCATCTCAATGATGAAAACCTCACCATCGCTGCCGATACAATGTAAATCAAATACAACACGACGCATTTCCTCATAATCACCATCATGTTCTACAGGCTTATATCTTAGATCGGAAATTATCTTCTCTCCATGAAATAGACTATTGAGAAACTCAATCAGTAAGATTTTGTTGTCCTCCCTACCAAAGTAAAATTTCCAACCGAAATCGGTACGTGGATCTACATACCTACCCAAATGTTTTTTTGATCTAGCCATAATATTTATTAATTGGTTATCAGCCAAATATACAACAATAAACTGAATACTACTAAAATAATTAGTAAAAAACATAAGTAGACAAGTAACATATGCTTGTTGACTGCTTGCTCTATCGGCAACTAATTTGGAATTCAGCGAACTACTAATTCGGGAAATCGTCGATTCATAAAGGTCAAATCTAAACACATAGCGCATAAAGTTTTCAGAACGCTTTATTGACACCTGTTATTTTCCTTTCTCAAAAACAAACGTACCTAATTCTATTTTCGTAGAATCTTGATTATTAAGTGCGGTAAGATTAATTGAATCAACTGTATTAGTTTCAACATCGCATTTATTATGCAATAGTATAATAAATATTAACAAAAAATATCTATTTATCATTTTTCCTGAATATTAAAGATCGCGGTAAATTCTTATTCACTTTTTTGATTGTTTCATACATTAAATTAGGTATAATATTATAAAATATTGGTGTTCCAAAACTTCCTCCATATTTATAAATGTCTCGATCAAAGGGCTCAATTCCAAAGCTGTTTACAGTTCTATCAACAGCTTGACCACAATTAGCAACAGTATATCGTAATAGCTGGTCCAAAGTTAAATAAAAATGGATTTGTGACCTATCAGCGTAATATTCAAATGGTCAAAATTATCCGTATTGAATGGTAACCGGATGTCGAATCTGGATGGTCAATGGTATCGAAATCTCCAATATAATAAGCTGAACAAAAAAACAAAAATCACTACATTTGATTAAGATAGAATAAGAATGGAACATGGGTTAATTTTGGAGAATATTGCTAAGCACATAACATTAGACGATAATGAAGTTGCACAATTTCTTAAGTTATTAAAAAAAGCAAAAATACCGCGTAGAAGTATGATATTAACTCAGGGACAATTATGTAATTCCATTTATTTTGTTGATACTGGAGCATTACGGGCATTCTACCTTGATGTGTCCGGCAGAGAATCGACTATTATGTTTGCCATAAAAGACTGGTGGATAACAGATATGTACTGCTTTATAAATGCACTTCCCGCCATGCTTACCATTGACACTATTGAAGAAAGCGTCATCTATCAGCTGCAAAAAAATGATCTGGAAAAACTCTATTTAACAGTACCAAAATTTGAACGTTTTTTTAGGATCTTGATGCAAAATGCCTATATAAGGGAACAATTGCGTGTGATTCAAAATCTCTCGCTAACCGCCGAAGAACGCTTTGACATATTCCTGAACAAATATCCTGATGTTGCCAATAAAGTGAAGCAAAAACAAATTGCTTCCTATTTAGGAATCACACCTGAGTTTTTAAGTATGATCAAGCGAAAAAAGCGGAAGTCTTAAAGTAGTTTATTTTTTTTCAAGTTTGGACACCTTTAATTTGCAGTAATTAAAGAATGTAAATATGATGCTAATATTAATTGCGGGCCCTTATCGAGGTGGCACTAACGACGATCCGGTTTTAATGAAAAAGAACCTGGACAACCTTGAATCATTTGCTTTAGAAATCTTTAGAAAAGGGCATATACCGTTCATTGGTGAATGGATGGCACTTCCATTGATAAAATTAGCAGGATCAAAACATGTTGGAGATCAGCACTGGAATGAAATCCAATATCCCATAGCACATCGGATGCTCGAAAAATGCGATGCCGTATTGCGAATCAAAGGAGAATCAAAAGGAGCTGATCAAGATGTACGGTTAGCCCAGGAAAGAGGATTGAAAATTTATCATTCCGTAGAAGAAATTCCAGCATCGGAGCTTCTTTAACAAAATGTTTTACTAACAAAAAATATACTTTATGGAGTTAGAAATATATCAAGTCGATTCTTTTACAGAACAGGTTTTTCATGGTAATCCCGCATGCGTTGTTCCATTAAAAAACTGGTTACCCGACGAAACACTTTTAAAAATAGCTCGTGAAAATGCGGTTGCCGAAACTGCTTTTTTTATCGATAAAGGTGATTTTATACACCTGAGATGGTTTACGCCCGAGATTGAAATGGATCTATGCGGGCACGCAACCCTTGCAACAGCGCACTGTCTAGTTGCACACCTGAATTATCAAAAAAATAGAATTATTTTTGATACGCAGGTGGGACCGTTAAAAGTAAATGTAGAAGATGGTGTTTATTATATGGATTTTCCTTCCAGAATGCCAGAACCTACTGCCCTGCCCGATATCATTGAGAGATCATTAAATATCAAGCCAAAAGAGGTATTCAAATCTAGAGACTATGTACTACTGTATGAATCTGAGCAGGATATAACAAATATCAGAATTGACAGATCCATTTTTGACCTTATAAATCTTGATCCGGGAGGCGTAGTAGTAACAGCAGCAGGGACAGACAGCGATTTTGTTTCAAGATTTTTCACCCCACAGTCTTCCATTCTTGAAGATCCAGTTACTGGCTCAGCGCATTGTTCGCTTATACCATTCTGGGCAAAAAGATTAACAAAGGATAAGCTTTTAGCCCTGCAATTATCAGAAAGAGGTGGAAAGTTGTATTGTGAAAACAAGCCTGATCGCGTAATTATTGCTGGTAAGGCAAGAACATATTCTGTTGGACGCTTTTGGATTTAATTTCATTGTCAATAAAAACAGTTTAAAATCAATCTGAAGGCACATACACAAAGGCTGGCGGACAGCGCATTTTAAATTTATTAATTTTATAAGATGAAAGATAACATTATTGACAAAGTTGCTTTAATCTGTATAGTTGAAAAGAAAGTATTAACAGCTCTTTCCCATTCAAAATCAAAGCTATATCTGCCTGGTGGCAAGAGAGAAATTGGTGAAACAGATTTAGAATGCTTAAAAAGAGAAATTCATGAGGAACTTAATGTCCAAATCAAAGAAGATTCAGTGCAATATTTTGAAACTTTCGAGGCTCTTGCCGATGGTA
Organism: Sphingobacterium sp. UBA1897; assembly: GCF_002337775.1. Taxonomy (NCBI): domain Bacteria; kingdom Pseudomonadati; phylum Bacteroidota; class Sphingobacteriia; order Sphingobacteriales; family Sphingobacteriaceae; genus Sphingobacterium; species Sphingobacterium sp. UBA1897. Next base: position 3,629 of record NZ_DDGR01000039.1, read on the forward strand.
AAACTGATGGTATATCAGTAAGGATGACATGTTATTTTGCTGATTATTCCGGAAATCCTGAACCGACAAATGAAATAGCATCATTGGAATGGATAACCTATCAGGATAGGGATCGAACATCAGCGGTTGTAAAGATCATATTGGATAAGTTAAATGCTTTGAAGCTTATACATTAATTTTAATATTATTAGATGGAACAATTACTATCAATCGGTGCTGAAGCATTAAGGAAAGCTGCATTAAATGAAGATGCAAAAGCTTATGTTTTAAATAACGAAGCACTCTACAAGCTAATGAAGAAAGCCGCTGACCGATACATTGGCGGTGAAAATCTTTCGGAAACTTTAATAAAAGTACAAGATTCAAATGATACCGGTTTTAAGTGTTCGATCGAGTATATGGGTGAAAGCACTCGATCTATTAAGGAAGCGGCAAAAGCGACGGATGAATTTTTGGATATCTGCAAAGCAATCGAGCAAAAAAATCTCAATTCCACGATTTCACTGGACCTTTCGCACATTGGACTAGAAGTCTCTGAAAGTCTTTGTTATGAGCACTTATCTAAAATATGTGAAACAGCAAAGGACAGGGAAGTTATTATTAGTGCTGAAGGAACAGACAGAACTGACCGCATTTTGAAACTCTATCAAAATGGTTCAAAGAAGTATGCCAACCTGTCCATTACCTTACAAGCCTACCTCCATCGGGCAACTGATGATTTTGAAGCAATGTGTAATGAAAGGGGACGTATCCGTATCGTAAAAGGAGCATTTGAAACTGCTAAAGGACTGTCCCTACCACGTGGACAGGAACTCAATGACCGCTATATTTATTTTGTCGAACAGCTACTTTCAAAAGGCCACCCCTGTTCCATCGCAACCCATCATCATGAAATACAACAGGAAGTAAAAAAACTTATAGATACGCTAAAACCAAATAAAGAACTCTACGAGTTTGAAAGTCTTTTCGGAATCCAAACCGATCAGTTGGCCCAATTGAAAGATGAAGGCTATCCAACAAAACTCTATTTCGTTTACGGTCAGGAATGGTACCTTTATCTCTGCAACCGATTAGCTGAATATCCATTAAATTTGTTCAGAGCATTGCAGGATATTGTCGAATCAAAATAGCAATTAGTAATAGAAAGTTCATCAAAACGATGAATTTTCTATTAACACAAAATTTATTTCATTAATTTAATTATTGCACAGCTCAAATTTTTCAAATGAAAAATGAGGATCAATTCGAATCGCTCACTTTCCCACAGGACATAAAAAAGAAGTTTAGACGCTGCAGGCAAAATCTTTCCAAACAGACAAAACCAACATTAATAAATATGCCAAAGGCTGTATTTTTCTTGGCACAAACTTCCACTACCTGGCGTTTTACATGATGATAAAACAACTCAGGCACATCCTTATCAAAGCGAAGTATAAGAGCGTCAATGCACGCTTCCTTGATGTCATCGGCAAGTACACCGAATGACAATTGCCACACTTCCTGAGATTTCCTGAAAACATAAAAAGCAAGACCATTTTTGCTGTAAAGATGATAATCTTTCATGCCCATGCTTTTATCATGCACAGTAATTTGACCGTACATTACCCGATTTCGGCAAAAGATTTCTAGCGGTTTCATTTTACAATACTACTAATAATATTAGTAATATTGTATACGGTAAAGATATTTAGGGTTTCCCATTTTTTATATGTAATCGGATGTATTAAGCCTATCATAGCCCTATAATAGCATCGCAAAAATTGTCTGGACATGTTGCTTGAGCGTCTCTATGAGACGATTATACATTTCCTGCATCTTCTTCTCATAGCTGGTAGAACGACCACCAAAGAAATCTACATGGCTCGCTCCTTATAACTAAAGACAGTGGTGCGGATGACAACATAGGTAGCTATTGGAATGTTGGAATTGGTTGGGGTTGCTATCATAGCGTTCTATCGTTCAATCGGGCAAAGTCAATACCCAAGCAATCGGCCAAATGTTATATCAGAAAGCTATTTAACAAACATTCCGGAAAGCAACATACTTTCGTTAAAATTCAGGGTTACTGTATAAGGGTGCGTTTTGATTTCAATATAATTGGCAAAATCCACCGGATGATAAATTATTTTAAGCTTATCTAACAACTTAAGCACTTCTTCAAATTGTAAGCCTGGTTTTAAGTTATTTTCAAATGAGATGTTGACCTTTCTAAAGTCGTTGATGGCGTAACCATTGATAGTGTTTTCCTTTTGGTTCTCCGGATCACTTTTACTGACAGCAAAAAAAAGATTGAAATCATGATAAGTATTCTGATAATAGATCTCGTTGGTTTTTCCGGTAGTGCCATCAATTTCTGTCACTCGTTCAAAACGCTTATTTATAGGAGATTTCGTAAATTCTTCTTCCGTTGTTTTGCCAACAATCAAATTGTTTATATTCCAGTTCTTATCAATTTTCAGCGTGGGTTTGTCTCTAACATCTTCCGGTTTGGTCGCATTTTTTAGCAAGTCCGCCATATATTTTTCATTGTTGCATCCGCCAAAATCAATTAAACCATTCATGATATCCCAGTAACACGTTTTAGACAAGTTTGTGTTGTTCAAAATGATTAACCTATCGTAGTCTGGCGCGTATAAAATAAATTTATTTTGGGGCTTTAAATTCCAGTATAAACCATTGTCGGTATTTGGATTTTTTGTCCCTTTGCCATATTTTACCTCTAGTTTCTTTAAAATACTCGCCTTTAGCTGTTGCGTCTTGAGCTCAATTCTTACGCCATATATTTTATCATCAGCAGCGTATCGTTTTAAAGATTCTTCTAATTCACTTGCGGTTTTGGCTTGTTTGAGATCAATATGTCCACCGCCAAGACGTGTAATACTATCTGTTTTTAATGTTTCCGAATTGATTTGAAAAATAATCCGCTGCCCTGCTAAATCAATTCCATCGAAACTATACCTTTGTGATTTTTCAACCTCCAGCAACAGACTGAAGGGATACTCTACTGTCTCCACACCAATTAATAATCGATCATCATATTTACTGATTTGGTCAATCGGCTCATTTAAGTTCAAGTTTGCTAAATCTATTTTTTCTTGACCCCTACAAGAGATAACAAAGGGTAAAATAGCTAGTAATAATAATATCTTCATGATTCTTATTCTTTTTTAATAACAGGCAAAACACTACTTTTTACTGGATCTTTCCCACCTTAATCTCCGATCACCAAAAGGTTCTGTTTTCCCTTTTTTATAAATAACCCGTTTACGAATTGTTCCATCTTCTTTATAGTAAAACCATACACCTTCCTTAAGGTTGTTTAGATATGTGCCCCTCTCTGCCAGCTTCTTATGTCTATAAACTTTGGCCTCCCCATTTTTAAAACCATCTATAAATGGCTCGAAATTGGTTTGGAAACCATTAAATTTTATCGCATAATTCCCGTTTAAAGGCTCTCCCGTTTCCTTTAAACAGGTTTTATAAGTAGCATCATCGTATTCGGTTTGCTCAAGTTCAATATTGATCCATGTCTGTGCAAAACCATTACTGATTGGAATTAAAAAGAAAAATAAAAAAAAGATGCCGGCAAGCATCTTCCTTAAAGCAGATAGCTTTAAAATTAAAATCGATGGAATTAATATTACTTTATTCATTTGTCAGGATGCTAAAATGTTGATATTATTGTTTAAGATTTCAGCTTCATTTACCAAACAAATTTAGCTGTAAATTTTAGAGCTAAATGAACGGATTACGATTCGCTGGGTATAAATAACGATTCGTGGCCATTTGCTTTTTTCCCTTCCTCGATGGGACGTTGAATTCATTATGCTGCTGCCCAATCTTAAGTTTTTCTATTCAAAGAATGGCTTCGAATAAAAACGGCCACGAGCTGTATCACCCTATGATTTGTTTAATTAATACATGGTATTATTTCTTTTAAACTCTTTTTGAATTCAAGGCTTTGCTCCATTGTGTTTTATTGCATCTTGGACATGCCTTGGAATCATTCTCAAAACTAAATACGACATGGCCGCAATACATGCATGCGAATGGCCCTTCAGCACTGAATACATCAACCTTTTTGAAAGATGACGGGAATAATGGCAGCCCATACCTCACATCACTATCAGCATAAAATAAAACGCTTAGCGTTCCATCAACTTCTAGAATCCCTTCCTTAACCTGTCCCAAATGTTCGATATTTAAATTTCTCAGTTCAGAAAAAAATTCCATACGCGAAAAGGTATTATCATTTTCATGTTTTATATCAAATACGCCATCCTTTACTACAGGTAAAACTTTACCTTCCAATAAATGGGCAATATTCTCTGATCGGGAGGCAATCCAGGTTACCAACTTATAGACAAAGATTACACATATAAAGACAACAATCGAATGAAAGATGGGTATTTCTTCTTGAAACATTGGATCTCCAGCAGCTGAGCCCAAACTGATTATAATCGCAACCTCAAAAAGAGTTAACTGCCGAACTCCCCTTCTACCCGAGAGCCTTAGAATGATCAGTATTAGAATAAACATTATAATTGTTCTCGCTCCTATTTCAACAAGAAAGGAGCTTTCCACCCCCTCTGCAAATATTTTTTGTATATCAACCATAACCTTTTAAAATCCAAAAATATTAATGTGGCCTCCGCCATTTAATCCTAAAACATTCCTCCGGTCGCAATAGTTCATCACTTGGCAAAAACAACATACATAAGGTATCAATCTTCAATGGTGTCGAGCTAATTCTGTCCGCAAGTTGTATATAGTAACCTTGATAGTCTGGATAAGGAACTTGCTCTGGTTGTCTTTCTTCATCTGAATAATAACGAAACAAAATGTCGTGTCGGTATTTGCTTAATTTTTCTTTCCAAAATAAAGGTCTCGGAACCTCAGAAAGGTAAGCGGTCAAATACATTTCTTTTTCGTGGAAACAATTAAAAGAGTCTCTTACCGACCTGTCTGCTGAAATCTGGGGCTACTCCTTCTTGGGGGGAAGCCCTTCATATCACTTTTCCTTCCGCATTGAGCAGAATGAAGACATTTTATACTCTTTATTTGTCAGTGTTATTTTACCCTATTTTGCGATCAGGATAATGCGCCTGCCCAATTGGGAAAAATCATTTACCCCCTTAAGCGACACTGATTTTCAGGTATTTGAAAATCTGATAAAGAAAGTACAAAATGTTTTCCCCGAGCATCTGATAATTAAAGACGATAGGTTGCTACAAACAAAGGTTGATATCTTCGAGGCAGATGGGGAAAATCCTCCGTCAATACAGCACCTTTTATTCTCGACGATAGAAACATAGTTAGAGCAGCACTATTCCGCAGTATTTAAGAATACTGAAAAGGTCGAATTCAAAGCAGGCATACATTTGCCTGCTTTGATCATTTAAGAAATATATTCTCTTATCTATGCCGACCTCTTGGGAAATAGTTCTTACATCTGTTTCTGACATATCAGTTTCACCAACACTCCAGATCACCCCATCCTTCATAAATACCGCCGATACTCTTTGGTCCATAAAATTTCTCCTTA
>NZ_DDGR01000026.1:0-128287 GCF_002337775.1 Sphingobacterium sp. UBA1897
AGTAGTTACTTGTCATAACTAGTTTTATATGTTATCTGACTGTTGGGAAGTATACTGGTAGTGGTACCAGTCATAGCAGGCGGTCATGTAGCCTCTACTGTGCTCCGGTGGAATGGTGCATCCTTGTGTAGCCACGGGGCATTGTTATTCAAATGCCCATCGATGGATTGTAGAGTCCTGCAGCTTTCACTGACGGTGTCAGATCCTAAAGCTTTTCACCAGTGTCCTATAGCTGTATATTAATTGGTCTTGCAGTAGTTACTTGTCATAACTAGTTGTATATGCTATCCGACTGTCCGGAAGTATACAGGTAGTGGTCGCAGATATAGCTATCAGAATTACATGCTATAAAGCTATTTTCCATTATTATTAAGCTTTATGGGAAAATGTCATTAACCACATAAGTTGATCTTCTTATGTACACATCACAATCAGGAACGTAATATAACATTATACCTGCAGCTATACCTCTGTGTAGTTCCAATTGTATAACGATAGCAAATGCAGCTCGATATTCCCTGCTAGAGTAAACGGCTGTGATGACTGTTATCCCCATCAAGGATTTCATTATTGAAAACTTTGTGGCTAGTGAATATCGATTGAAAAACAACGAAGATAAAAAATTAAGCAATCGTTTGTGTAGATTAAGCAAACGATTGCTTTCAAGTTTCATTTTTTATTTAGAAAAAAGTGTTATATTATTGTTATAGAGATTAAGTTCTTACATAAGAACCAAATATAAATCCAATCCAAAAGGATTTTTCTATTGACTGTTTAGTTTGTTTTAAAATAGGTGATTTTTTAGAGGGACCAATTGGTCCCTTTAAATTTATATGAACTTTAAATTATGGATTCTAGAAGAGATTTTCTAAAAAAGGCCGGAATATTGTCATCACTGGCTGTTTCACTTCCTACTTTGGTCAATGCCAATACGGCAGCAGGGTCGTTTAATATGTGTGGCTATGCAGCTCCAAAAATTGATAAAGTCAGAGTAGCAGTGATTGGACTGGGCATGCGCGGTCCTGGTGCTGTTGAACGGTTGTCCTTTATTGAGGGATGCGAAATTGTCGCACTTTGCGACAAACATCCGGATCGGGTTGAGCGCGCAACAAAAATCGTTACATCGAAAGGTCTAACAGCTCCGAAAGCGTATTCAGGTGAAGATGGTTGGAAATCCCTGTTGAAAGAAGAGAAACTCGATCTGGTCTATATTTGTACGCCTTGGGATTATCATACTCCGATGAGTATTGCCGCGATGAAAGCGGGTAATCATGTGGCTTGTGAAGTGCCGATCGCTTTGACGATCAAAGATTGTTGGGAGGTCGTGAAGACATCTGAAGCGACTAAAAAGCATTGTATGATGCTGGAAAATTGCTGTTATGATTTCTTCGAAATGCTGACATTGAATATGGTGCGCCAAGGCTTGTTTGGCGAACTCGTTCATGCCGAGGGTGCTTATATTCACGATTTGCTGGATCTTAATTTTGCAAAGAATGGCTATGATAACATGTGGCGCCTGAGAGAAAATATAAAATTAAATGGAAATCTATATCCTACTCATGGTCTTGGGCCTGTGGCACAATGCTTAAATATCAATAGAGGGGATAAGATGGATCATCTTGTGGCAATGTCTTCCAATGATTTTATGATGGGAGAAAAAGCAAAAGAGCTAGCGGCCAAGGATTCTTTTTTTCAGGAATTTGTCGGAAAGAAATACCGTGGTAATATGAATACAACGCTTATCCGCACCGCAAAAGGAAAAACGATTATGCTGCAGCATGATGTTACTTCTCCTAGACCTTACTCTAGGCTACATACACTGAGCGGTACGAAAGGATTTGCGCAAAAGTACCCTAGGGAGAATATTGCTTTTGGCCATGAATTCATTACAGAACAGAAATTAAAAGAACTGTACGATAAATACACACCAGAATTGGTAAAATATATTGGTGAGCAGGCAAAACAGGTTGGTGGACACGGTGGGATGGATTTTATGATGGACTGGCGTCTGATTGACTGTTTGCGCAACGGATTACCTTTGGACCAGGATGTCTATGATGCTGCTTCATGGAGCTGTATCGTGCCATTGAGTTTTGAATCTGTAGAAAAGAACTGTAAAACAGTTGATGTACCGGATTTCACAAAGGGTGCATGGAAAAATAATACGCCGGTAGAAATCACGTTAAAAGGCGGTGGAAATACGCCTATTCGTGCTAGATCAGCGAAAAAAGAAAATATACAATTGGGCGTATAGCCCACTTATATAAAATGACTTATTGAAGGGGAACTTTTTATTGTTCCCCTTTTATGTTTATCTTTAATTATGTTATTCAATCTGACTCTAATTACCTGTTTATCGTTATTTTCCACCAAGGATACACTTTCCTGTTGTGTTGGGGAAAATATACCTACGCGCGCAGGTCTGATAAAATCCCAAATTGCGCAGTTAAAAAGTAAGACTACAGACAAGATGATATTAGTCGAAGGGGGCAAATTTCTGATGGGAAGTTCGAATTTTGAAGATAGTAAGCCTTTACATCAGGTGCAACTGAATTCATTTTATATGGACGAACATGAGGTCACAAATGCACAGTTTGCGCAGTTTGTAAAGGAGACAGGTTATGTAACTGTTGCTGAGCGGGAACTGGATCCGAAAGATTTTCCAGGGGTGGACCCCAAAATGTTAGTTCCGGGATCGGCTGTATTTTCCAAACCTAAAGAACTCAATTCATTAAACAATTATCTGATGTGGTGGGAGTATGTCCCTGGTGCAAACTGGCAACATCCCGAGGGACCGAATAGCTCGATAAAGGATAAAATGAATCATCCGGTTGTTCAGGTTGCCTATGAAGATGCTGCAGCTTACGCGAAATGGGCAGGAAAACGATTACCTACAGAAGCGGAATGGGAATATGCGGCTAGAGGACGTAACGATGCAAACGATGACTTGTATTATTGGGGCAAGGACTTGAAGCCTAATGGTAAATGGACCGCCAATATTTACCAGGGAAAATTTCCTGTACAAGATTCAAAGGAGGATGGCTTTGAGGGGACTGCGCCTGTAAAATCATTTCAGGCAAATGCATTGGGACTGTACGATATGGAAGGGAATGTGTGGGAATGGTGTGCTGATTTTTATAGACCCGATTATTATCAGCATAGTACAACTGTTAACCCCAAAGGACCACAAGATTCTTATGATCCGCAGGAACCAAATCTTGAAAAACGCGTTCAGCGGGGAGGATCATTTCTTTGCAATGATCAATATTGCGAAAGGTATAAAGCCGGAAGCAGAGGAAAAGGGGAGGTCAACAGTCCTACAAATAATGTTGGGTTCCGCTGTGTAAAAGATATAAAATAGAAAAGGCTTGCATTTGCAAGCCTTTTCTATTTTATTGATATGTCTTATTGTGCATTCAAAAACATTGATTTTTGATTGTACAATTCTCTGAAATAAGGATCTTGAAGATCTTTGATAAAGCGAATTGCTTCACCAGTTGATTTCATCTCAGGGCCTAATTGCTTGTCTACTTCAGGGAATTTATTGAAAGAGAATACAGGTTCTTTAATCGCGTATCCTTTCAGTTTACGTTCTATTGTAAAGTCTTTCAATTTATTAACACCCAACATAACTTTAGTTGCAATATTGATGTAAGGAACATCATAAGCTTTAGCGATGAAAGGAACCGTACGTGATGCGCGTGGATTAGCCTCGATAACATATACATTTTCACCTTTTACAGCAAACTGAATGTTTAATAGACCTCTTACGTTCAATGCTTTTGCTAGTTTAATGGAATATTCTTCCATTTTATCCTGAACAGCTTGTGATAGGCCAAATGGAGGCAATACAGCTGAAGAGTCTCCTGAGTGGATACCAGCAGGTTCAATATGTTCCATCATACCAATGATGTGTACATCTTCACCATCACAGATTGAATCTGATTCAGCTTCTTCTGCACGATCCAAGAAGTGGTCGATCAGGATATGGTTTCCAGGAAGGTTTTTCAACAAGTTGACAACAGCTTTTTCTAGATCTTCATCGTTGATAACAATGCTCATGCCTTGTCCACCCAATACGTAAGAAGGACGAACCAATACTGGATATCCAACTTCGTTTGCAACTTGTAATGCTTCTTCTGCTGAAGTTGCCACACCGTATCTTGGATATGGAATTTCCAATTCTTTCAGTAGATCGGAGAAACGGCCACGGTCTTCTGCCAAGTCCATATTCTCAAATGAAGTACCGATGATTTTTACGCCAAGTTGCTCTAGACGCTCAGCCATTTTAAGGGCTGTTTGTCCACCCAACTGAACGATAACACCTTCTGGTTTTTCTAATTCGATGATCTCACGTACATGCTCCCAGAATACGGGCTCGAAGTATAATTTGTCAGCCATATTGAAGTCTGTCGATACAGTCTCCGGGTTACAGTTAACCATAATCGCTTCGTAACCACATTCTTTAGCCGCCAATAAACCGTGTACACAGGAGTAATCGAACTCGATACCCTGACCGATACGGTTAGGACCTGAGCCTAAAACGATGATTTTCTTTCTATCTGAAGAGATTGATTCGTTTTCTTCTTCGAAAGTTGAATAGTAGTATGGTGTTTGTGCAGGGAATTCTGCAGCACAAGTATCTACCATTTTGTAAACACGGTTGATACCTAGCTCCTTACGACGATCGTAAACTTGATCCTCTGTTACATTTCCTAGTAACCATGCGATTTGTACATCTGAATAACCTTTTTGCTTTAAGGTCATGAAGAAATCGCGTGGAATATTATTCAATTGATAACGACGTAATTCTTGCTCAAGGTGTACCAACTCTTGGATCTGTACTAAGAACCATTTGTCGATACGTGTTGCCTTACGGATAGATTCCAAAGGAACACCTAATTCGAAAGCATCTTTGATATGGAATAAACGGTCACCACTTGGATGTTCCAAACTGTCCATGATCTCGTCAAGGTTTCTCCATTGACGACCGTCAGCACCTAAACCAGCGCGGCCAGTCTCCAATGATTGACAAGCTTTCTGTAAAGCTTCGATAAATGTACGGCCGATTGCCATTACTTCACCTACTGCTTTCATCTGTAGACCTAATTCCTTGTTTGCTCCTTTGAATTTATCGAAGTTGAAACGAGGGATCTTAACGATCACATAGTCTAATGTTGGTTCAAAATATGCGGATGTTGTCTTTGTGATCTGATTTTGCAATTCATCCAAGTTGTAACCAATCGCCAATTTAGCAGCAATCTTCGCAATTGGATAACCCGTTGCTTTCGATGCTAAAGCCGAAGAGCGTGATACACGTGGATTGATTTCGATGGCAATAATTTCTTCGTTTTCTGGGTTTACAGAGAACTGAACGTTACAACCACCTGCAAATGTACCAATTGAACGCATCATCAGAATAGCCTGATTACGCATGTCTTGATAACATTTGTCTGACAATGTCATGCCCGGTGCAACAGTGATTGAGTCTCCAGTGTGGATACCCATTGGATCGAAGTTTTCAATGGTACAGATGATGATAACATTGTCGTTGGTATCACGAAGTAATTCCAACTCAAATTCTTTCCAGCCCAATACCGCTTGCTCTACCAAAACTTCGTGTGTTGGTGAAGCATGTAAACCTCTATTTAAGGCTGCGTCAAAATCTTCTTTTCTGTGAACAAATCCACCTCCTGTACCTGCAAGAGTATAAGATGGACGTATAACAAGCGGATAGCCAATTTCTTGTGCCGCTTCTTTACCTTCAAGGAATGAGTTTGCAATTTTGGATGTTGCAACGCCCACACCGATATCAACCATTAATTGACGGAATTCTTCACGGTTTTCAGTTTTTTCAATGGCAGCAACATCAACACCGATAACTTTTACGTTGTATTTTTCCCAAAGACCTAGGTTAGAAGCTTCGATACATAAGTTCAAAGCAGTCTGGCCACCCATGGTAGGAAGTACAGCGTCAATGTTGTGTTTTTGCAAAATTTCTTCAATACTTTCGCATGTTAATGGAAGTAAGTAGACATTGTCTGCAACAACTTTGTCCGTCATGATTGTTGCAGGGTTTGAGTTGATGATGGATACTTCAATACCTTCTTCTTTCAATGAAAGAGATGCTTGAGATCCAGAATAATCAAATTCACAAGCTTGACCGATAACGATGGGACCTGATCCGATGATTAAAACCGACTTAATGGAAGTGTTTCTTGGCATTATATCTAGTTCAAAAAATTAAATTTCCTATTGTAAATCTGAGCAAAGACAATCAAAAGTAGCTCATGGGGAAGGGTCATTCCGACTGCTTTGTCGGAGTGCAAAGTTACATTTTAAATTTTGAAAATTAACTATTTATTTTAAGAATATTTCAAAAAAAAATGTAGTTTTTTAGAAAAGTGGTCCTGAAAAAACAAAAACGAGTTGGAAAACATAAGCAGTATGTTTTCCAACTCGTAGGCAATAATGGGGCTGATTTGTTTAATAAACGATGATTTCGTCCGTAAACAAGTAGCCTTTTTTTGGATTGCTGGCTTTGATTTTTATATAACGGGCCTGTTGGGCTTTGTCAAGTTTGAGTTCAAACCTTTTGAAAGTCAACTTGGATTCTTTATCGGATATGTCATTTTTGATTGTTCCTACAGATCTGAAGGTACGGCCATTATCCGAAAGCAGGACTTCCATTTCTCCTGGCATATAAACGCCGGGGCCGATCATCTGCATAAAATTCATGGCTACTTGGTGTATTTCCTCCCTGCGTTCCATATCCACGACAACATCAATCGGACTGGTGAATCCTTGCCATTGACCATCGTGATAGGAAAGACCGCCCATGATTCCGTTTGTTAAGGTAGAATCTTTTTGTGCTGGATATCCCGACCATGCTGTGTTGTACGTTACTTTTTTTCCAATAGCACGATGAATGTCAATATCAAAGGATAGGGTTGGACCGATTTTGATAGAATCTAGAAAATAAGCGGCATTGATATGACCTGTTGAGCTGAGTTCAAATGGTCCAGTATATGGTGTAGACAAGATTGTAGGCTCACTGCTATCAATGGTATATCGGATCTGATCTGTTTTTAGTTGCTCCGTTGTCAGCGTAATTTTATTGTTGTTTTTAGCAGCATTGTATGTTGCTGTATAAGCGACATTAAAGGAAGGACGATAATAATTGACGTTTAGATCTTGTAGTAGCTTATAATGTGATTGTAGTCTTCGCTGAAAGTCTGTCCAGTTTTTTCCATCTTTATTCGTCCAATTGACTTCCGCCAAAGCCAGTGCACGTGGGAACACCATGTATTCGAGATGTTCGGTGGTAGGTACATATTCTGTCCATATATTCGCTTGTGCTCCGAGGATATGCTTGGCTTTGTCCCCTTGTATCGCAGCTGGAATAGGATCATACGAATAAACTTTATCTAATGTCAGGTAACCCCCGATGGCCTCAGGCTGTGTCCGTGGGTCTGTCTGATAAGAATCAAAATAGAGGTGTGAACCTGGAGTCATGATGACATCATGGCCTGCATTTGCGGCCTTTATGCCGCCGTCTTCACCGCGCCAGCTCATGACGGTAGCTCCTTCGGTGAGCCCCCCTTGAAGGATTTCGTCCCAACCGATCAGCTTTCTACCCTTGGATTGCAGGTATAGATCCATTTGTTTGATAGCATAACTCTGCAGTTCGTCAACAGATTTTAATCCTTCTTTTTGCATGAGCGCCTGATCTTTTGGGCAGGTTTCCCAATGCTTCTTCTCAGCTTCATCACCGCCGATATGAATGTACTGGGAAGGGAATATCGTGAGTACTTCATCCAAAACATTTTTTAGAAATTCAAAGGTTTTTTCATTGCCGATACAGAATTCTCCCTGACTATAGGGCTTTCCGGAGCAAGAGAGTTCGGGATATACGGCCAATACTTCTTCCGAATGTCCGGGCATTTCTATCTCAGGAATTACATTGATTCCTTTACGGGCTGCATAGTCGACCAATTCGCGTGCTTCTTCCTGGGTATAGAATCCACCGCTGGCATTTGGCTTACCTTTTTCTACATACTGACGACCATTGTTCCACCAATCTTTCCAGCCCGTATGTGTACGCCAGGCCGCCTTTTGTGTTAACTCCGGATATTTCTTAATCTCCAATCGCCATCCCGCTCCGTCGGTTAAATGCCAATGAAAATTGTTGAATTTGTAGATGGCCATGATGTCGATATACTTTTTGACAAAAGATAGTGGCATAAAATGGCGCGATACATCCAGGTGTAAGCCACGGTAGGCAAATCGTGGCTCATCGACTATAGTCGCATAGGCTATTTTACTTGGATCAGCTTGTAGATAGCCCAATTGAACCAGTGTGTAAATCCCATTGATAACCTGGGGTACATTCCAGGCCCTGAGTAGCAGGCCTTTTTCATCGATTTGGATGGAATAGGCGTTCTTGCTAAGGTTATCTGCATCGACTGCTTTAATAATGCGAAAGCCTTCTTTTGGGCCTTTTTTATTTTTCTTGAGTACTTCGACAGCTAGGCTTTTGATAGCTGGGTGTTCAGTAAGCAGTTGTGTCGCCTCCTGAAATTCATCTGAAACAACAACCTGAAGATGTGTAGGGATAGCGTATGTTCCCGTAGCCAATGTGATTTTCGAAGGTTTGGGTATAATGTCAAAGTTGGTTTGGGCATGTGCAGTAAAGATGGTTGCACCCCCAAGTAACAACATGGATAAAGATCGGCTCAGTCGCATAGTTTTGTTATTAGATTAATGATAATCAACACAAATATCCTAATTTTTGTTTCATAATTCTACTATTGGTGGCAATCGGTCATTTTTTATGATATAAAACCAACAAATTGACGGTTAGAAATTACATTTTTAATCCTTAACTTTGTTGTATGATTGAACTTCCAGTTATTCCGGCAACTCCTGCACAACGCAAGCCTGATTGGTTGCGTGTCAAATTGCCTGTTGGTAAAGAGTATAGACATGTCAGAAGTCTTGTAGACGAGCATAAATTACATACAATTTGTGAGAGTGGAAATTGCCCGAATATGGGCGAATGTTGGGGAGCTGGAACGGCAACCTTCATGATTTTGGGAAATATCTGTACACGTTCTTGTTCATTTTGTGCGGTAGCAACCGGTCGTCCTCTGGCGGTTGATTTGGATGAACCCAATCGTGTCGCCAATTCTGTCAAGTTAATGCAGGTAAAACACTGTGTGATCACTTCGGTGGATCGTGATGACCTAAAAGATGGTGGTTCGGTAATATGGGCGGAGACAATCAACGCAATCCGTAGAGAAAGCCCAGAAACAACCTTAGAAACACTTTTGCCAGATTTTAAAGGACAATGGGATAATTTGGATCGCGTGATCGCAGTACGTCCCGAAGTTGTTTCGCACAACCTCGAAACTGTCCGTCGTTTGACAAGAGAAGTTCGTGTTCAGGCTAAATACGATCGTTCACTCGAGTGCCTACGTCGCATTTCTGAAGCTGGACTCCGTACAAAATCAGGTATTATGCTTGGCTTAGGTGAAACTGAGGAAGATGTTATCGAGGCAATGCAAGATTTATATAACGTCGGGGTACATATTTTGACATTGGGTCAGTATTTACAGCCTACGAAAGCTCACCATCCTGTAATCGAATGGATTACACCTGCACAGTTTGAGAAATATCAGAAAATTGGTTTAGAAATGGGATTCAAGTATGTGGAGTCTGGACCGTTGGTTCGTTCTTCTTATCATGCTGAGAAACATCTATTCGATATGCAATAGAAAATAGTTCTAAAGTTTTTTAACGAAGAATACTTTTTTCGCAAGATATAAAAAGAAGCCTGAGTGATTTTTTGCTCAGGCTTCTTTTTTTAATAGCTCAAGGCAATTGTTTCTTTTCGATGGAGTCTGATGCTTTAAAGGTTAAAAACTGTGCGGAGTAAAATTGTTCTCCCGCGAAGTTCAAATTCATTCTGGGAAATCATATTGGCCGTCATCAGATAAGTACGATAGTTTTTGATATTGGCCAAATTATTCATTTCCAATTCGAAGTCCATTTTCCACTTGTTGACCTTGTAGCGCGTAAAAAAGTCTATGAAGGTATAACTTGCATTCTTCATGTTTGTTTGAAAGGTGGCAAGATTGCGCAGGTTTAGCCGCATAAAGCCATTTTTGAATGGGCTGGTCGGAAAACCTATATTATGCATCATTGTGGTGGTTTTATTTTGGATCGTATTGTCCAGGCCCTGTTGTTTACTCCTGCTCCAATTGAATAGTCCAGAATAGGAAATGTTATAAGATGTAAAGACTTTAGCTTCTATACTGGGTTGAAATAGATAGCTCATACTTCGAATAGGGACTAGGGCATTGTTTAACAATTGATTGTATTTGAAGTGAGAAATGCTTCCTTTTAGTTTGAGGGTACTTGCCAGGGGGAAAATGTATTTATCAAACCCGATCTGAGAAGACCAGCGCTCCTGCAGGTTATCCATATTGACCAAGATATTTTCGGTGATGTTATTTTTTATAACGGAAGATAATATCGTGTTGGAAAGCGATCTTGAATAGCTAATACCAGCATTTGCAAATAATACTTTTAGGGTGCGGGCTAAATTATAATTGAGATTAAATGTATGTTTTTTGGATTCATTTAGCGCTGCATTATTTTGGCTGAGCATTCTATAGTTCCGTAATACCGCACCACGGTATATATCTTCTATGTTACCAATGTCCTGCGCAAATTGATAGTTAAATTGAAGATAGTCTTCTTGAGAAACCTGCCATCTCGCTTTTAAATTAGGATTGATCAGCATGGAATTTTTGGACGTGGACAGCTGATGACTGACGTCTTCATAATGGGTAAATAAATAGGTTACCGGGATGTCGAGCTGGGTTTCAAACCGATTTGTTTTCCAGGAATATTGAGGAGTAATAAATGCTTGCGACCTGCTCCAATACAGATCATTACGGGTATTATCGCCCAATGCTCGAATATGTTGATCATTATCCGCTATTGTAAGGAGCGAGTTGAAGTGTTGGCGATCTGTATTGAAGCCAATTTGATAGTATTGCTTGATTCGGCCTTTATTGAAGCGATAACCTGTACTGATCTCCGTAAAAAAGGAAGGAATTTCAATTTGCTGGCGGCTACTTTTATAGGGAATGCTATCGTTGAGTATTTCTGGAAAAACGCCGGGATAGATCTGTAAAGTCTGTGGTTTATTACCATAATTTAAAGACCAGTTGATTGCAATAATGTCATTGTTTTTAAGTTGGGGTATATAGCTAAACAAGTTGCTGAATCCCTTGATGTTGTGTTTTTGGAACTGCTCGATCTGGCCTGAAGAGTTTGCCAACAATGCTGTTATATCTTTTTTTTCATACTCAAATGACAAGGCATTACTCGCATATTTCTTTTCCGTATTGGTGGATGCCGAAAGTCTGGCTGCGCCAAGCCATCGCGCTGTTTTCAGATGATTTTGCTCATTAAAATAGACGTCGCCATCATCGAGCAGGTATTGTGTGCTTGAGGCATTATTTTGCCTATCGTTGTCGTATAAAACCTGAACATTTGACTTTAGCTGCCAGTGATTCTTGAGGTTATATAGGTTATTGGTGTTTAGCGAACCTGTATTGTTGAAATAATAGTTGTTTTTAGGAATATTGGGACTGCCTGTTGTGCTCGTCGCCAGGAGATTGTTGATGGGCGAGCTACCAAACTTGGCCAGTAAAGAGGACTGATTGGCGCCGATGATATCTCCGGAAAGATCATTACCGGTATTATTACCGCTGAGGACATTCAACATCTTAACTTTTTTGTTGAATAGGATTGAGTTCAATTCAGGATCATAGAGACTGGGCGTGCCGACGCCAATTTTGGCCTGCCCAGTGAGTTTTAGCTTTGCTTCCTCTTTGATAACGAGATTTATGGCGACGTCGTCTGTAAATCTTTTATTTTTAAGGACTTTATAATGTTCGTGATTGTCGAGTACCTGAATGTCCTTTACCATTTTATGCGGGATTGTCCGCGTACCTACACCATAGCGATTTTCCAATAGATCGTCACCGTCAATGTAAAGTTTAGAAACGGTTTTGTCCTGGTATTTAATAAGACCCGATTCAGTAACTTCCATACCTGGAAGACGTTTGATTACGTCGCCTATATTTCGATCCTCTTCTTTGGCGAAAGATCCGACGTCGTAGGAGATTGTATCATTTGAACGGCTTACTTTAGGTTTGCTCTTTACAATGACATCTTGTAGTAGATTGGTTTTTGGTACGAGGGTGATCCGAAGATTCGATGTCTGCGTGCCAAGTTTGAGTTCAAATTTTTCGTAAGTAAGGTGATTGATCTGCAGGTAGAGGCTTGCATAGTCCTTTGTTAATGTAATTGTAAAACGCCCTTCTTTATCTGTCGGTTTGAAAGCGATGATTTTGTTGTCTGAAAGGATGTTGATACTGGCAAAGGGTACGGGATGCTGCGTCTTATCCACTTGGACCGTTCCACTAATCGTTTGCTGGGCAAAGGTTATTTGCCCAAGCAAAACGACTATAAATAAACATAAAAATACTTTCATTAAGGCGTCAGCTCTATCGGATTGTTGGTAACTTTTGAAGGTTTGTATTTATCGTCTCTTGAAATATTGAAACTCTTTATTTTTGACGGATCCAAAGCACCAGCAGGGGAGCCTCCTCCGGAGCCGGAACTGGATCTAACTGCAACCATACTACCCGATGAACCTACACTGATGGTTCTGTTTTTTCCCGATTGGGCTTGCATATAAGCTTGTGGATTGGCCTTAAAGGCTTCCTGAACTTTTTTTACCTCTTCTGCAGTACTGACGATGGCGTTTTGCGGCAGGGCCACCGATGTTTTGCCATCCTCAATTTTGTCGAATCCGGCGTAAGCAAAAATCACTTCATTTTTTGTGTCACGAGCATCCAGAATTAGGCCAGGAAGGCCATGAAGTTTCCACGGACCATATGAAAACGGCAGTTCGGTTGTAAACCAGGCGATATAGGTTCGGCCTTTGAATGTTGTTTTTGCGTTCTGGCAATTGTAGCCACCAATTTCTTTGCGGTCACCCAGTATTTCCCAATCTTGAATAGGGTAAACCTGTGGAATGGCAAAATTGTCACTGGCAACGCTAACCACTTCGGTCATTTTGTTTTGATTGGCGTCTAATAAATAGGAGGAGCTTGATGGTGTCGAGCGAGTAGTAATGTTTAGTGTACCGTCGAAACTGGGGCCCTCCATTTGTTTTTTGACCTCATCTTGCATGCGCTTGGATGAATATGATGTGTAGTAGCTGGCCTGTTGATTCAGGTAAACGACTGTTTCATCGCGTATAAATTGATCCCGTTGGGTGCTATCATTTACATGCTTGAATTCGTAATGTACTTTTGCGATCGCTGGAGTACGCTCTTGTGCAAATAACAGCTGCGTCGCTAAGGATAATAGGAATGGTAATGAATATTTCATAAATGTATGTTTATATCGTAAATATACGAAATATTCGTAATCAGGAAAATTTATTCTAAATTTTCCTTGTAATCCTCTCTAGGGCAGGTTACTGCAGGTGAATAAATGTTTGATTTGTTAGCTATCTTTTTTGTTAACTATTTCGCTTTGTCAGCGATATAAGTTTAGTGGGCATGTTTAGGCATATGAGCTATTGTTATCTTTTAAACACAGTCTCACCTGCAATTACTGTCTGTTCTATTTTTACATTTCGCAGTTGCTCATTCGGAATTTTCAAGATATCCTTTTCGAGGATAACAAAATCAGCATCTTTTCCTACTTCGATACTTCCTCTTTTTTTCTCCTGAAAACAGGAGTATGCCGCCCAGATTGTCATTCCCTTCAAAGCGTCTTCACGGCTTATCGCATCTTGCATCTGAAATCCGTGGCTAGGATATCCTTTTTTGTCGACGCGGGCTACTGCCGCGTGGAAACCATATAAGGGATTGAAATGTTCGACCGGGAAATCACTCCCCAATGCGAGTTTTCCATATTCTTTCAACAGATGCTTATATGCGTAAGCGCCTTTCATGCGTTCTTCACCGAGTCGATCTTTGGCCCAGTACATATCGGAGGTTGCATGTGTGGGTTGTACAGATGGTATGATTTGATACTTTCGAAACTTATCAAAATCTGCAGGCGATATAATTTGGGCGTGCTCGATTCGCCATCTACGATCGTCGTTATTGTGGAGGTATTTGCCATAAATATCCAATATAATACGATTGGCCGAATCGCCTATCGCATGTGTATTTGCCTGAAACTTACTTTCGGCAATCTGTTTGATCATTGCTTCGTATTCTTGAGGGCTATGGAGGAGAAAGCCATGGGTGGGGGCATCATGGTAATGCGCGAGGAGGCATGCACCACGGGATCCCAATGCGCCATCGGCGAGCAGTTTAAATCCTTTGATCTCGAAACGGTCTGTTTCATAGAAACCCTGATCGATAAATGACTTTATATTTTGCGGATTGCCTAGGATCATGGCATAATCTCTAATTTTCAACTGCCCTTCCCGATAGTATTTCTTAAGCAGATCGAGTCTTTCTTTTGATAAACCTGCATCTACAATGGAGGTAAGACCAACGGAAAGGAGGGAGTCTTGCGTTCGCTTGAGCATTCTTAGATATTCTTTTTCACTCGGAACCGGAATGGTCTTATTGACAAGATCCATTGCATTGTCGATCAAGAGACCATTGGGAGTATCATTAGTCCCGCCGACTACACCGCCGCGAATGATGGGGATACTCGTTAATTTTGCCCATTCGAGTGCTTTGGAGTTCGCAACCGCCGCATGATAATCTACACGCATGAGGTAGACGGGGATATCCGGGAAAGCTTTATCGAGTAGGTCCTTGGTTGGGAAAGTTTTATCTTTCCAGCGATTTTGGTCCCAGCCACCACCGATCAGCCAAGTTTTGCCCGGGTTTTTTTGTTGGTAGTTTTTGACACGTTGAATAACCTCCTCGAAAGAATCGGCGCCGTTTAGGTCGACTTGATCCATTAGTTCGGCTTCGTCAAATAAATGCGCATGGGCATCGTAGAATCCCGGATAAATCGCCTTCCCCTGTGCGTCAATTTTTTCTATTGCTTTGTACTTTCGCTGTATTTCTTCATCGGAACCAATGGCCATAAACTTACCATCTTTGACAGCAAAAGCATGTGCTGTACTAAAAGCCGAATCTACAGTATATACTTGCGCATGATAAACAATAAGGTCCACTTTCGTTTGCGGTGAACATGATATGATCGTCAAGCAGAACAAAAAAATGATTATTGGGAAGGTTTTCATAACCTAAAAATAGGAAAAAGCTTTTAATAAACTGAAACTAGACTTGGGGCTAGGTCTGCTGGATATGCGGACTTGAGGTTTTGGCTGATCGAATTGCTTTAGGTGATCGAATTGGCTTACGTGAGGCGCCTATGCTGAGTTGCCGCATATTGTTCGGACAGGAGACCATCTGTCAAGTTTTGAAAGGGGACGTGCAGGAAAAGTAAGGAAAATACGAATTATCCAATAGACAAAAAAGGCTATCCAAATAACTTGGACAGCCTTTTTAATTCAAAAATCAAAATACGTGATTAACAGTACTCGTCAAATGCTGCAACTAAATTGTCAGCAATCATTTGTGCCGGGCGACCTTCAATCATATGTCTTTCAATCATGTGTACCAATTTCCCGTCTTTAAATAAAGCCATTGCTGGTGAAGATGGAGGGTAAGGCAACATGTAGTTACGTGCAGTGTTTACTGCATCAGTTTCCATACCTGCGAAAACAGTCACCAATTTAGCTGGGTGTTTTTCGTTTTTTACAGCAGCTTTTGCAGCAGGACGTGCATTTGCAGCAGCGCAACCACAAACAGAGTTTACAACCACAAAAACAGTTCCTTCTGATGCGATAGCCTGATCAACTGCTTCAGGTGTTTTTAATTCTTCGAATCCCGCATCAACTAACTCTTGACGCATTGGAGTTACTAAATATTCTGGATACATTATTTCTTAAGTAAAATGTTAATATTCTATTTTAATTGTGTTTATAAAGCTTTCTGTCGCCGGGCAAGTATACTTACTCCGCATAAACAACATGCTATACTTTATTCCTACAAATATAGCTGTAAAAGGCTGCTTCGTCAAGACACTTGTCTCAAATCAATGTCAGAAAATCTTTTACAGCATGAAGTCCATTTTCAAGACGTTGGTCGCCGAGACCCGAAACAAGACGATAATTCGCATTAATGGCGTTCAATTCGCTTTTCCAGATCTCCATGAAATGTTCGCGCTGTTCGGGGAAATCCCGTAGTGGATCGTCCTGCCAGGGTAGATCGATATCCATCAGCAGATAAAGGTCATAAACATGTTGTTGAATTTTATCGGTGACTTCCGGTGGTGTATGACCGAAAAGATGATCTGACCAAATTTTGACCGTAAGGAAGGTAGTGTCACAGATGAGAAGCTGTCCTTGTGCTAAATTGACCAGCGCTTCCTCCAAAGCGACCTGTCCATAAAACATATTGACTTCGTCCTGTAAGGTATATTTATTGTTGAGGCTTTGGCAATAATAACGTGAATATTCGGGCACGCATACTGTCTGAAATTCCTTGGCAAGAAATTGTGCCATCGTTGATTTTCCGGTGGACTCGGGGCCAACAACGGCAATTTTTATGAAATCTTTTCCCACATCGATCGTTTTGATAGGCAATATTACGCAAAATTTTTATAGGTTTTCTGCCAATCGCGATAGCCATTCCAAGCGATGAGTGTGAAAACAAGGTAGAGTACTGCGGTCAGCATAAGGTCTTTGTGTATATAGAGCGGGATATAACAAATATCCACAAATACCCATAAGAGCCAGTTTTGAAGTACTTTGCGTGTCATCAGAAATTGAGCAACAAAACTTACGGACGTGCAGAAAGCGTCAATATAAGGAACATCGGAATTTGTCTTGCTATCGAGGAGATAACCGATTGACAGTGTCAGGACGAGGATTGCCAGGAGGCAAAGGAGCAACTGCCCCTTGCTGGCTTTGACGATGGGTTTCTTTTTTTCTTCTTTTCGTTTTATCCAATAATACCAGCCATAAACAGCAGTAGACAGAAAGTAGAATTGCAGTACAGTATCTCCATATAGTTTGGCATCATAAAACAGAATAGCATAGGACGCCACACTGATGATACTAATCGGCCAGTTCCATATATTTTGCTTAGCGGCCAAATAGACACAAAGAAAGCCTGTCAGGGTACCTAACCATTCGAGCCAAGAGGTCTGGGCAAATTGACGTGCAATCTGCTGAAAAAGATCATGCATGTGGTGTATTAAAAATTACACCCTAAATATACAAAGTCTGCCTTATAGTCAATTATTGAACCTGTTTATTAGCACAATTGGTACTGGCAAAAGACTCGGGCTTGGCCTTAAAAACAAATCCCATACCCATAATATAGCCCATGGCTTCTTTCAGGGCAACATTTGACTGGAAATTTGGATTGGTGTTGATGTCGGCGTGGACTTCGAGGTCTACTTTGTGTTTTTCGAGGAGGGGGCAGAGTTGATAGGCTATATCGATGGATTTTTGGACTTCGAGTAGCATCCTTTCTTTAATGCTCATTCGGTGGTGCCTTTTGTCCCGTTGGATAAACATAAATCCACCTTTATGTTCCCGGAGAAAGACGATGACTGTTGCGAAGTCGATGATGCCTCTCTTGACTTGGGAATCGGTGCCGATATAAACCTTGAGCTTATTCCCTAGGGCATCTTCTCGTTTAATGACTTCTTCAACAGCATCGAAAATCGTGGAGCGAATGGATTCGCCATTGTATTTTTGCCATCTCATAGCGATATAAATTAGATATAAAAAAATTAAACTTCATCATTGACATAAATTTACTGAATTTCAATGAGCTAAGTGTTAATTTAGTTTTAAATAATTTATCCACATTAATGGTGTTTTACACCATAGGCCAGGTCTCCGGCATCACCGAGCCCAGGTACAATATAGGCTTTTGAGGTCAGTTCGTGGTCGACGTCACCAACCCAGATATGCGCCGTGGGTACAAAAGCCTGAACGTGGTTTAGTCCTTCTTCGGATGCAATGGCTGCAACAATGTGTAATTCTTTGACGTCATATTCGGCCAGGAGATCCTTACAGCATAAAACGAGGCTCTTTCCTGTAGCCAGCATGGGGTCTACAATGATTACTGTACGGTTATCTAAGTTTGGTGTATTGACATATTCCTTATGAATTTCAAACTCACCGCTCTTTTTTGTATGCCGATAGGCTGCAATGAAGGTGTTATCGGCCTGATCAAAAACATTTAAAAGTCCCTGATGAAAGGGAAGGCCCGCTCTCAGAATTGTAGCGAGTACGGGTTGTTCCATCAAGAGATGGGTTTTGGCCACACCTAGCGGAGTTTCAACTTCAACAGGTTTGTAGGTCATTGTCTTGCTGATTTCATAAGCGAAAATTTCACCTAATCGTTCCAGATTCCGACGAAAGCGCATGCGATCCTGTTGAATAATGTTATCTCTCAGCTCGGCAATAAAATGATTTGCAATGCTATTTTGGGTAGATAGAATAGTGACCATGGCGTGTGTGCTAGTTCAATTAAACTAAAGATAATAAATAATCAATTGAAAGTAATAACATCTATGGTATTATTATAGTTTGCGCTAAAATGGTAAAATTTTTAGTAAATTTGTGTAAGACCTTAGAAGGATATGGCCTGGATCACAGGTCGAAAAATCGTCTTTTTGCAGATTGAAACCATCGGATCATAAAAGTTGTTTTTGAGCTTACGCTTAAGCAATTCGTGGTGCAATGTTTGCTGGAAAAGGCCTGAATAGTTTTCTTTAAGAAATAGGAAGTATATGAAATTTGAATTGACATCGGAGTACAAACCCACAGGCGATCAGCCAGAAGCAATTAAGCAATTGGTAGCAGGTGTAGAGCAGGCAGAGCAATACCAGACGCTTTTGGGGGTAACGGGATCGGGTAAGACCTTTACTGTTGCCAATGTGATTCAGGAAACGCAAAAGCCAACATTGATTTTAAGTCACAATAAAACATTGGCGGCTCAGTTGTACGGTGAATTCAAGCAGTTCTTTCCCAATAACTCGGTCAACTATTTTGTGTCTTATTACGATTATTATCAACCTGAAGCTTTTATTGCTTCGACGAATACCTACATCGAGAAGGATTTAGCGATTAACGAGGAAATCGAAAAGTTGCGTTTGGCGACTACCTCGTCTTTGATGTCGGGTCGGCGTGATATTGTTGTCGTTTCTTCGGTATCCTGTATCTACGGTATGGGGAATCCGGAGGATTTCTCCCGATCTATTTTTCGTTTTGGTGTCGGTATGACTGTCACAAGAAATGCTTTCCTGCATAAATTGGTCGAGATCTTATATTCACGGACGACCGCAGAGTTTAAACGGGGTACCTTTCGTGTTAAAGGTGATACCGTGGATGTGTTTCCGGCATACTTGGATAATGCCATTCGGATTTCATTCTTTGGGGATGAAATTGATGAACTGAGTGAGATCGATCCTATTTCGGGTAAAACGCTCAACAAGATGGAAGATCTTGCTCTTTTTCCGGCAAACCTTTTCGTTACACCGAAGGAAAAATTCAAAGAATCGATCTGGGCTATTCAAGATGAATTGATGCAACGGAAAACGCAACTGGAAGAGGAGGGCTTAATGCTTGAAGCGAAGCGTTTGGAAGAGCGGGTCAATTATGATTTGGAAATGATGCGTGAACTGGGCTATTGCTCGGGAATTGAAAATTATTCCCGCTTTTTCGATGGTAGACAACCGGGGATGCGTCCGTTCTGTTTGCTGGATTATTTTCCGGAGGATTACCTGTTGGTCATTGATGAAAGCCACGTGACCTTACCACAATTGCGTGCGATGTATGGTGGTGACCGGTCGCGAAAAGTTTCCTTGGTGGAACATGGGTTTAGGTTACCAGCAGCTTTGGATAACAGACCTTTAAACTTTCCGGAGTTTGAATCCCTCACGAATCAGACGATTTATGTGTCCGCGACTCCGGGCGATTACGAGCTGCAGCAGACCGAAGGTGTTGTTGTTGAGCAGGTCATTCGTCCAACAGGACTTTTGGATCCGATTATTGAAGTACGGCCAGCGATCAATCAGGTCGATGATTTCTTGGAAGAGGTCGATAAGACCATCAAAGAAGGAGGGCGTGTTTTGGCTACTACATTGACCAAACGCATGGCCGAAGAGCTTTCCAAATATATGACCAAGCTGAATTTAAAAGTCCGTTATATTCACTCCGAAATTAAAACCTTGGAGCGTGTGGAAATCTTACGGGGTCTTCGCTTGGGCGAATTTGATATCCTGGTCGGGGTGAACTTACTCCGTGAGGGGCTTGATTTGCCTGAAGTTACGCTTGTCGCTATTCTCGATGCGGATAAAGAGGGCTTTCTGCGTTCCGAACGATCGCTTATTCAGACGATTGGTCGGGCTGCCCGGAATGATAAAGGTCGGGTTATTATGTATGCCGATAAAATGACGGATAGTATGCGTGTCACAATAGATGAAACCAATCGTCGCAGAGACAAGCAGATGAAATATAACTTGGAACATGGCATTACACCGCGTACAGTCGGCAAAACAAGGGAGGAGATTCTGGAGCAGACTTCTGTTGCTGATTTTTCGGGTATTGAACCTAAAATTTATGTTGAACCTGATCCGTCGCAAGCCATTGCAGCTGACCCAGTGATGCAATACCTCAGTGAGAAAGATTTGAAGAAGGCGATCGATAACGTAAGGAAGAAAATGGACAAAGCTGCAAAAGAAATGGACTTCTTGGAAGCAGCGAAATATCGTGATGAAATGTTCTCCTTGGAGAAGCTCTATGAAGAGCGATTCCCATCGTAAAGGAAGCTGGTTTGTTAATATGTATTAATTATTGTTAATCAATATTAAGATTTGTTAAACAACGCTAAATAGCGTTTAAATTAAGATTCCGTCGTGCATATTTGTGGCAATTGTAAATAAATTGACCACATATGAAACATTTAATCTGCAGTATAATACTGTTTTCTGTGCTTTCCACAGCGTTCTGCCAAAGTAAAATTTCCTACGGTATAAACGCCGGGTACACAAATGCCGGATCATTGGTATCTAATAAACGAACGCACAGTTATAGCTTCCGAAGCATTTCGGGTGTTACAGCAGGGCTTTTTCTTGAAATACCGCTCGTTGGTGGACTCTCTATTCAGCCTGAAGTAAACTTTACCCAAAATGGTATGGAGGCAAAGCATGCCCTTGAAAATAACTGGACAACATACCGAAGAAATGCGATCGATATTCCATTAAACATAGCTTATAATATTACGGTTGGAGAAGGTCGGATTTATCTTGCTGCTAGTCCCTATTATGGTATACAGATGTCTGTGAATAATAATGATGGAAAATTTTACGATGCAACGACCAATCCTTCAGACTATGGTTTGGGTTTTAACTTAGGTTACAAATGGAATGGGGGCTATGGTTTCTTCATTGGCTCCAATTATGGGATGAAGGATATGAGCGTCAATGAAAATGTAAAACTCTATAACCGTACGTTCAATGTTGGCCTACGATTTGACCTCCATCAGATACTAAAAAAATAGCAATAAATATATCTGTAACGAGAAGCAGCATTCCATCACCTATATCGCCTCAGAAAGTGGCAACTTTTTTGGTATTATATTGGAATTGCTGCTTTTTTGTAAGCTCAAGTTTTATGTTTTCATCTTCAGGCCATTCGTACTGATCGCTGAGATCTGAATTGACCTCTGAAATCTACGCTAATTATTTTCCTTTCTTTCATCTCAGGATGCCTCCTGATCCATCGGAATCGACCTTATTTCATGAGTTTTTCAATTGAATTATATTGTTCAATTGTTAACATATTTTGCGTAAATCAAATTCTTCTCAGTAAATTAGTGCTCAAATCTAAACTAAAACATACTAAAAAATGAAAAAGCCAATTCTCGTTGTCAAATTTGGATCGGCTTCTATTACCACGAAAGAGGGAGAAGTTGATGAACGTATTGTTTTGGAGATCGCTAGGCAGATTGCTTCCTTACAAAAGAAATACAATATTGTCTTGGTCTCTTCAGGTGCTGTTGCTGCCGGTAAACGTTTTCTGCCCAGTTATACGGGAACGTTATCCGAACGAAAGGCCGCCGCGGCAATTGGGAACCCCATATTGATTAATACGTATTCAACTTATTTCCGACCGTTTAAAATTTCATTGGCGCAGAGTTTATGTGAGCGACATCATTTTTCCAATCGAGATCAATTTCTACAATTGAAAAATACGTATGAGGAGTTGTGGCGGAACAATGTTATTCCAATCGCAAATGAAAATGATGTGGTGAGTAATAAAGAACTGAAGTTTTCAGATAATGATGAGCTGGCAACCTTGATTGCTGTTGGTTTTGGTGCCGAAAAATTGCTGTTTAGTACTTCCGTCCCCGGTGTGTTGGATGCAAACAACAAGATTATACCGCAAATTGAAACCATCGATCGGGATATCTTAGGTTTGGCAAGGAAGGATAAATCCTCAGTAGGATTGGGGGGAATGACCTCGAAATTGAACTTTGCCCGATTGGCTAATCAAATGGGGATCGCTGTTGTCATTTTTAGTATGCAAACCGAAGAGGCGATCCAAAAAGCGGTTAAGCACGAGACTGGTACATTGTGCCTGGCTCAAAGTAAGAAGATCTCTTCCCGCAAGAAATGGCTTGCGAGTGGAAGTTTGATAAAAGGGGAATTGATGGTTGACCGTGGAGCGGAAGAAGCATTATTGAAACATAAAAGTTTGCTAGCTGTAGGGGTAACCCGTATCGTTGAACATTTTGAAAAAGGAGAAGTGTTAAATATCGTCAATCTAGAAGGCTTAACTGTTGCCGTAGCCCGGGCGAAGATGGATTCATCCGCTTTGTCCCAGACCAGTAAAAAAAATGTAGAAATTGCACATGCAAATGATATCGTATTGTTATGAGTGAATCCATCGTAAAACAACTTCAGGCGGCGGCCAAAGCAAAACAAATTTTGCAACAACTGGCTCCTGATACCAAAATAACTATTTTAAATGCCATCGCAGATGGTCTTGTCGCGCATACTGCGGATATATTACAAGCGAATAAGATTGATTTGGATCGTATGTCTGATGATGACCCCAAAAAGGATCGTCTTTTGCTCAATAGCGATCGTCTAAAAGGCTTGGCTGACAGTGTTAAGCAGATAGCCCAGCTAGCAGACCCAACAGATCAGCTATTACTAAAAAAGATATTGCCGAATGGATTGGAGATCGAGAAAATTACGGTTCCACTCGGTGTCGTTGGGGTAATCTATGAATCGCGACCCAATGTGACGATAGATGTTGCTGCACTATGTATTCAATCGGGTAACGTTTGTCTATTGCGTGGTGGTTCTGATGCTTTATACACCAACGAAGCGCTGTTGAAAGTGATCCATAATATTTTGGAGCTGCATGGTATCGCAACAACTATTGTGCAACTGTTGCCTGTTGAGAGGAAGCATGTTTCGGAATTATTGGAAGCTACCCAATATGTGGATATTATCATACCACGTGGCTCACAGTCATTGATTGATTATGTCAGGGAGCACGCTAAGGTGCCTGTCATTGAAACAGGAGCGGGAGTATGCCATACGTATGTGGACCGTACAGCAGATTTGGATATGGCAGCTAAAATTGTTGCTAATGCTAAAATTTCCAGGCCATCGGTGTGTAATTCTTTAGATACTGTTTTGGTCGATCGCACTATTGCTCCCGAGTTTCTACAGAAATTGAAAACTTATTTTGAAGATGCTCAGGTGGAAGTTTTTGCGGATCCTACAGCTTATGAGGTACTGCAAGGTGAAAATTATTCAAATTTAAAGCGCGCAGAAGAAGATGATTTTGGAAGAGAATTTTTAGATTTGAAGTGTTCAATAAAGACGGTCTCGAGTTTGGACGAAGCTTTGGAGCATATCGCAAAATATTCTTCCAAACATTCGGAGTGTATTGTTTCTTCCAGTGAACTCCATATCGAACAATTTTTGAACACAGTGGATGCTGCTGCGGTATATGCCAATGCATCAACACGTTTTACAGATGGTGGTGAGTTTGGTTTGGGAGCAGAAATCGGTATCTCGACCCAAAAGTTACATGCCCGCGGACCATTTGCATTAGAAAAATTGGTAACAGAGAAATGGATTGTCCGTGGAAATGGACAGATCAGATAAGCATAGATCATGGGATTAAGTTTTAAAAAAGATGTATTGATGAATTGGATCGAAGAAATTGGTAAATTTCTTCGCATATGGACAGAAGGTCATGATGCCTTTACGGAGCCGACTGATCCAGCAGTGTTTGAAGATGCTTATGAAAAATTCTTCGAAAAGAGCAGGGCCTATTTTTTAAATCTTTCCGAAAGTGAGCTTTCGGCATATCTCAAAACAGATCTTCAAATACAGCAACTACATCCATTGGCTTTAACCTTGTTGTTTGATGGTTTGAATGCTACAGATGGTAATCAGGAGAATTTACTTCGCAAAGCAAAGTTTATTTTGAATCTGGCGATGGCCGAAACGGCGAGCTTTGCCTTTCAGGATTATCAATATCTTGCTATGATCGATAACAAGTTGAAGGGCCTTTAAAGTTAAAAAACTGTCAGTCATGCAATGCCCAAAAAAGTTAGACACTTTTTGGGGGCATAACATGACTGACAGCTTAGCGCAGAATCTCGCGGGCGATCACCAGACGTTGGATTTCAGAGGTCCCCTCGTAGATTTGTGTGATTTTTGCGTCGCGCATTAACCTTTCGACATGATATTCTTTTACGTAACCATAGCCACCGTGGATCTGTACAGCTTCTACAGTGTGTTTCATGGCGACTTCCGATGCATATAGTTTGGCCATGGCAGCTTCTTTACCGTAAGGAAGTCCCTGGTCTTTCGTCCAAGCGGCTTTATACGTCAAAAGTCGAGCTGCCTCGATATCGACTTCCATATCGGCCAATTTAAACTGTATGGCCTGATGGTCCGAAATTGGCTTTCCAAAAGTCTTTCGCTCTTTTGAGTAAGCCAAAGCGAGATCATAAGCACCGGCAGCAATTCCTAAGGCCTGTGCTGCAATGCCGATACGACCACCATCGAGTGTTTTCATGGCAAACTTAAATCCGAAGCCATCTTCTCCGATGCGGTTTTCCTTAGGAACCCGGACATCGGAAAATAGAAGTGAATGGGTATCAGAACTGCGGATACCCAATTTGTTTTCCTTCGGACCAATGGTAAATCCCGTCAGTCCTTTTTCAACAATTAATACATTGATTCCTTTGTGGCCTTTTTCAGGATGTGTCTGTGCAATGACAAGATAGATATCGGCATGGCCACCGTTGGTGATCCAATTTTTTGTGCCATTTAGTAGATAGTGATCTCCTTTATCTTCGGCGGTTGTGTGCTGCGAGGAGGCGTCCGAGCCGGCTTCGGGTTCTGATAACGCAAAAGCACCAAGTTTCTCGCCCTTTGCTAAAGGAATCAGGTACTTTTGTTTTTGTTCCTCTGTACCAAAAGCATTGAGTCCATATAATACCAGTGAATTGTGGGCGGATACAATAACGGCCGCAGAGGCATCAATTTTGGCAATTTCTTCGAGAACAAGAACATAGGCCAATGTATCCATGCCAGCTCCACCATAAGCTTCGGGGGTCATGATACCCATAAATCCTAGCTCGGCCATCTGCTTGACAAAATCTGTTGGAAATTTTGCGGCTTCATCGCGCTCGATTGCCCCAGCCTTTAGCTCCTGGGCGAATTCCCGCGCTGCGTCGCGGATCATTTTATGTTCTTCGCTTAATTCAAAATTCATGGCATTTCAGTTTTTTTGGTTCATCAGTTACCAAGTCGATAACTTATATATCTAATAAGATTTGCTCTCAAAAGGTTTTCTCCCAACTCACAATCGTTTTATGAGATCGGTGTACCACCATACTCAAATATACAAAATATATATTATGCAAGCATAGTAATTTAATAAATTACTTTTTATACTACTTTTGGTAATCATAATAAGTTTTTGGGTAAAATCCTTACTTTCAATTGGATTAGGGTTAGTTTTTTCATCTTAATTTAAAAAATTGAAGAATTACTTGTTTGCTAAATTTAATCTACTATATTTGTAGACTATATGATTTAAACACATTTAAAAAATAAGATTATGAGTTTAAGATTAGGAGATGAAGCGCCAAATTTTAAAGCGCAAACAACCATTGGTGAAATAGACTTTCACGATTATATCAAAGATAGCTGGGTCGTTTTCTTTTCGCACCCATCAGATTATACGCCGGTATGTACAACAGAGTTGGGTCGTACTGCAAAATTGAAATCTGAATTTGACAAAAGAGGTGTGAAGGCCATTGCGCTAAGCGTCGATAATGTAAACGATCACTTGAATTGGATTAAGGATATCAATGAAACGCAAAATACCGAAGTGAATTTCCCGGTTATCGCTGATGAAGATCATCATGTATCCGAATTGTACGATATGATCCATCCAAATGCGTCCGCAACAGTGACCGTACGTTCCGTATTTATTATTGGCCCTGACAAAAAGATCAAATTGACGTTGACCTATCCAGCATCAACAGGTCGTAATTTTGATGAAATCTTACGGGTCATTGATTCTTTACAGTTAACAGCCGATTATCAAGTGGCTACACCTGCTGACTGGAAGCATGGTGAAGATGTTATTGTTGTTCCAGCGATAAAGACAGAAGATATTCCTGCTAAATTTCCAAAAGGTTTTAAAGAGATCAAACCGTATTTGAGAACTACGCCACAACCTAATCTGTAAGGATTAGGCTTGGTATTAAGGGACAAAAAAAGGCAACGATGAGAAAACGTTGCCTTTTTTTATAAGTTATAAATGCGTCCTAATAGACTTTAACCATGTAGATATAGTCTTGCATTTTCTTGATTTGTTCTGTTCTTGGTAAACCTGCCAAGCTATTCTTTTTGTTGATCTTAAGACCCGTAACCAGTGAATCACTTGGGATGTCCGCTAAAGCATTCAAGATTGATTTCGTTTTGATTGCAAAGGCAGCGCCATCTATGCCACGTTGTTTTCCGGAAATAATACCAATCACATTACCTCTGCTATCCAATACGGGGCCGCCACTGTTACCTGGATTGACAGGCACGGAGATCTGATAAGCAATGGTATCGCCGGCATAACCTGTTGATGAACTTAGGTATCCCTGACCATATACTGCTTCATCACGAGGAAACCCGATCGTATAAATATCTTCGCCAAGATCTGAAGTCGACGTTTTGAATGTGTAAGGTAAGCTTTTAGCTTTCTTAAAGGTCTTATCCGCGATGTATAAAATAGCCAAGTCTTTGCTTGGATCGGTATGTACGATTTGTGCTTTATACGATTCACCTTTGCTATTTTGCAAATAGATCGAATCAGCCCCACTAATGACATGGTAGTTGGTGACAACATAGCCATCTGTTGTCAGCATAAATCCTGTTGCGCCAAACTGGCTTTCGGTACCTTTTACTGATTTTTTGTCATTGATATCCCTGATTGCAGCGTTGTGTGCGTTGACGTTCTTTTTGACATTGTTCATGTCTCTACGTAGCGCGCTGTAATCGGAAGATGCTTTCTCGAGGTTGCTGTAATAACCGCTCAGCCATAATGTGCCAAATACTGCAAATACTGCTACCACTGCAGCCACTAAAGAACTTGCTTTGATACGTTCCCAAAGTGAAATTACCGTTGATTGTTTTATAGGAACCACCTTTGCGGGTTTGTTTTGGGTTTTATGGTATTCTTTTGCTGATTGCGCTAATGCATTTTTGAAATCCAGCCGTTGACTAGTTTCTTTCATATTGGCAACAAATTCTCGGTGTTGTTGTAATTGGGCAGCATAGGAGGGCTGATCAGCACAAAAAGATTCAAATGCAGCTTTTTCTTCGGCCGATAATTCGCCGCGAAGATAGTGATCTGCTAATTCGAAAAATTCTTTTTGATTCATTGTTCCCATGGTGTTACACTAGTTTTAATCTGTTGAAAAAAATATTTTTTTCAGCCGTTGTAGGCATTTATACTTCTGAGTCTTGGCATTATCTGTATTGGTATAACCAAATTTTTCACAGATGTCCTGCATCGAATGGTTTAAGATGTAGAAATCATGTAAGATTGTCTTACAAGGTTCTCCCATTTTCTCTAAGGCAAGCTCCATTTGATCGAACTTTTTTTCAAGTTCTTGATGCTGTTGAAGATCTTCTTCCTCAAATAAGGAATCTTCATAACCTCGAATGTCACTATTGCCAAAACCAGCACGATTGAGTTGCTTAAGCCAAAGCCTTCTGCAAATCGAGTAAAGATATGTTTTTAGTTTGCTGCTGAGCTCAAAGTTCCCTTTGGAAACTTTATCGTAGAGCACAATGACAGCTTCTTGAAAAATATCTTTCGCTTCGTCCTCACTTCCATTGTTTTGCAAGATCATATGGCTTATAGACGGATAGTACCGCTTATAGATAGCATCTATCGCCAAGCTGTTGCCGTCTTTGATGCCTTCAATGATTTGCTCATCATTTTCTAGCAGGACTGATTTACTGAATTTACTCACCTATTAATACCTTAATGCTTAAATTGTAACCCTTTGAAAAATAAAATTCTTCGAAATATTTTCAAACGTAAACTTTTATTTGTTTAAAGCGAAATCTATCCCCAAAAATAAGGCTTATTCCTTGAAACCGAAAGCATTTGTTTTTTATTGAAATCTGCTGCTTTTGGGAGGACATCGTGATTTTTCGCCATCTCTATTTTTTATGTTTTTGCTTTATGTACAATTCTCGAAGGAAGCTCTTATGAAACGATTTTAACGTTCTATATGGCCTTTTTTTGTATCGAAAAAGTTTCGCAATCGAGTGCTTTAATAATCTGCTTGTTATTACTGCAAAATGAAGTTACATTTGGTTTCCTGGACTAAATTGCTTAATTACATTATGTTAAGAAACTCTGTTATTTTTTCAACGATTCTAGCCTCATTGCTGTCGCTGGACACTACTGTTGCGATAGGGCAAACGATTACGCCATCTATCGACGGTTTTCAGTATGGAGCTGCAATGGCTCCAAAAGGGAATGAATGGGAATCGCCTCAATTATTATCACTTAATAAGGAGTTGCCACATGCTTCGTTCTTCTCCTTTCAGAACGTAGAAAGTGCGAGAAAAGTACTTCCCGAGCACAGTAACTATTGGCTTTCGCTCAATGGATCCTGGAAGTTTAACTGGGTAAAGACTCCGGAAGAGCGACCAAAGGACTTTTATGATCCTAGTTATAATGTTGGAGCCTGGGAATCTGTTCCAGTCCCGATGAGCTGGAATATTTATGGTATACAGAAGGATGGAAGCCTAAAATATGGTGTACCTATTTACACGAACCAACGTGTGATCTTTCATCATCAAGTAAAGGTCGATGATTGGCGCGGTGGAGTCATGCGAACACCGGCCCAAGATTGGACAACTTATGTCTACCGTAATGAAGTGGGATCGTACCGACGCAATTTTACCGTACCTACTGATTGGGACGGTCGTGAGGTATTTATCAATTTTGATGGTGTAGACTCCTTTTTCTACCTGTGGATAAATGGCAAATATGTCGGATTTTCAAAAAATTCAAGGAACGTCGCATCTTTCAATATCTCACCTTACTTAAAAAAGGGTGCTGAAAATGTGTTGGCAGTTGAAGTTTACCGCAGTTCAGATGCTTCCTTTTTGGAAGATCAGGATATGTTTAGATTGCCCGGGATATTTCGGGATGTTTCCCTGACTTCAACGCCAAAAGTTCAGATTCGCGATCTAGCGGCTATTCCAGACTTGGACAGCAAGTATGAAAATGGTTCGTTGAAAATTACGAGTACTGTACGCAATCTAGGAAATAAGAAAGCTGAAGGGTATAAAGTTGTTTATTCACTTTATAAAAATAAGCTATACAGTGACGAGAATACCCTTGTTGACCAGACAGAAGCTTCATCAGCTGTGCCAGCCCTGGATGGTCAGGTTTCCAATAGCATCGCAGCAACGTTGAACGTTAAAAATCCAGATAAATGGTCTGCCGAATTACCATATCGGTATACTTTGGTCGCTGAATTGAAGGATAAAAAGAACAAAACGATAGAGACTATTTCTACCTACGTTGGATTTAGAAAGGTTGAGATTAAAGACACCAAGGCTGCTGATGATGAATTTGGCTTGGCCGGACGTTATTATTATGTCAATGGCAAGACGGTGAAACTGAAAGGTGTCAACCGTCATGAGACCAATCCTGAGCATGGTAAAGTAGTGACCAGAGAACAGATGGAAGCTGAGGTGAAATTGATGAAACGGGCGAATATCAACCATGTACGGAATTCGCACTATCCAGAACCTGCTTATTGGTATTATTTATGCGATAAATATGGAATTTATCTCGAGGATGAAGCCAATATTGAGAGCCATGAATATTATTATGGCAAAGAGTCTCTTTCTCATGTTCCTGAATGGAAAAATGCCCATGTGGCCCGTAATATCGAGATGGTGCATTCGACCATCAATCATCCGGCAGTGGTTATTTGGTCTCTAGGAAACGAAGCCGGTCCGGGTGATAATTTCGTGGCCGCCTATCAGGCGATTAAAAAAATTGATACGTCACGACCTGTTCAATACGAGCGTAACAATACAATCGTTGATATGGGGTCCAACCAATATCCTTCGATAGACTGGGTAAGAGGAGCTGTAAAAGGTACCTACAAATTGAAATATCCATTTCATATTTCGGAATATTCACATTCTATGGGGAATGCCGTTGGTAACCTAATAGATTATTGGGAAGCCATCGAATCGACCAACTTTTTTATGGGCGGTGCCATCTGGGACTGGATTGATCAGGCCATGTATTATTATGATAAAAAGACCGGCGAACGCTTTCTTGCCTATGGTGGCGACTTTGGAGACAAACCCAATGATGGAACCTTTGTCAATAACGGATTGATCTTTGCCGATATGAAACCTAAGCCACAGTATTATGAGGTAAAGAAAGTGTACCAAAATGCGGGTGTAAAAGCTGTTGATATTCAACAAGGGAAAATTGAACTTTTCAATAAAAATTATTTTAAAGATCTATCCGATTATCAGGTTCAATGGTCGCTATATAAAAATGGGGTAGAGGTGAAAAATAGCACGGGTACAATCAGTGCAACAGATTTGCCCGAGGCGCGCCAACGCAAGCAGCTTGTATTGCCGATAAATTATGCGCAGTTGGATGCGGGATCGGAGTATTTTGTAAAAGTACAGTTTATTCTCAATACGGATCGACCTTGGGCAGCCAAAGGTTTTGTACAAATGGAGGAACAACTGTTTGTCAAAGCGGCTGAAAATAAACCGTTGATTTCATCTCTTGCACAAGGAGCGGCTCCGTTGCTTTCCAAAGAAGGTGATTTGCAGGTGGTCAAGGGAGATCAGTTTATCGTTAAGTTTGACAATAGAACTGGCTCGATATATAATCTAAACTATGCCGGTAAACAAGTTATCCGCGATGGTGAAGGTCCTAAATTGGATGCACTACGTGCTCCGGTGGACAATGACAACTGGGCTTACCAACAATGGTTTGAAAAAGGATTGCATAACCTGAAACATAAGGTTTTGTCTTCAAATAGCTATACCAAGAAGGATGGAACAGTTGTATTGGCGTTTACGATTGAATCGCAAGCACCTTATGGCGCATCACTGTTAGGTGGAACTTCTGGAACGTATACCCTTAAAGAACATACGGATAAGCCTTTTGGTAAGGATGATTTTAAATTTACAAGCAATCAGATCTGGACAATCTATAAGGATGGCTCTATTGAATTGTCGTCAAGTATTACATCCAATAATGCGAGTGTGGTCTTAGCTCGATTGGGCTATTCTTTGCAATTACCGACCGAGTTTGGCAATTATAGTTACTATGGACGTGGACCGATCAACAATTATGCTGACCGGAAGACTGCTCAATTTATTGAATTGCACAAAAGTACTGTAAAAGACCAGTTTGTGCCATGGCCTAATCCGCAAAATATGAGCAACAATGAAGAGGTGCGTTGGACAGCATTAACCAACAATAATGGTCAAGGAGCTATCTTTGTTGCAAAAAATCATTTAGCAACTTCCGCTTTGGAATATAGTGAGCTCGAACTGACATTTGCGCCGCACCCTTATCAATTGCCAAAAAGTTCGGGTGTACATCTACATCTAGATGCTGCGGTAACAGGATTGGGCGGTAACAGCTGTGGACAAGGTCCGCCGTTGGAAAAAGACCGTGTGAAAGCGGTGCCAACGTCTATGGGTTTTATTATCCGTCCGATTCAGCACAATGATATGATGGCAAAGGCTCAGGTAGCGGCTGCCGGTGATGCGCCAATTTCTTTGGCAAGAAGTTCTAACGGTGAAGTTTCTATTTTATCAGGTAATAAGAATGAACCTGTTGTATACAGTTTGAATAATGCGAAAGCAAGTGTCTACAATGCGCCTTTTGATTTACGTACTGGTGGTACCGTGACTGCTTGGTATCAGCATAATGAGAAATTAAAGGTAACACAGCAATACTCAAAAATCGAAACTATTCCAATGGAAGTGGTGTTTGCTTCAAGCCAAGAGACTGGCGAAGGAGATGCTAAGAACCTACTGGATGGGGATCCTTCCTCGATTTGGCATACGATGTATTCGGTTACCGTAGCACAGTACCCACATTGGGTTGATTTTGATGCTGGAAGTAGCAAAACAATTAAAGGCTTCACTTTTCTACCAAGACAGGATGGACCGAATGGTGATATCAAGGATTATAAGATTCAGGTGAGTAAAGATGGGAAGAACTGGGAAGATGTGATGTCCGGATCTTTTGAACGGAATAAAAAATTAAAAACTGTTCGATTCGAAAAGCCTGTGAAAGGACGTTATATCCGCTTTACTGGACTTAATTCCCAACGTGGTGACGATTATGCGTCGGGAGCTGAATTTGCTGTTATAGCTGAATAATTTGCTTTATATCGCATATTGAGCCAGCACCTGTCACAGGTGCTGGCTTTTTTGTTAGCGACCCTATGCTATGTTTAAATAGTGGTTGAAAAGGGTGATTGACCGTCTTGACTAAACCGGTAAGGTAGAATCTTGCGCGATAATTTTGCAAACTTATTACAAAGAATGTTCGCGCACTTCTGTATTTTTAGGCCAGTTTAAACCAAGACAATCCAGACAGTATGGAAATAAATAAACTTGATAGTGCACCGTTTTCGGCGTATCAAAAACTTGTGGTGTTTTTATTGGCCATGACGCAATTTACGGTTGTGCTTGATTTTATGGTGATGTCACCGATGGGGGATATCCTGATGAAAGCCATAGATCTCAAACCGGCTCAATTTGGTATTGCGGTTTCGGCCTATGCCTTTAGTGCCGGTGCTTCGGGGCTGCTGACCGCGGGCTTTGCCGATCGTTTTGATCGGAAGAAACTGCTGTTATTTTTCTATTCTGGCTTTATTATCGGAACCTTCTGCTGCAGTTTTGCCAACGATTACTGGACTTTGGTTGCTGCACGAATCGTCACCGGGCTTTTTGGCGGCGTTATCGGCTCGATTTCTATGGCTATTATCACCGATATCTTTACGCTCCAACAGCGCGGACGTGTGATGGGCTTTGTGCAGATGGGCTTCGGTGCAAGTCAGGTCCTGGGGATTCCCATAGGATTATATATTGCAAATAATTGGGGTTGGCATAGTGCCTTCTTGTGGATTGCAGTGATGGCTTTGATTATTGTCGTTATTATAGCGGTCAAACTCATTCCTATTACGGCGCATATAGGTCTTCAGAAACATCAATCTGCGTTAAAGCATCTTTGGTTGACTTTTTCACAGCGAGAATACCGCGTCGGCTTTATGGCAACAGCTTTGCTCTCAATTGGAGGTTATATGATGATGCCTTTTGGAAGTGCTTTTGCAGTCAATAATCTAAAGGTAAGTCACGAACAGCTGCCGATGTTGTTTATGATTTCAGGTATTGCTTCATTGATTATTATGCCTATTGTAGGGAAATTGAGTGACCGTTACGATAAGTTTAAGATTTTTGCTTTCGCTTCCCTTTGGCTTATGGTTGTCGTATTTATCTACACGAACCTAGGTGTTACGCCATTTTATATCGTTGTTATCTTAAACATTTTAATGATGGCAGGCATTTTAAGTCGGATGACGCCATCTTCGGCTTTGATCACTGCTGTTCCCGAGATGAAAGATCGGGGCGCATTTATGAGTATCAGTTCTTCGTTGCAACAGCTGGCAGGTGGTGTTGCTGCTTCATTAGCAGGTGTAATCATTGTCCAAGAAACAAAAGAAAGCCCCTTGGAACATTACCCGACATTGGGGATGATTGTTATTCTACTTTCCATTGTCGGTATTTTTATGATCTATCGGGTAAGTAGTATGATCAAAAAACGGCGCGCTGTTTCTTAAAACAAAATTGCCTTTATCGTTATTAGTTCTTAAAATATGAATTGTTAAAGAGAGATGGAATTATGGAAAAAATAGTTAGATATCCACATCCAAATGGAGAGATAACCGTCCTTTGGATACCGGAACGCTGTGTACATGCTGCAGTTTGTGTAAAGAGTCTGCCGAATGTGTATCATCCGAAAGATAAGCCCTGGGTTACGGCCCAAAATGCGAGTACGGCCGAATTGATTGAACAGATCAAGCACTGTCCTTCGGGAGCTCTTCAGTACGAAATAAAAAAATAATAGCTGTTGTATTGTTAAGGCAAAAAAAAAGCATCATTTATAATTAAATGATGCTTTTTTTGTTGGCGGTCTGGACGGGACTCGAACCCGCGACCCCATGCGTGACAGGCATGTATTCTAACCAGCTGAACTACCAGACCAACAATTGTGTTTTTAAAATTTTAGCGGTCTGGACGGGACTCGAACCCGCGACCCCATGCGTGACAGGCATGTATTCTAACCAGCTGAACTACCAGACCTAAAATCTTAAGGATTGTTTTTAATAATTTTTGGCGGTCTGGACGGGACTCGAACCCGCGACCCCATGCGTGACAGGCATGTATTCTAACCAGCTGAACTACCAGACCTAAAAATCTTAAAAACTTATTTTGTTAAAGAACGTATGAGATTTCTCTCTCTTTTGAAGCGGTCTGGACGGGACTCGAACCCGCGACCCCATGCGTGACAGGCATGTATTCTAACCAGCTGAACTACCAGACCTCAACCCTTCTCCTCAGAAGGTGTGCAAATATAGCGTTTGTTTACGTATCTGCAAAGATTTTTTGAAAAAAAACTAATCTACTTGGCCATCTTTCATCTTCTCTGCATTCTCAGCAAACTGCAATGCATCGATAATTCCTTGAATATCACCGTCCATAATTGCCGGTAAGTTGTACATCGTCATTCCAATACGGTGCTCCGTTACGCGACCTTGAGGGTAGTTATATGTGCGAATTTTTGCCGAACGGTCTCCTGTAGAAACCAAAGTTTTTCTTTTTGCAGCGATGTCGCCGTTCTTTTTGTTCAACTCGAGCTCATAAAGTTTGTTCCGCAACATCTCCATCGCTAACTCACGGTTGGCTAATTGGGAACGTTCTACCTGACAAACAACAACGATACCTGTCGGTTTATGTGTCAACTGTACCTTTGTTTCGACCTTGTTGACGTTCTGTCCACCAGCACCACCCGAACGGGATGTCTGTAATTCTATATCACCAGGATTCACTTCAACATCGACTTCCTCAGCTTCTGGTAACACAGCTACTGAAGCTGCAGAGGTATGTACACGGCCTTGAGTTTCGGTATCCGGAACGCGTTGTACACGATGTACTCCTGATTCGTATTTCAATTGTCCGTAAACGTCTTCACCGATAACTTTTAAAATCACCTCCTTGTAACCGCCAGAGGTTCCTTCGGTAACGTCCATTACTTCGTTGCGCCAGCCTTTGGTTTCGAAATAACGTGTGTACATGCGGTAAAGGTCACCCGCAAATAAGGCTGCTTCATCACCACCTGATCCACCACGAATTTCGATAATGGCATTTTTCGCATCTTCAGGATCCTTCGGAATAAGCATTAGGCGAATTTCTTCTTCTTTTTCTTCTTTTGCTACGTATAAAAGATCCAATTCCTCTTTGGCCATCTCACGAAGTTCTTGATCCTTCTCGTTCATGATGATGTCCTTATTGGTATCAATATTACTCACCATATTTTTGTAAATATGGTATTGGTCCACAATTTTGCCCAAATCTTTGTACTCTTTATTCAATTTGGCAAAACGTTTCATATCTTGCATGGTATCAGGGTTGCTCAATTCAGCTTCCACTTCTTCCCATCTTTCTTTTATCGCTTGTAATTTGTCTAACATATATCAAAAATGCTTCTTCTAGGAATGTATGACCTAGATTACTATTGAGTGTACAAAAGTAAGGAAATTTTGTTGCTTTTAAACAACCTAGCCTGCTATTAATGAGAGGAAACTGCTTTTAGTCCTACGATGGAAGCAATCAGCGTGAAAATAAAGAATATGCGCCAGAAATCTGCTGGCTCCTTAAAGAAGAAGATCCCCATTAAAACAGTACCTACCGCACCTATTCCGGTCCAAACAGCATAAGCGGTGCCCAAGGGAAGTGTCTGTGTGGCTTTGATCAATAAGCCCATACTTGCAAATAGGAATACAACAAAGGCACCATACCAGAACCATTGCCCATTCCCGGTTGCATCCTTGGCTTTACCCAAACACGTGGTGAAACCAATTTCACATAATCCGCCCAATATTAAAAATATCCAGTTCATATCGTTTTCTATTTTTTATTTTGGTACAAAGTTCCAGCTTTTGGCCGATAATAATTTTTACAAATGTTAAAAATTTGTGTGAATAGTTGCGCGAATCCGACTTAAGGTAACTTGACTGACGCCGAGATAGGAGGCGATGTAACCAAGTTTGATCCGCTGGATATATTGGGGGTATTTTTGAAGTAACTCGGCATAGCGCTCTTGGGCAGTATTAAAGAGCTTGGACATGGTTCGTTGTTCGGCCTTGATGAATTCAAGTTCAGCCATCTTTCTTCCCCAGTTTGCAATGGCAATATCACTTTCGTAGAGGTCAAAAAGTTGCTTTTGGTCTATCTGATAAACAACACTATCCTCCAAAAGGTCTATGTTTTCATAACCTGGGGTATCATGGACATAACTATTCATGGATATGAGTGTTCCGCCGGGTGAAACAAAATCCAGGGTAATCTGGCGGTTGGCCGTCTCGTAGTAAACGCGGGCTAATCCTGAAGCCAGAAAATAGATGTCTTTTTGAATTTTGTCCTGTTCGATCAACAGGCTATTTCTTTTCGCCGTAATTTTCTTACTGACCTGCTCCAATTTTGCAGCACTTTCAGGCGTTAAAAAGTGATAACCGTTCAGGCAATCGGATAAAGAAATTAGGATTTGCTCGCCCATTTTTCCAAACGTAAAGTTTCACCATCCCAAACTGCATAGGTATGGTAATTGATCCATTCCCCTAAATTTAGAATACGACTATTGGCGTTCAGCTCAACATCATAGGGAAGATGTCTATGGCCAAAGATATAGTAGTCGTGATGTTGGGTTGACTCCAGTTCCTTTGCATAACCGATCAGCCATTCTTTGTCTTCGCCCAGAAACTTTTCGTCCTCATTATTCGAAAGCCTGCTATGTTTGGACCAACGTGTCGCGATTCCGATTCCGAGATTTGGGTGCAACCGTGCAAATAGCCATTGACAGAGACGGCTCCGAAATACTTTCTTGAGTATCTTGTATTTGTAATCTCCCGAACCTAAACCATCGCCGTGGTGAATGTAAAAATGTTTTCCGTTGAGATGTAACTCCAGCTCATTGTCGATGATGCGTACATTTAATTCCTTTTTGAGGTAATCAAACATCCACATATCGTGGTTGCCTTTAAATAAAGTAATGGGAATGCCGAGATCTGCAATTTCGGCTAATTTACCCAAAAAGCGGATATAGCCTTTTGGGACAACAGTCGCATATTCAAACCAGAAATCAAAAATATCACCAACAAGACAGAGCTGTGCAGCATCTGTTTTGATCTGGTCCAGCCACTGTATAATTTGCAGCTCCCTTTCCCGTGAACGTTCCAAGGGGTAAGATCCAAGATGAAAGTCGGAGGCAAAATAAATTTTTGTTCTTGTTGACATGTGGCCAAAACTAAAAAAAATGGAGGCGAATA
The DNA here is from genome assembly GCF_002337775.1 of Sphingobacterium sp. UBA1897. NCBI lineage: Bacteria > Pseudomonadati > Bacteroidota > Sphingobacteriia > Sphingobacteriales > Sphingobacteriaceae > Sphingobacterium > Sphingobacterium sp. UBA1897. The sequence goes on from NZ_DDGR01000026.1 coordinate 38,322, forward strand.
CAAAATTCGCCTCCACAATATATTTTGCTATGATTTAGATAATTCGGTGATCAGCGCTTTTAGATATTCCGTAGCATCGGGATCAATGCGCTTCAAAGACTGCTGAAGTTGATCTGGATAAGCACTTTTTATTGCCATGATTGAACTTGCAATAACCATATAGGATTTGTCAGCTACAGCATTCAGAATTAGATTTTTGTATTTTTTATCTTTTGTCTGTGCAAGCTTTTGAATCGCAGAGGCACGGATAACAGAGGCTTCGGACTTCTCTGCAAGTGCCAAGATGGTTTTTTCGGCTGACTTGCGGACCGCGGGATTGCTTAGATCGAGACCTTGAATCGCTGTTGCGGCAAGATCCGCATCGGTATCCGCCAATGCTTTTGTTAAGATTTGCTGGCTGATGGTATTTGTTGGATTTTTTGAGGCATAAGCAATCGCACCGACGCGGTTGGCAAATGTAGGGGCGTGCTCATATTGATATAAATAGTCGGCATCTGATTTATCGATTTGAATTTGACCCACGAGTGTTTTTTCGGGATCAATATCAATAAATTCAACAGCAGCAGGTAGCGGGATCATAAATTGGGCATTCCGCCTGTTGAGTTGAAATGTCTGTCTGATCTTCCCATTTTTGGTGTAGATATCGACGGCCAAGGGAAGCTGGAAAGTCTGTACTGTAGAATCTTGAATTTGGGCTACATTCAGTATGACACTGTTCTCTCCGTTTCTTGTTGTGATCTTCAAAATTGGATGCCCGCCTTGGTAATACCATTGATTGAAGTACGGAGCCCAGTCTTTGCCGGTCACTTCTTCCATCGCTAGACGGAGCTGTTGCGGTTCACCGGTTTTAAAAGAATTGTCTGTCAAGTATTTTTTCAACGATTGATAGAACGCTTCATCACCCATTTGCTCTTTTAGTGCATAGAGAATCAATGAGCCTTTCGCATAGCTGATATTATCAAACATATCTTCTTTATCATGATAATGATAACGGGCTAAAGTCGGGCTTTTCCCATTTTTAGTCGATTTGAGATAGGACTGGAGTTTTTCAAATCTAGATTTATCTCCACGATCTTTACCGCCGTCGTGTTCACGCCAGATAACCTCGCCGAAAGTGGCGAAAGATTCATTCATGGTCAAATTGGACCAGGATTCTGCTGTGACCAAATCACCAAACCACTGGTGAAATAGCTCATGCGCAATCGTTCCTTCCTGATTATCGTCCAACAATTCGCGTTTTGTCTTTTGTACATGTTCGCCATGTAATGTTGCACTTGTATTTTCCATGGCGCCTGAGACATAATCGCGACAGACAATCTGCGCATATTTATTCCAAGGGTAAGGAACACCCAAAGTCTTGCTGTAGAAGTCCATCATCGCTGGTGTCTTACCGAAGATATCTTTGGCATAGGGCGCATATTTAGGTTCAAGGTAGTAGTCAACGGGGATATTGTTGTATTTGTCCTGATAGATTTTAAAATCACCAACGGCCATCATAAATAGATATGGGGCATGTGGTAAATCCATTTTCCAGGTATCTGTACGTGTACCATCACTATTCTTCTGTTGATTGCTCAATGCACCGTTCGATAAACTTACATAATTGTCAAGAACAGTCATGGAGATTTCTGCTGTAGTCTTTTGGTTGGGGCGATCAATCGTCGGGAACCAGGCTGATGATGCTTCAGTCTCACCTTGTGTCCATATTTGACGAGGTTTGTTCGGCGCGCGCTCATCAGGGTTGATAAAATATAGTCCCTTAGCATCGTTAATCGCTGCGCTGCCCTGAACTTTTAATAAGTTGGGTTTTGCTGTGTAATCGAGGTATACTGTATATTGTTCCTTGGCAAGGTAATTACGGTCCAGCTTAATCAGTATCGAATGATCATCATAGGTATATTTTAAGGGAATCAATTGTGAGCCATTGACCAAAGAAACCTGTTTGATATCCATGCCCTTTGCATCGAGGCGAAGAGAGTCCGTTGGGTAGAAATGGGGTTGTAACGTGATCCACTCTTTTCCATTGAGGAATTGATTGGTATAGTCAAAACGAACATCCAGCTTGGTGTGGACAAGATTGTTGATCTTCGTAGGAGTGGCTCGATATTGTTGATCTATGGGAAGTTGTTGTGCTTCGCTTATTCCAATTTGAAGAATGGAAATTGACAAAGAGAGATATATGACTTTTTTAAACATTGTTGTGATATTTTCAAGATTTAAATAAATCTAAAGAAATTTCGGTTGCTATGAAAATATACCGCAAAGAAATATGTGTATAATGTTGCTGGATAGGTTGTTGTGCGTTAAAAAATGCAGGTGTATCGTATATTTTAAGATAAGAGATCGATAAATTTATTTATATTCAACTCAAATTGAATTTTCAGGTGCTAAGTGAATAAAACTTAGGTTGGTTGAAACAAGTAGACGATTTTTTATGATAAACAAAAATTTTGGCCTTATTCTAATGATGATAGGTATGGCAGGTACGGCGACGACCGGTTATGGACAACAGTTAACATATCCGAAGACAAATAAAGGAACCGTCGTGGATGAATTTTGGGGTGAAAAGGTTGCAGATCCTTACCGCTGGTTGGAGGATGATCGTTCAGCTGAGACAAAAAACTGGGTACAGGCAGAGAATAAAGTGACTTTTGACTATTTGAATGCAATTCCATTCCGTACAAAATTAAAAGATCAATTAACCGAAATATGGAACTATGAAAAAATAGGGACTCCGTTTAAGGAAGGTGGATATACTTATTTTTTTAAGAATAACGGCTTACAGCAACATGCTGTGCTTTATCGTAAACTAGGGGAGACGGGAGGAGAAGAAGTTTTCTTAGATCCAAATACATTCTCGAAAGATGGATCAACTTCATTGGCCGATGTTTCGTTTTCAAAGGATGGCAGCTTAGTCGCCTATTCTATTTCTGAAGGAGGATCAGACTGGCGGAAAGTCATTGTATTGAATGCCAAGGATAAGTCGCCTGTAGGTGAAACGCTAGTGGATGTCAAATTCTCTGGTATTGCATGGAAAGGAAATGATGGTTTTTATTACTCGAGTTACGATAAACCAAAGGGATCTGAACTTTCTGAAAAAACAGACCAACATAAATTATACTACCATAAACTGAAGACATCGCAAGCTACAGATAAATTGATTTTTGGCGGCCCGGCAACACCGCGACGTTATGTAGGGGCTTCATTAACAGACGATCAACGTTACTTAATTATTTCTGCTGCAAATACGACAACAGGAAATGAACTTTATTATCAGGATCTCAATCAGCCGAACGGCAAGATTGTCTGCTTACAAGATCATTTTGACGCAAATACAGGTGTCGTTGACAATATTGGGGATAGTTTCTTATTGGAGACGAACTACAAGGCTGCCAACAACCGTTTGGTAAAAGTTGATTTGAAGAATCCTGCAAAGGAGAACTGGAAAGATGTTATTCCAGAGACTGAAAATGTACTTTCGATCAGTACAGGTGGGGGCTATCTTTTTGCAAACTATTTGAAAGATGCCGTTTCGGTTGTGATTCAATACGATTATACGGGTAAAAAGATTCGGCAAATAGAATTGCCTGGTGTGGGTACGGCGAGTGGTTTTTCGGGTAAGAAAAAGGAAAAAGAAATCTATTTTGGTTTTTCAAATTACATTACACCTTCTTCAAGTTATAAGTTTGACGTAAATTCTGGTCAGTCTACACTTTATATCAAACCTAAGGTGAAATTTGATTCCGATCAGTATGAATCGAAACAGGTTTTCTACACATCCAAAGATGGTACTAAGGTTCCGATGATTATTACGTACAAAAAGGGGATTATCTTGAATGGGAAAAACCCGACGATTGTGTATGGTTATGGCGGCTTTAATATCAGCTTGACACCTGCCTTTAGTACTTCCGTTGCAGTTTGGTTGGCCAATGGTGGTGTTTATGCTGTTCCGAATTTGCGCGGAGGGGGTGAATATGGTCAGAAATGGCATGATGGCGGTAGACAATTCAACAAATTGAATGTGTTTAACGATTTTATTGCCGCGGCACATTATCTTCAGGAGAATGGTTATACATCACCCGAGTATACTGCTTTATCGGGGGGCTCAAATGGTGGCTTGCTCGTTGGAGCAACAATGACAATAGATCCCAAAGTAGCCAAGGTCGCACTGCCTGAGGTTGGTGTTTTGGACATGTTGCGTTATCATACCTTCACAGCTGGTGCAGGTTGGTCCTATGATTATGGTACGGTCAGTGATAGCAAAGAAATGTTTGATTATCTGAAAGCATATTCTCCGGTGCATAATGTGAAATCTGGGGTTTGTTACCCTGCGACGATGGTCTTTACCGGAGATCATGATGATCGGGTGGTACCGGCGCACTCCTACAAGTTTGCTTCCGAACTGCAGGCAAAGCAAGCGTGTGATAACCCAGTATTGATTCGTATTGAGACAAAAGCTGGCCACGGTGCTGGACGGTCAACAGAAGTTCTGATCAATAGTACAGTTGATAAATATGCTTTCGCGCTCTGGAATATGGGTATTAAAGAGTTAAAGTAAGTAGACAGTTTTCCAGTGCTCAAAGCATTATCTGTTGGTTCAAAGCACTGTTTGTAGAGCAATGAATAAAAAAGCCGCGATCAAGTTATTGACCGCGGCTTTTTTATTCATCGACGATTAGAATATCTTCTTATTGCCAAGTCTTTTCACCTTTTTTCATTTTTTGTAAGGTCGCTACATATTCTTCTTTTTGGGTAGCATCTGTTATAAGTGAAATTGCTTTTTCTTGCGTTTTAATTGCTTTTTCTTTTTCTCCAAGGCGATACAATATGTTTGCAAAAGTGTCTAGATACATCGGCGCATCCTTTTCTTTCTCATTGGACAATTTACTCCATTCCGCTGCTGCTTTTAAACAGGCAGGATCATTGCAGTTTTCAAAAATAGACCAAGCCATGTTGTTCAATTCCGCTGCTGTGATGGTCGAACCATATTTTGCAATATATTTATTGAAGCTATCTCTTAAGCCCGGGTAATTTTTGGTATAACCGTAATAACGTGGTTGCATTTCGAGACTTGCTTTTTCTGTATTGACAGTTGGATATTTTTGCGCCAATTCTTTTTCTATGCTTGCGAAATCAACCGTTTCCTTTGCCCGGATTTTGGTATTTACGGCGTTACTAACCAACAGCTGGGACAAGAAGTCATTTGCTTTTACTTTTTCACTGACGGCGTCAAATTTAGCAGGGTTATCTTTGATTAAATTAAAAGCCTTAGAATCGACAACATTTGCCGCCGAAAGTAGTAAACTGATATTCTCCTTTGTAAAGATTTGATCTGTAGTCAAGGACGCTAATACGACTCCTTCCGCTTTTGCCTGTGTCTCTTGATCATAAGCTTCTTTGGCTGCCATAGCCATACTTTTGGCAATGTTTACATTAGTTGGGTCGGCATTAAATTTTGCTAATAGCGTTTCATATTGTGTATTTGGATCAAGTGATTTTTGTGCTTTCGCTATAAAATCGTCCGCTTCACCGCCACCAACGATACGATGAACAAGGGTACCTTTTGAATCAAAGATCAGAAAAGTTGGGTATGCCCTAACTTTATAATCTTTGGCAAAACGGTCGGCCTCTTCGTACCATGATTTTACATCTTCATTATCATTCTTGGTTTTATCCATCTGAATTTTTGCATTGATAAACTTTGCATTGAAGAAATCACCTACTTTAGCTTGTGGGAAGATAGTACTCGACATATATTTACAAGGACCACACCAGGTTGTAAAACAGTCTACAAAAATGAATTTGTTTTCTTTAGCCGCTTTTTCTTTAATCTGACTCCAGTTGAGCCCATGCTCAAATTTGACCCCCTCGCTTTGCGCAAACAGTAGGGTAGGGATTAGAAATAGCATTAAAATCAATTTTTTCATAATGTTGGTATTTTAGATTTTTAATTTAATCGTTCGCATTAGTTGGGATAAGGTTAGTTCTCCCAAGTTTTTATTCCTTTCATCATTTTGTCCAGTGTTTCTTGATAGATAGGACGATCGTCCTCACTGGCCATTTCAATAGCTTTGTTTTGCCACTTTATGGCTTTTTCTTTTTCTCCTTTCTTATAGAGTAGGTTTGCATAGGTATCCAAGAATGCACTGCTTGGATCTTCAATGATGGATTTCTTGCTCCAGCTTAACGCGGATTCAATACATGCAGCATCGCTACTATTGTTAAAAATAGTCCAGGCAAAGGTATTTAATTGATGTGGAGTAAAATCTTCTGACGAAAGGTAATCATTGATCGTATTCTTCATGGCTACATAATTCTTCACCTGAAGGTAGTAGTGTGCTTTTATCTTCTTGAACATCGGAACGAAATCGATGTCTGGATATTTTGCAGCAAGTTCATTTTGATAACTATCCCAGTTGGGTTCATGTTTGGCATCTATTTTAATCTGAAATAATTCGTTGACGACAACATTTGCCAGAGTACGGTTGGCAATACCTGGTGACTCTAATAGAATATCAATTTTCTCTTTATTGTTGCGAATAAGATTGAAAGCTTTTGAATTGGTGAATTTGGCAGCCGCCAATAAAATATGGACATTTTCTTTTTTGAATAGTTCATCCGTGCCCAATGAATTTGCTAAGGTATTTTCTGCCTTTCGTGCTGTATTTTCATCGTAAGCGATATTTGCTGCTTTCAGCATCTGCTTGGCTGTGTAAATATCTTGAGGTCTTTTCTCGAATTTTTTTAACAGCGTGTAATACTGTGTTTCGGGATAGAGTCCATCCATCACATGACCGACAAATTCGGGAGCGTCACTTGCACCGACAATCCGGTGTACCGCTTGCCCACTGGGATTAAAGATAAGAAATGTGGGAAAGGATTGAATATTGTATTCATTGGAAATAGCACGCGCATCGGCATACCATTTTTTGACATTGGCATTGTCGGACTCTGTGGAATCCATTTGTACCCTAACACTAATGAAGTTCTGATTAATTGGCTGCCCCACCTGCTCTAAGGGAAAGATCTCATTGCTCATATATTGGCATGGGCCACACCAGGTTGCAAATAGCTCTACGAAGATAAACTTGTTCTCAGCTTGTGCCCGCTCCTTTATTTGTTTCCAACTCAACCCTTCTACAAATTTCACCCCCTTGGTCTGGGCCTGAGCCAAATTCCCGAATAAAATTGTAAGGCATAATGCGATTATACTTCTCATACTCACTCAACAAAAGATTCATAATTATGTTTAAGTTATTAAATTAATCTGAAAACAAAAACACCTCTGAAGTATTAATTTCAGAGGTGTTTTCGTGGACTGATAAATCGCTTATTTGATATTTATCTTCGATTTTAAATCTTTTGTTAGACCGTCTTTATGTAACATCAAAGAAGTTGTTTTATAACGTACAAATTCTTTTGACGCATACAAATAACCATGATAGTCATTTGTTGTGCCCCAAGAGTTTTTAACGATGTAATACTCTTTTCCGTTTTGATCTTTTACAAGACCTACGATATGCATGCCGTGGTCATCTGTAGTTTGCCAGTTGTCGAAAGCTTTTTGTCTTTCTTCCGCTGTTACTTTTAACTCTGGTTTAGGACCAACGAACATCGTTGACTTTTCCTGATCTGTCATTTCCTCGAAAGGTTTTTCTGGCACATAAGCTACACCGTTTTTCCAAGAAAAGCCTTTTTCTGATACGTCAGTTGCCCAAGCTACAGTATAGCCCTTTTGTAACGCATTGTCAATGATGTCCGTTAAATCGTTCATCTTAACATTATAGAAACGGTCGAATGACCAGTTGTCAGGAATCAACAATACGAATTGGCTATAGTATGGATGGTCAGTTACCGAAGCAATACCAACGTAATCATCCGGATTGATACCGATTACCTGATCTGCAAAAGTGCGTGGTGTATAAGATTTACCGTTGTAATCAAATTTCTCAGGTACTTCTCCAAGATAAGAATCCATCGCTGCGGTATATGCTTTCTCCCAGTTTGGCGTTAATGTTTTGCCTTTTACTACTGCTCCTAACATCGCATCCAACATATTTGTCATTTCACCAAAGTTGTTACGTGTAGTGCCGTAGTGAAGACCTGTGTAAGCAGATTGCGGCATTGTACCGTATTTACGGAATGAGTTCAAAACATCATGGAATTGACCACCTTCACCCAATGATAATCCACCATGAAGGCGTACATAAGTACGAGCTTTGTCTAAGTACGTATTGCGCGCAGTATAAATTTGGGAGATCTCAACTGGTTTTTTACCCATACGGATCATCTCTGACTCCAGGAAAGAATTACCTGAATAAGACCAACAAGTACCTGATGAACCTTGGTTTTTGATGGATGTGTTACCTAGATTGATAACTTCAGTAAATGTAAATCCAGATTTGCTATTGTCATTTTGATTTGCTTTTAGTGCATTGATCAAATTGTCCTGTGCTTGTACTTGGAACGAAGCTACGAAAAGTGAAGCAGCTAGTACAATCGTTTTATTCCAATTCATTGTTAGTATTTTGTTAATTTAGTGTGGTGCTAAATTAAATAAATTAAATTTAGTAAGGTAAATTCCTCTGTAAAATAATTGTTCTTAAAAATCTACTATTTTTTTGCTAATCTTTTGTTGGAGAATAGGATATATAAGAAATGTTAACATCAAATAGAAATGGTCAGAAATTTCTTTCTGACCATGGTGTTTTGTATCGTTTATAATTTAGCGCTGATTACCGGTGTTTTTTGTCGAACGATGACCACCGGTAGCTTGTCAATAATCACTTAATCAGCCGGTGAAGGCTTTTTTGGAAAAAGCAGCGAAGCAATGATACTCAATGCAAGTATGCTGACAATAACAATCAATGAATGTGTTGTTGTAAAACCTACTTCGGCCAACCAGTGATGCAGCAGCATCTTTAAACCAATGAAGACCAGCAAAAATGCTAAACCGACTTTGAGGTATTGGAACTTGTGGATAATATTGACCAAAAGGAAAAACATAGACCGCAATCCAAGTATGGCAAAAATATTGGAGAAAAATACAACATAGGCATCTTTGGTAACTGAGAAAATTGCAGGGATAGAATCCACAGCAAAAATCAAATCCGTAAATTCTATGACCAGTAATACAAGAAATAGTGGCGTCATATATTTCACTCCGTTCTCTACATGGAAGAAGTGCCCGCCATCTAATTTTGGTGTTACCTTAAAGTATCGGGAAGCGAATTTAACAACTGGGTGGTTCTGTGGATCTACTTCTTCTTCCTGGTTGCGGTTGATAAACATTTTTACACCTGTAAAGACCAGAAAAGCGCCAAAAACATATAGAATCCAGCCGAATTTAGCAATCAGGGTAGCGCCAAGGAAAATAAATAAGAAACGCATAATGATTGCGCCCAAAATCCCCCATACCAAAACTTTATGGTAATAGCGCTCCGGAATACCAAAAGAAGTGAATAATAATACCATCACAAAGATATTATCTACGGATAAGGCATATTCCACAACATAACCGGTGAGATATTCCAGCCCAAGATTTTTGTTGTAGAGCTCGAGACTCGCCGCTAAATCACCCGGAATGATTTTAATATCGTGGTGGTGTTTGGTAATGATTTCCTGAAGGTGGTCTAAGTCATGGATGTTGTGTAGTTCAAATCCATAGTGACGAAGAAGCCAATAGAAACCCAATGAGAATAAGACCCAGATGGCGCTCATGATGCTAGCCATCTTTAGGCTAACAGGTTTGTCGCCTTTGGAGAATAAGCCTAGATCTATTGCTAGCATAAGTGCAATAAAGATGAGGAATCCGCCAAAAAACATTAATTCGTGACTCATTTTATTTTTTTCTTTCTGTTGTATATTTTACCAGCTGCTCCAACCCCGCTTTGTATTCACTGTCGGGAAAGTTTTCCAAAATCCGGAAAGCGTCTTGTTGGTATTCCAGCATCTTGTTTGTAGCGTATTCGAGCCCTCCGCTCTGGCGGACAAAGGCAATGACTTCAGCCACTTTGTGTGCATCCTCATTATGGTTTTTAATCAAATTAATGATCCTACGCTTTTCACTTGAAGTCACTTGATTCAAGGCATAGATTAGCGGTAAGGTCATTTTCTTCTCTTTGATGTCATTGCCGAGTGGTTTACCGACATCATCTAACCCAAAGTCGAATAAATCGTCCTTGATCTGAAATGCAATTCCGATTTTTTCACCAAATTGATGGAGCTTATCTATAGTTTCCTGATCTGCATTGGAAGAAGCCGATCCACAGGCACAGCAAGACGCAATCAGCGACGCTGTTTTCTTCCGTATGACCTCAAAATAAATAGATTCTTCAATATCCAGTTTACGGGCCTTTTCGATTTGAAGCAATTCACCTTCGCTCATCTGATCCACAGCTTCCGATACAATTTTTAACAAGTGATAATCCTGATGTTTTACAGAAAGGAGCAGGCCTCTAGACAGGAGAAAATCACCCACCAAAACAGCTATTTTATTTTTCCATAATGCATTGATGGAGAAAAAACCTCTGCGTTCATAGGAATTGTCCACCACATCATCATGTACGAGTGAGGCGGTATGCAACAATTCTACGAGAGCAGCTCCTCGGTAAGTGGACTCATTAATTCCGTTGCATATACCAGCAGAAAAGAACACAAACATAGGCCGCATTTGTTTGCCTTTACGTTTGATCAGGTATTGTGTAATACGATCCAACAAGGGGACGGAGCTTTTCATTGAAGCTTTGAATTTTTTTTCAAAAGCCTCAAGTTCGTGGGCAATAGGGCGTTGGATCTCTCTTAATTTTGACATGAATTGGGGTGAAATACCAAAATAGTTAAAGCTTAAAGATAGTGATTTTGTTACAACTCTTCGACTGCTTTCTCAAGATTTTTGTACCATTCTTCACCATAGGTGCGGATGAGAGGATCCTTTAAAAATTTAAATACAGGGACCTGTAATTCTTTGCCAAATGAGCATGCATCTTTACAGATATGCCAACGGTCATAGTGAAGTACGTCGAATTCGGGATAATGTGTTGTCCTGATAGGATAGAGGTGACACGAAACGGGTTTGCGCCAATGGACTTCGCCAAGTTCGTACGCCTTTTCGATAGCGCATTTTGTAATGCCATTTTCCCAGGTCACATAGGCACATTCTTTATTCCCATCGACACAGGTGGTCGTTAGATCGCCATCAACATCGACAACATACTTCCCTTGCTCTTCAATCGCTTCAATACCTTTCTCGGTCATATAGGGTTTTACTTGGGGATAAATCTCCTCTAATATAGCCTTTTCACTCTCCAATAAAGGTGCGCCTGAATCGCCTTCAATACAACAGATTCCTTTACATTTTGATAAATTACACACAAAGTCATTGTTGATTAGATCTTCGTGCACCAATACATTTCCTACTTCAATCATTCTAATTATTTTGAGTAGCTTGCTTTTTGTCCCAATTTGTATTTTAATCCACTGGCTTCGAGTAATTCTAATGTTACCGAGCCGATGAGAATATCTACATTGGCTTTGACCGGAATACGGTTGCCATCATTGGTTACCCACAGATAAAGCTTGCTATTTTTTTTAAAGATACGTCCCGGTTTAATCTCAGGACTGAATTTGAGACATTCTAAAGTGCCTAATTCTGTTTTTATTTTTTCTATTCCAATATATTGTATGCCTAAGGTGGCAATCTCATCATTCAAAAAATAAGTCAGCTTAAAAGATTCTCCTGGTTTAACAGTCGACAGATCTAGATTACGGGCAAAATAATAGGAAGAAAGCAAGTCGAAAGTCTGATCTACCTTCGAGTTGAAAGTCCCTTTATTACCTACAACACTATTTGTCTCCTGGTTGAAGCGTACCTTATCATTCCGTCTATATCCTCCTTCACGAATGTTCTCTGTATAATAATACGGTAAAAATGTTTTGCTGTTAATATACGAGTTGTATTCATTTCTTACGGTATATATCGCAAAGGCGCCAGCTGTTTTGCCGGCAGCATATAGATGAAAGGAAGGGTTTCCAGCTCCGTCCTTGGTATCCTCAACGGTTAATGTCCCTGTTGCGGCTGAAATAAAGCCATAACGGAGTTTATATTTTAATTTCTCACCACCTTTAAATGCCGATTCTTTTAAATGCGGTAAATCTTGAGCAAAAGCAGTACTTACGATAACGGATAAGTAAAGGAGCAAAGTCGATATAAGTTTCATGTACGTAAGTTTACGAAATTTGTTTGAAAAAGAAATGTTAATTTCATTCAAATAAATTTAACTTTTGGAGTTAATGAGACCTTCATGGACGATGACTTATACTTATTTCTGAGCTGATTTATTTAGGCTGTGTTCGCTTAAATACGGGGACTGTAGAACAGGGTTCACCGTACATAATACTTTTTGCAACCTTACTTAGTTTTACCGTGAACTGTACAAATGTAGACGCTGGAATAAAAGTATCGCCACAACCTTTCACAACGACACGTTGATCCCGAAATTGTTCCATGTCAATCTGTTCAATTGCCGCAGCATACTGAATACGTAATAACTCTTCTGAATCCCCAAAAATAACTGTCGTTGCATAGGGCTCCAATTTGTTGGCCAATAACATATAAGCCCAAGTCGGAACAATGGCATCGGCAGTACACGTAATGGCGACATGTTTACCCGCGTATTGCGACCAGTCGTGTGTCTTAATGAACTCGCGGAAGTCCTTTTCTTTAAGAATCAAGCCATGGAAGAGATTATCCTTAATATCATATACTACATTGTCTGCCTTAGGATGGTAGTTGGCCAAGTCAACTGTGACTAACCCACTTTGCGCAACTTTGTTGACAATATTTGTTTGAATATCCATATTTACATCAAAAAAAAGCCGGACGATAATTCGTCCGGCTACAAATTTACTTAAAAATCTTTTAAAAGAATTTCACTCTATTGTCAATGATTTCAGCTTTGTCTTGTAATGCGCGGAAAATAGATCCCCAAGCGCGTTGTGCTTTTGCTGCAAGCATTTGTTTCTTTTGTCCGTTGATATCCGAAATAGCGGCAGGATTGGTAAAACCATTTACTTGTACAACATATACACCTGTATTACCTTCAATAGCTTTGGAAGGTTTGTTTGGCTGTAGTCCAAAAACAGTACCAACTACTTTGTTTTCTAATGCAACACCAGGGATAACTGGATTTGCGAAGACAACATTTTCAACGTGAATAGCTGCTTTACCAACTTTTTGTGCAACTTGATCAATAGAAGATGTACCTGCTAAAGCCTTGTCAAATTTATCTTTCAAGATTTTAGCTTTAACCATATTTCTTACTGCGGGTTCAATATCTTTCTTAACAGCATCCAAGGAAAGGGTTCCTTTAGGCTGTATGTCGACCAAGCTTGCTAAGATATAAGAGGTTTCAGTCTCAAATACTTTGTCTGAAATTTCACCTTTTTTAGCTTCGAAAGCCCATTTGATTAAATCACGCGGAGCTTCGGCGCCATCTAGTACATTGTCCATCGCTGTTACGCGTGAGGCTGTTTTTGCTTCTAGACCAAGTTTTTTCGCTTCCTGAGCAAAGTTTTGTGCTGTAGCTGCAGATAAGAATGCTGTTGCTTTGCTATGCGCATTGTTCAACGTTTCTTTTCCACTGTTGATCACTTTGTCAATGATGGCAACTTTAGCATATTTTGAACTACCTGATTGTTTCTCAATTTTAATGACATGGACACCATATTGTGATTTTACAACTTTGATATCGCCTGTTTTACTTTCGAAGATGGCAGTCTCAAGATCTGGTGCCATACGGCCTCTTGTTAAAGTACCCAGCTCTCCACCATTGGTTTTGCTCTCTGGATCTTTGCTGAACTGAACGGCCAATGCTGCGAAATTGTCTCCTTTTTGAATCAATCCTTTGATAGAATCTGCTTTCGCCAATGCTTTATCCATTCCACCTTCGGCAGCAGGATCCAATAGGATGTGTGATGCTTTCACAGAGTCAGGGCTTACGATCGTCGAAACAACTTTTGCGATTTCAAATGCATTGTTGTTTAAGAAAGGTCCAACTGTTGTTCCGGCAGCAACATTGAATACAACTGAATCCAAAGAAGGACTCAACTGTCCTTTTTTCACATAAGTAAACGGAAATTTGTTGTCTGAATTGATCGAAGCAAATAAAGAGTCATCTTTAGCAACGATTAAATCTTGTTTCAATTTGTTGATCGTCTCTTTTACGGCCAATGAATCTTTCGCAAGAGGTTTTGCATCCACCATTACGTATTGAATCGCACGTGTTTCCTCTTGTGTTTTGAACATACTTTTATGTTCATTATAATATTCTTGGTAATCTGCATCAGTCAATTTAGCATCAGCATCTTTAACAGAAGCGTAATCTAAAAGAATGTATTTGAAGTCTGCTAGTTTATTACGCTCTTGGTATTCTTCGTTTGCTTCCAAAGAAGTAACATATACGCTATTGGAAAGCAATTCACCATATTTGCTGCTTAAACGCTCATCTCTAACGCCTTTCAGTAGTTCTTCCCATTGTTCAGCCACTTGCTGGTTACCTGATGTGTTCATTTGGGTGATAAAAGCACGCAGTTGACTCGGGTCAAATTGTCCTGTTTGTGGGTTGGTGAAGGCTTGAACGATTTGAGGCGAAGGGTTGTTACCTTGCACTAAATCATTTAATTCGTCTTTACCGACAGTCAAACCGATTTTTTCAATTTCCTTTTTCAAGATCTCTCTTGACAAAAATTGATTCCATACTTGTTGAACAGCGTAGGTCCGCATTTGAGGGGTGACTGCACCGCCCATTTGTTGTTTGAACATTTCCTCTGTTTGTTCAACTTGCTTACTGAACGCAGGATATTCAATTTCAGTTCCGTTGACTTCCCCTACACGATTTTGATGTCTCGCCCAAAAAGGAGCTCCCCCTCGAACGACATCGCCTAGTAAAAATGCTAAAATTGCGATAGCCATAGCCGCGGTCAAGATGACACCAGCTTTGTTACGCAAAAAGCCCATTAATCCCATAGTCTGCTTATTGTGTTTATATTGTGTAAATACTTGTATTTCGTTAATTTATGCATAGCATAGCAAAATGCGGTGCAAGATACAATTTTTATAAAAAAAAACGGAATATTTTCCTTAATGTAGCAAAACAAATTTGAAAACTATTTGTATAAAGTGGAGTTTTTTGTTCTCTTTTAGTTCAAATGATTCGTTTTGAATAACTTAATCGTATAAATAAACAGTCTGGAGCCATTGTATCAGATCCATAGCTGCTTTTAAACCAAACCGTAATCTGGTTTATGGCCCACGATGAGCTATTTACCTAACGAAGGGAAGAGGTTGTTGTTGGTAATGACCGTATACCCAGTTGCATTGGCTATATTGACATGTTTAAAATCTTTGTCCGAAGTAAATGATGAACCTTGTAAGTTACCGCGATTATCTCGAAAGAATGCCGTAATGGGAACATGATTATAAAAGGTCATGTTGCTGTTGCTATCGGCCTTACTTTCGTCGTAGATAATCTCTTCTGTTTTGATGACAGAACCGTCAGCCATCGTTACCACCACATTTTTTGTAAAGGTGGTCGTCTTTTCTTTTTCCCTTCGGATGGCGTGGTCGGAAGTGATTCGCTGAGTTTCCTTTAAATTGTCATCGTAAAAGATGATTTTTATGCTTTTTGGAAATTCGTATACTTCGGTGCTATCGTGTTTGATACGCATTTCGGGCGCTGTGAGATTCGCTTTTACCCGTGTGGAATCGCTATAGATAATATCGACATGACGTGAAATGTCGACCGCCTCTTCCTTTTTCATGTTGGCAAGGCGATCCACCTCTTTGAGATCCGGTTCGCAAGAGGTCAATGAGAGCGCCCCTAGTAAAGATAATATTACTAGGGGCGATATATTTTGGAATATGGATGAAGCAAATGCCTTGCGTACCATCGTATTAATTAATCTAAAGGAGGTTTTCTAAACCAGCGGTCATTTAGGGTAAAGCCGATATTAAAGTTAATATAACGTTCACGTAGGAGGCTATTGCTAATTTTACCCATTTGGCCAAATTCTGCAGAGAAATTTATTTTAGAGAAGGCCCCTGAAAATTGATTTCTTGCCAATGGCAAACCTAC
Organism: Sphingobacterium sp. UBA1897; assembly: GCF_002337775.1. NCBI lineage: Bacteria > Pseudomonadati > Bacteroidota > Sphingobacteriia > Sphingobacteriales > Sphingobacteriaceae > Sphingobacterium > Sphingobacterium sp. UBA1897. The sequence goes on from NZ_DDGR01000026.1 coordinate 54,455, forward strand.
GCCTACAGTAACCGCCATATCGTTGATATTTTGGTCGCTTAAGAAATATTGTGTTTTATTATACCTAAAACCAACTCTATAGTCTACTTGGTTTAAATATTTGAGCGAAGTAACATCTGGTGTTATCTGACCACCAATGGCTACGCCATAATTCTTCCGTAGTTCGTTTTCACCCGCTCTTGTCTGAAATCTTGACCAATCGGCATATTTAAAATCGGCCCCTACCAACCAGCGGTTATTACGTGCAAGGGTAATACCTACATTGTGTTTCAACGGAAGCGTCAAATGCCTGCTGCTACGGCCAGAAACATAGGTACTATCCAAAGGAATGTTTTGATTGTCTGGATCCGTTGAAGGTGTAATTCTTGTATTAAAAATTGTTGTTCTTTCTTTGATGTCATTATTTAGCGATCCTGAATAACCAACGATCAACGAATATTCTCTATTTAAAGGTTGTTCGTACTGTAATCCATAATCAAAGATAATTCCTTGGATTTCGCGCTTATTTTGTTGTTGCGTATTTAATGCTCCGGATGTAGGCAAAAACTCTGCACGGCTATAATCATTTAAGGTTCCAAATAGATAAGACATATTGGCACCAATACTCAGACCTTTTACAATGCGTACACCCCAACCTGCATAGGCTTTAGTTAAACCACCTTCGCCCGTGAATACTTTCGTATAGGGATCAGAATTGACCGTTCCAGATGAAGATGTCCGATAGCCTATATCCGAGTAGGGAAGGATACCCAAGCTGATACCACCAAATCGTTTCATTGGGAAAGTCATGGTGATGTGGCTAAAGGCAAAGTCAGCAGTATTATCGGATCTGGTCGTCGAATTTAACTGCGTGTAATTCCCGTATAAACCAGCATCAAAGGTTGTAAACTGTGTTGCAGAATAAGATGCAGGGTTGCTTGGGTTGGTATTGTATACGCCATTGATTCTCCGGATAGCGGTATTGACACCTCCCATGCCTCTATATTGTGGCAATAAATCTTCACGCATCTGACCAAGTCCAAATTGAGAATAAGGTGATGCGGATGTCGTTTTTTGTGCAAATGCGGTAGTAGAACTAGCTAAAATTCCACCTGCTAACAACAGTTGGAGTGATTTATTTCTTAGAGAGCTTGTAAAGCGTTTCTGCATGGTCAATCTATAAAATTGAGAAACTAATGTTTATTTAGTTTTAGTGAAATTTTCGAGTTATCTGACTCTTATATTAAATGTTCTTTGCTTTTAATCGCATACAAAACTATTCAATTTTTGCGAGCTTGTTAAGCCGATTTTGTTAAAAAAGGTTAAACACTTATTGTACAGTAGTTTAGAAAAACTGAAAGTAGATTATGGTAAGTGTTATGATGGCATATATGACTTCAAAAAACCATTTCTTTTTGGCATAGGTGAAATAATAAGCCATATAAATAGCGATAGAAGGGGCACAAAGTAAAAAATGAGCCTCCGTTAGTTTTTTATTCCAATAAAAAGAGACGATCGCTAGGCATAACATAAAAAACAACAGTTGAAATGACTTGCGAATATGCACGACACTTTTGAAAAAATTGTCTTTCAATACCAAAAGGAAGAGTATTAACGTAAAGATTACCGGGACGAGTACCAGATAATCGACTAATTGAATGCGAATAGCAGTAGGGAATTTGTAGGTAAACGGCAGCCAAATGGTATAAAACTGCTGCATTTTACCCATCCATAGATAGATAACCGCTAAGATGAAATAAACTGTTGCCAGGCCAAGTAAAGGGGTGATCCACTCACGCCAATTGAAGGACCTAAAAATGAGTAGGCCTATCCACAATAGGAAGAACATACTCAGAAACGGGAAGTAGATCAGACTTCCTATACCTACAATCATACCGAGATCAAACATTTCGGCTTTAACATCTGTCTGCCGATAGAGGGAGAGCAACTTGCTTAACATCCATATCGAAATAAAATTACAGATCAGGGTCGGGGACAGTACCAAAAATGGTAAAAACAAGCTGGCCAGTGACATATACATCAAAGCCACCAAAAAACTGGGTTTGCCCAGTAGGTTAAAATGGCTTGTGATGCGATTGAGTATCGTTGCTTGAAAAATCGTCAAGATCAGTGTGATAAAAACATTGGTCGAAGGAGAGAGGTTGATTAAGTTATTTTCTCCTAAAAGATTCCCCAAGGCAGGTTCAAAGATTACAGAATCAAGTTTGTCCGGAAGGTGAAGAAATATGCCTAAACATAAAACAAAACCCACGAGGGATAGAAATAAAATATTGATGGGTGAATAATTTCTAAACTGACTTATAATCATTGTATGCGATCAATAAAATGCTATTTATTCTTTTTTTCCAATTTGCTGATACGGCGATCGAGCAAGAAAAGGAAGAAAGCCAAACCTAAAAAAATGACCAACATGACCAATACAACAACGTAGATTTTACCTTCGCTACGCAATCCAGTCGCCATCTCGACATCATCTTGTGCAAATGTGCTCAAAGTCGATAAGAGTAGTAAGGCGATTGACAATGTTATTTTTTTCATTTGTTTAAAATATTATTCGTGTCGTTTTCATTGTTATACATGACTCGATACACGCTATTTGATTTATGTAATATCCTGTTTTTTATTGATTGGGCTTTACCCGATTTCTCTATGATAGAAATAGAGGATTGTATTAGCCGTTCAATTCTATGCGTTCAAATCTTTCTTTTCGAGCAAACGTACTCTATAGCGGAGTGAACAGATCCAAGCTGCAATCATTGGCCAGCCAATCATCGCTGCATAAAATGTAGGACGTAGCTCGCTGCTCATTTTTAAATCGCCAAAGGCAGCGTTTCCACCACTTCCGGGGTGAAGAGAGTCTGTCATCTTCGGTAGAATATAAAGTAGCACGATGATAATTGGAAATGCAAAGATATTGTACACAGCGGATATTTTTGCTCTTTTTTGCTCTTCTTCCAGCGCATTACGGAGTACCAAATAGGCCAGATACATCAGTGTTGCTATTGCGGAGCCATTAAGCTTCGGATCGTTTGGCCAGGGTTCTCCCCAGGTAATGTTTGCCCAAAGCATGCCTGTGGCAAGTCCAAGAAAACAAAATGTTATTCCGGTATTGACGGCTTCAATGGCCATTAAATCATACTCCTGTTTGCCCGTATTGAGGTATTTAATACTGTAAATAACGGAAACCAAGTACATAACGAACATGGCAGACCACATTGGGACATGAAAATAAACATTTCGTATGCTTTCGTGAAGGATGAATAGGCGGGGAACAGGTCCTAAAAGACCATTGATAATGACCGCACAGATAATCATTACCGCTAATATTTTCCACCATTTTTTTCTCATGGATAAATTGAATTTAGTTTGTTCTCAATTCTGACACTTAATCTCGCCAAAGGTACGGAAATAACAACAAAGAAATAGTGATGGTGATTACATTAATTGCAAGTAATACGATTATTTCTTTGCTGCTGGAAGCCCTTTCCAGGCCTTCTATTGCATTGCGAGACAGCTTGATTAATACGATTAACAGCGGAATAATGGCGGGGAAACTCAAGATGGCCATTAGGGTGCTATTGTTGCCTGCTTTGGAGCTGATCCCCGAGATCATGGTAAAAACAGTAGCAAAACTTATGCTGCCTAAGATGACCGAAATGAAGTAAAGGGTTGGATCACCGACAGGGTTTCTGAATATCGTCGAATAGACAAAATAGGCAATGATCGCCAGCAGGGTCATCATCATCATATTGTAAATGACTTTCGCTAAAATGATTGCTCTGGGATCGACCAGTGAATAATAGTAAAGTTGCCGGTTTGGGTTTTCTTGGACGAAGCTTTTGTTGATTGCATTGATCGAAGCGAAGAGCATAATGATCCAGAATAATGCATTCCAAGTAGCCGTATCAACTGATTTGAACGCTTGATAGCAAACGAAAACAGTTGATACGACATATAGTAGAATTCCGTTAATAGCATATTTTGAACGCCATTCCAGAATGATGTCTTTAAGAATTAAAGTTTTTACCTGTTGCAGCAAAGTCATATGCGGCAAAGATACAAATGTATTTTGACCTATTTTTCTACTTATGCGTTAGAAATTTTGGATTTTGCAGCATCAGTTGTATTGTCGATTTTGCTTGCCAAACTTTGAGCGGCATTATTGGCGTGGTCCAAAGCTTCTCTGCCGGCTTCTTTTGCTTTGTTTTTCAATGCATCTGCATCATCTGAAGCTCTACTGAACGCTGCTTGTGCCTTTGATTTCAAATGGTCTAGTTCAGCCGAAGCTCTGTTGGCTAGTTTTTGTGCCTTTTTAGCTTCTTTTTTTGAAAGATCTTTCAATGACTTAGTTAAGCTTTTAATGCCATCATTTGCACGATCTAATTGTTTTTTTCCATCATCAGTTCCTAAAAGATACCATGCAGCAGCTCCCGCAGCTAATCCTACCAAAGCAAATGCCACTAATCCATTTTTGCTATTTTTCATAATTCTTCTATTTTGTTATATATTCAAATGATAATCAAGTATGATACCAAATGAACAATCACAGGGTGAATTTGTTTAAAAAGAATCAATAATTAACAAAATTTTACATATCAATTTTCTGCTGCTTTGACTGCAGATTATACAGATGCTGATAGAGACCGCTTTCTTTTTGGAGCAGTTCAAAGTGAGTACCGCTTTCAGATACGATTCCATTTTCGACAACGATAATTTTATCGGCATCAACAATGGTCGATAGTCGGTGTGCAATAATGATCGAGGTGCGTCCACGCATTAATTCCTCCAATGCCTCCTGTACCTGTCTTTCTGACTCTGAGTCTAAGGAAGAGGTGGCTTCGTCCAGAATAAGAATTGCAGGGTCTTTTAAAAGTGCACGGGCAATGGCAATGCGCTGGCGCTGACCACCGGAGAGTTTAACGCCACGTTCACCAACAATGGTGTCATAGCCTTCAGGGAAATTTAAAATAAATTGGTGCGCGTTGGCACGTCTCGCAGCTGCTATAATTTCATCTTCTGTAGCCTCGAGCTTACCATAAGCTATATTTTCACGGATTGTCCCGCCAAATAACAAAACATCCTGTGGTACGATAGCGACCTGGTTGCGGATATCACAAAGCTCAAAATCGGATGCAGGTCTGTCGTCGTAACTTACTTCCCCTTTTTTTGCTGTGTAGAATTGTAGAATCAATGAAGCTATCGTTGATTTCCCGGTTCCACTTGGGCCAACTATAGCGATTTTATCACCCGCATTGGCTGTAAAGTTGATGTCTTTCAGGATTTCAATATCGGGACGGCTTGGGTAGGCAAAGGAAACATGGTTGAAGCTTAGTTTACCGGTCATGGTTTTGTGGACTTCCTTGCAAGTTGGTTTCACATTAAGGTTTTCTTGTGGCTCATCCAAAATTTCCAAAATCCGTTCACTCGCTCCCAAAGAGCGTTGGATATTAGCGTATAGCTCCGGAAAACTACCCATAGAACCTGCTACAAACATCGAATATAGAATATAGGTCGTTAGGTCGCCTACTGTCATTTCATGGATAGAAACTAATGCAGCTCCATACCAAATGACAGCGATCACAGCTCCGAAAATACAGAAGATAATAAAAGAGGCAAAAGCACCTCGGAAGGTAGCTCCTTTGACCGCTAATTTCACGACCGAATCCATCTGATTACTGTAACGGTTGAATTCGAAATATTCATTCACAAAGGCTTTTACATTGCTTATCCCCAACAATGTTTCCTGGACAATACTATTTGACTCGGCCATTTTATCCTGTGCCTGTCTGGATAATTCGCGGATGAATTTTCCGAAAATAATAGCAGCCACAACAATGATCGGTAAAATACAAAGGTTCATGAGCGCAAGTTTGGGAGATACCCAAACCAAAAGGAATACACCGAAACAAAGACTAATCAACTGTCTTAAGATTTCAGCCAATGTTGTTGTTAACGTATCCTGAATCTGTGAAAGGTCTGCAGACAAGCGGCTGTTTAATTCCCCGACACGGCGATTGGCGAAAAATTCGATTGGTAATGAAATGAGTTTGAGGTAGGTGTCCTTGCGTAATGCGGATAGCGTACGTTCTGCAATCTCAACAAAAATGCGTATACGAAAAAAAGAGACGACTGATAGAAAAGACAGAATAATAAAGGCAATTCCACCAATATAATAGACGTGTGGTGCAAGCCAGGGATAAGTTTGCTTGCCTTGCGCAGCATCAATCATGGCACCAAGCAAAGCTGGAAAGGCGAGCATGGCCAAACTGGATAATACCAAGAAAAACATGCCGACCCCAAATTTAAACCGATAAGGTTTTAAATAGGTCATCAATTTAGATGCTCTCAATAGGAGCTCCTTATTCAATTTTGGTTTTGGTAGATCTTCTTCTTGTTTATTACCGCTGTTGAATCCTCTTGCCATATCCGCTACTTCAAATTTTGTTGCGAGGACAAATGTAAAGAGATTAAAAATATTTTGCTATCATACTTTAGTCAATTTTTGAATAGAATCGTACTTTTTCTGATTTAAACAGCAGTTTTAAGTGGCTTGTCGTTGTGCAGATGTCTATTGCTGTGGCGTTTTATCCTAAATTTTGTTGTTTTGAAGCTGTTTGTTGCGCTTTAAATTTATAGAGTACATATCCTAATACGGCGATAACAAGTAAAGCGATATAGAGGAGGATGTTGCTTAGCGGTAAATTTTCGGATGTTTTCTCTCCCTGTGCCCGCAGCTTTTCGTTTTCTTTTTGAAGTTTACTTATGGTACCAATATAGGCTGAGACCTGCTTGTCGTAATCTGTTGCCAATTGTTGGTATTTATCTTTCTCAAAATCTTTGATTTTCAATAGTTTTTGGGTTTCCAGGAAAATGTTGTTATCTGTGATGACGATATCTTTAAGGATATCGATGCTCTTTTGCATGTCACCTTTCGATTTGAAAAGACCAAAAAGTCCTGTTTTTTGTGTGAGGCTCGTGTCATAAGCCCCGAATTTCTGTTGACGGGCATCGAGTAGGTCATTTACACGGCTTCGTTGTACCTCAAAAGAGCTGGAGTCTGGGTTGTTTTGCGACTTGGCCTGTTCAAAGAAGCAAAAAAGAACGGTGATTGGAAGTAGGAATCTTAAGAATTTCATCATGTATTTGGACGATCTATTTATCAAATGTTTAGTTTAAACTAACGTTCATGGTAAAATTTTATTTTGCCATAAAGCTACATCTACAAGTTTAGCCCTATGATCAGTTTGACCAAGGAAAAAAATGGAGCGAAAGCATTACAGATGAATTTATGAAATTAATCTTTAAATTCTATACGAATTACATTGGAATCGTCATCGTGAAGTCCGAGTAGCTGGCTTGCATTACCTTTATTGATGGCGATTTCAAGGTAGTTGGAAATACCAAATAAACAAAGTTTCTCGCCTTCTCCTACTTCGTTGTAATGCCAGGAAAGGTTGGTAATGGTTTCATTGCGTTTGAAATAAAGGACAAAATGACGTCCTTTTTGAACTTTATTGAATAGATCTTTCGAGATGTTGGTAATGGCATTGCCGAAAGCATCCACATAAATGACGTTGCCTCGGATCATGTCTTTATCAAAGATAGGCTGCAAAGTTACTTTTTCGATGAGCTGTTGCATTGAAGTTCCGATTTCTTTCAGTTTGCCTCCCTTGGCAATATGACAGGCGGATTTAGAAAGGATATCTGCGAGCGGAAAGTGAAGATACCGAAGGTCTTGCATTAAGTTGAGCTCATAGAGTTCCTGAGGTTCATTGCCATTCAGCAATAGACTGAAAATACCATTGTCGGCACCGACGAAATAATGATCGTTGTATTTCATGCCGATATATTTCGACTCTTCATGAAACAGGGTGTTAATTCCGATAATGTGTACGGTTCCTTTAGGAAAATAATGATAAGCGTTACCTAATACAAAGGCCGCCCGAGGGATGTTGAATGCTGGAATTTCGTGGGTAATATCAACAATATTGGCACCGGACAGCTGCGATAAAAGACTACCTTTTAACGCGGCTTGATAAAAATCTTTGTGTCCTAAGTCTGTTGTTAATGTAATTACTGCCATTATAATCTAAATCCTAGATCGAATTGCTGTCGAATTCCCTTAAATATACCCTTAAATTTATCTAAATAGTGGACAAAATTACCATTTATCAGATGATTTATAAAGCTAATTGGATAACTTATTTTGAATCTGTCTTTTTTCGATTGATATACACAAACATAGCGAAGATTTTATGTATAATGAAATCTTTGTGCCCCTTTGTGGGCTGTCTCCATAAGCTTCTAAATCATCGTCGTTTGTACGCTGTATCTTCTTGGTTGTTTCGTTAGAATACGTTAATTTTGAATAGTATTATACAGGAACGATATTGTGTAATGGCTACAATCTAATTAATTCTAAATAGGATAAAATTTGAACGAATTACTAATTGCATTAGATGGTCTGAATTTGCCCATATTATGGGGAGCAGACAATGAGCACTTCGATTATTTGAAGAAGCAATTCCCAAAACTGCGGATTGTAGCTCGCGGAAGTGAAATGAAGGTGTTGGGAGACGCGAAGGAATTAGATCTGTTTGAGCAATCGTTTAAGGAAGTCATGGCTCATCTGGAGAAATTTAACAACATTACTTTATTGGATTTTGAAAATCTCCTTGGAGCAAGTGCAGGTTCTGCTGTCCAACAAGAAAAAGAACTTGCGGCCAAACATGCAGCCTTTGGATCCGAACCGATCGTATATGGACCTAATGGTCTTATTGTTCGTGCACGTACGGCCAACCAGCGGAAGATGGTGGATAGTATTTCGAAAAATGACATCTTATTTGCTATCGGACCGGCGGGTACAGGAAAGACCTATACGGCGGTTGCATTAGCTGTTCGAGCACTTCGAAATAAAGAAATCAAAAGGATCATTCTAACGAGACCAGCCGTAGAGGCCGGCGAAAATCTCGGTTTTTTACCTGGCGACTTAAAGGAGAAGGTAGATCCCTATTTGAGACCGCTCTACGATGCATTGGACGATATGATTCCAGCAGAGAAGTTAAAAGGTTATCTGGAAAATCGGACCATTGAGGTCGCTCCTTTGGCATTTATGCGTGGGCGAACACTTGACAACTGCTTTGTGATTCTGGACGAAGCTCAGAATGCAACGGATATGCAGCTGAAGATGTTTTTGACACGTATGGGGCCGACGGCAAAATTTATCGTTACAGGTGATATGACACAGGTAGATTTACCGAAAAAAAATCAATCTGGATTGTCTACTTCGATTCGTTTATTGGAGAATATCGAAGGAATAGACATTATCCACCTCAGCGGTGGAGATGTGGTTCGCCATAAATTGGTTCGCCGCATCCTCGAAGCGTATGGTGATATTTAATATTAAAAGACAAATCGAGCCGAGCGAGCTCTTAAATAAATGCGCTGCATTTATGAATGTCATTAAACGCAGTCATAAATGAACAATTACTTACATTTGAATTTTACTTTGAACATGAATGCTATAAAAGAAACAAATTTCAATTTCGAAAATCAGACTGCTTTTTACCGAGGAAAAGTACGTGACGTGTATACGATTGCCGATACTTATTTGGCGATGGTTGCCTCAGATCGTATTTCGGCATTTGATGTGGTACTTCCACGTCCTATACCCTATAAAGGGCAGGTGTTGAATCAAATTGCAGCCAAATTTTTAAAGGCTACGGCTGATATTATTCCAAATTGGGTCGTATCTGTTCCGGATCCAAGTGTAACTATCGGTCAAATGTGTGAGCCGTTTAAAGTAGAAATGGTTATTCGGGGTTACTTGTCGGGACACGCTTGGCGTGAATATGCTGCAGGCAAACGTGAAGTATGTGGTGAGGCATTGCTAGAAGGACTGAAAGAAAATGACAAATTGCCTGAGCCAATTATTACACCGACAACAAAGGCTGCTGTTGGACATGATGAAGATATCTCACGTGCCGATATCTTGAAAAAGGGTATCGTAAGCGAGGAAGATTATATTCAATTGGAGCAATATACCAAAGCATTGTTCCAAAGAGGTACTGAAATTGCTGCGCAAAGAGGGCTAATTTTGGTGGATACAAAATATGAGTTTGGAAAAAAAGATGGAAAAATTGTGTTGATCGATGAGATTCATACACCAGATTCTTCCCGTTATTTTTATGCAGAAGGCTATCAGGAACGCCAGGAAAAAGGTGAGTCACAAAAGCAATTGTCGAAGGAGTTTGTTCGCAAATGGTTAATTGAAAACGGCTTCCAAGGGAAAGACGGTCAGGTCGTTCCGGAGATGACCGATGAGATCGTGGCTTCCATTTCTGAACGTTATATTGAGCTATACGAGCATATCGTCGGAGAGAAGTTTGTGTACCCAGATCAGGAAAACGTACTGGAACGTGTGGAAAGAAATGTGGCAAACGCCTTGAAAACGCTAAATTATTAGTACATTGTATCCTCAAACAAAGGAGATAGACTAATGAAGTATACCATTGATAAGCACGATCGCTATATTGTCATAGAACCTCATGTCGATGTGATTGACGCGGATAACGCCGCTAAACTCAAAGGGGAGTTTTTGTTGCGGAATACGATTGGACAACGGAATATTGTTTTGGATATGATCCACGTTAAGCAAACGGACGAGGTAGGTATCCGTTTAGGCGTGCTTGCCCATCGTTTATGTCAGTCTGTTGGTGGCATATTTATTTTGGTTAATCTTTGTCCAACGTTAATGGATATGGTTCGTGTATCGCATTTGGATAAATCGCTGAAAATAGCACCATCATTAAAGGTTGCGGAGGATTTAATCTTTGCGCACGAATTGGAATCTGAGTATCGGGGGACTATTGAGGATTAATATGAAGTTTGAAGTTCTGATATTGGGAAATAGTTCGGCAACGCCGATGTTTGATCGTCATCCGACTAGCCAAGTGTTGAACTTTAATGAGCAATTGTTTTTGATCGACTGTGGAGAAGGCACACAAATGCAACTTAGCCGATACGGCATCAAAAGCAATCGCATAGGACATATATTTATTAGCCATTTGCATGGGGATCATTATTTGGGCTTGGTGGGGCTGCTTTCATCGATGCACCTTGTCGGCCGAAAAAGTGATCTCCATTTGTATGGCCCACCTGCGTTAAAGGAAATTTTAGACGTGCAGTTTTTGCATTCCGAGACTATCTTACGCTATAATCTTGTTTTTCATCCGATTTCACCCGAACAGCCTGGCGTTATTTTTGAAAACAGAACATTAAAAGTAAGTGCTTTTCCATTAAAGCACCGTATCGCCTGCACCGGCTTTCGTTTTGATGAGGGACCCCGCGCGCGAACATTGCTGGGCGATGTCGTGCAGGAATTAAATATACCGACCGCCTATTTTCCGATGATCAAAAAAGGATTTGATTACGTCGATGAAAGTGGTACAGTGTATCGTGCAGACGATCTGAGCCTTCCTGCCCCCTTATCGCGCAGTTATGTGTATTGTTCGGATACCGTACGGACGCCAGAATATCTGCCTTATGTGCAAAAGGCTAATCTGATGTATCATGAGTCTACATTCTTGCACGATATGGTCGATCGCGCAAAAGAGACGTTTCACACAACAGCGCTGGAAGCTGGAGAGATCGCCCAGGAAACTCACGCAAAGAAGTTGCTATTAGGTCATTATTCAGCTCGGTACAGAGACTTAAATCCCCTATTGGAAGAAGCGAGAACTGTATTCCCAAATACGGAACTCTCTGTGGAAGGTAGATGGTTTTCCGTTTAGTTTTTTTGATTTTCCCTTATATTCCAGCGATTAACGGGTAAAGACTAATGAAATAGCGATAAAGGAGAAGTAACAGGACCCCAAAACGAATAGATACAAGCAAACTACCAGGTAGAACAAGCTGATAAATGTAACTGAAGATCCAATAGTCGCCTATGAATAATTGCTTATTATATTGCATATGATGAACAATTTATCTAAGTTTACGGCTCTAATTTTTTTATAATGGATAATCCATTCAACTTAAACAACCTACTACGGGAAAATATTAAGAAGCTCGTACCTTATTCATCCGCAAGAGATGAATTTAAAGGGGAGGCATCCATATTGATTGATGCCAATGAAAATCCTTTTGGATCCCCCTTAAACCATGATTACAACCGATATCCAGACCCTCTCCAACATCAAGTTAAAGCAAAACTTTCTAAAATAAAAGGTGTACCATCAGAGCATATCTTTTTGGGAAATGGAAGTGATGAAGCTATTGATATTTTATACCGTGCATTTTGTACCCCTGGTGTTGACAATGTCATATTAGTTCCGCCAACCTACGGGATGTATGAAGTTTCTGCGAACATCAATGATGTTGCTTTCAAAAAGGTAAACCTTACTGCTGATTACCAGCTGGATTTGGATGGTATTGCCAGTGCAATAGACGCACATACTAAACTGATTTTTATCTGTTCTCCAAATAATCCAACAGGAAACTCAATCCGTCGTCAGGATATTGAAACGATCTTGAATAATTTTCAGGGGCTTGTTGTTGTCGATGAGGCTTATATTAATTTTTCTGCTGTCAAGTCATTTACGCAAGAACTGGCTGAATACCCCAATCTAGTGGTATTGCAGACTTTGTCTAAAGCTTGGGGGCTTGCGGCGCTACGCCTGGGCATGGCTTTTGCCAGTAAAGAGATTATAGCTGTTTACAATAAAATAAAACCACCATACAACATTAACCAGGCTACACAAGATATTGTATTGGAAGCCTTAGATCAGGTTGATCAAGTCAATGACTGGATCAAGGAGACGGTGGCGGAGCGCGAGAAACTCGTGCGTGAATTGCTTGAACTGGACTATGTGCAGCATATTACACCTTCTGATGCCAACTTTATTTTGGTCAAGATGGAGCAGCCACGTGAAGTTTACGATTATCTAGTTCAATATGGAATTATCGTTAGAGATAGATCCAAAGTCGAATTATGTGAAGGCTGCCTACGGATCACTGTTGGAACGCCTGCCGAAAATCAAATATTGTTAGAAAAACTTAATCAAATCAATAAATAATACTATGCCTGATAACTTAAAACGTGTACTGTTTATAGACCGCGATGGAACATTAATTTTGGAACCTGAAGACGAACAAATCGATTCTTTTGCCAAATTAAAATTCTATCCTGGTGCTTTGCAGTATCTTCCACGTATCGCAAAGGAGCTGGATTTCGAATTGATCTTGGTTTCCAACCAAGATGGTTTAGGAACGTCTTCCCATCCGGAGGAGAATTTCTGGCCAGTCCATCATTTTGTGATTGATACGTTTGCAGGAGAAGGAGTAGTGTTTGCCGAGGAACATATTGATAAAACCTTTCCACACGAGAATGCGGAAACCCGAAAACCGGGAGTTGGTATGCTTGGAGCTTATTTTGATACGTCGAAATACGATTTGAGCCAATCCTTCGTCATCGGCGATCGTGTGAATGATGTTAAATTAGCACAAAACCTCGGTGCAAAGGCAATTTGGCTGCGTGCTAACGATCAATTAGGTGCTTTGGAAAACCTTGCGATAGATTCAACTGTTATAGCTTTAGAGACAACAGATTGGAAGACGGTGTATGAATTCCTTAAATTGGGTACGCGCACTGCCGAACATCATCGTAAAACCAATGAAACGGATATTTTTATTCAGTTGAATTTGGACGGTTCGGGTAAGTCTGATATCGAAACGGGATTGCCGTTTTTCGACCATATGTTGGATCAATTGGCTAGACATGGAGCACTTGATTTGACCATCAAGGCGAAAGGTGATCTTCATATCGACGAACATCATACCATCGAAGATACGGGTATCGCACTGGGTGAGGTCTTTTTGAAGGCTTTAGGGGACAAACGTGGAATTGAGCGCTATTCCTATACGTTGCCAATGGATGATTGTTTGGCTCAGGTTGCATTGGATTTTGGTGGTCGCAACTGGATTGTGTGGGATGCGGAATTTAAACGGGAGAAGATCGGCGATATGCCTACGGAAATGTTTTTCCACTTCTTTAAGTCGTTTTCAGATGCTTCACGATCGAATTTAAACATTAAAGCTGAAGGTGACAATGAGCACCATAAGATCGAAGCGATCTTCAAAGCTTTTGCTAAATCTATCAAGAAAGCGGTAAGACGCGATGCCGACCATATGCAGTTGCCAAGTACAAAAGGAGTATTGTAAGATGATAGGAATTATTAATTACGGTGCGGGGAATATTTTCTCTTTGACAGCGGCACTGGATCGTGTTGGGCTTACCTATGGTATGGTCAATACCGCAGATGAGATCGATCAATACGATCGTATCATCATTCCTGGAGTGGGGCATGCTGGCGCAGCAATGGACAAACTACAGGAATCAGGATTGGTGCCTTATATTAAAAAGCTAAAAAAGCCTGTATTGGGGATTTGTGTTGGTATGCAATTACTGACGGCTTTTTCAGAAGAAGGAAATGCCGAAATGTTAAAGCTTTTTCCTTTGAAGACGTTACATTTTGATGCCGAAAAGTCGGGTAAAGTACCACATATGGGCTGGAATAGTGTTTCCGTGCCAGCAAATAGTCCTTTATTTGCACATATTGAAGATCAAACTTATTTTTATTTTGTCCACTCGTACTTTATCGAATTCGATGCGACATATACCGCGGCAAAATGTGTCTATGGACAGCCTTTTTCGGCTGCAATTTCTAAAGACAATTTCTTTGGCGTACAATTTCATCCAGAGAAATCTGGAAAAGCAGGAGAGCAGCTGTTGCTCAATTTTTCAACTATTCAAATTGACTAAAAATATTCGACTATGTATATCATTCCAGCAATAGACGTTTTGGACAAAAAAGTTGTCCGTTTGAGAGAGGGTAACTACAATGACGTTACAACGTATGCGATTAGTTTAGAAGAGCAAATCGAAACCTACCGCGCAAATGGTACGGAACTCGTCCATATCATTGATTTAAATGGTGCAAAAGGAGACTTCAGCAATCAGGCCTATTTATTTGATATCATCCAGAAGACGGATATGAAGATTCAATATGGCGGTGGTGTTAGAAGCATAGAGAAGGTTAAAGAATTGGTAGATGCGGGTGTTTATCGCGTTATTGTCGGAACACAGGCAATTACAAATCCTTCATTCTTGGAGGAACTGGCGACATTGAATGAAGGTAAAATAAAATATGCAGACCACATTGTTATAGCGATCGACGTATTGGATGAAGTCATCAAATACTCCGGCTGGTTGGAAAGCTCTCCAATCAAATTGATCGAATATATTGATAAATGCTTGGTTTTAGGGTTCTTTAGATTCTTATGTACCGATATTAGTAAAGATGGTAAATTGGGCGGTGCAGGTGTTGAATTGTACCAAAAGTTGTTGAACCATTCTCCGATTATCAAGTTAATTGCTTCTGGCGGGATCAGTTCAATGGACGATATTCAGAAACTTCAGGAACTGGGCAGTGTAGAATCTGTTGTCGTTGGTAAAGCAATCTATGAAAATAGAATCTCGATCGATGAAATCAAAGATTGGAATTTAAAATCGTTAATCAGATTTTAAAATGCTGGCAAAACGTATAATTCCCTGTTTGGATGTTAAGGATGGGCGGACTGTAAAAGGAGTCAATTTTGTGGATCTGCGCGATGCGGGTGATCCCGTTGAATTGGCCTATGAATATTCTCAACAAGGGGCTGATGAACTCGTTTTCCTGGATATTACAGCGACACATGAGGAGCGTAAAACGACAATTGATTTAGTCAAAGCAGTCGCACGTCAAGTGAATATTCCTTTTACAATTGGCGGTGGTATCCATGAAATCAAAGATGCTGACATCCTGTTGAATGCAGGTGCAGATAAAATTTCCATCAATTCCGCGGCGGTACGTAACCCCGATCTTATCAATCAGATGGCTGCAGCTTTTGGTGCACAATTTGTTGTTGTTGCTGTCGATACCCGGTCCATCGACGGTCAGCATTTTGTCCATCTGAGTGGTGGACGCATTAGGACGGAATTGAGCACAGCGGATTGGATACTTGAAGCGCAGGAACGTGGAGCGGGAGAGATCCTGCTGACGTCAATGGATCATGACGGAACAAAAAATGGCTTTGATAATGGTTTTTTAAAAACAATAAATGACCGCATTCATATTCCACTGATTGCCTCTGGCGGAGCTGGTAATCAACAGCATTTTGTGGATGTTTTTCAGCAAGCTAACGTAGATGCTGCCCTGGCGGCATCGGTCTTCCATTATGGTGAAATATTGATTCCCGATCTTAAAGCTACTTTGCGTCAAAATGGAATTGTCGTAAGATAGAAAACAAGATTGATCAAGGAGAAGTAAGTCATAAACTTGCTGGATGAAATCCTGAGAAGTTAAAAGAGAGCTCACGGTTCTTCGAAAATAATTAAAAATTGAAATACTAAAATCATGTTAGATTTTGCAAAAAGTGACGGCCTCGTTCCAGTGATTGTGCAGGACTTCCAAACGTTGGAAGTGTTGATGTTAGGCTATATGAACGAGAAAGCTTGGGAGAAGACACAAGCAGAGAAACGTGTTACGTTTTTCTCCCGAAGCAAAAATCGCCTTTGGACAAAAGGAGAGGAGAGTGGAAACTTTTTGAATGTAAAAAGCATCCATGTTGATTGTGATAAGGATACTGTTTTGATCAAAGCAGAACCAATGGGGCCTACCTGTCATACAGGGAGCAGAAGCTGTTTCAGTACAGACTTTAACCAAAACTTTCTGTTGGAGTTAGAGCGTATTGTCAACCATCGCTATGAACATCCTTCTGACGAATCTTATGTCAATCGCCTGCGTTCTCGCGGTATCAATAAGATTGCGCAAAAGGTTGGCGAGGAAGCCGTAGAAACAGTAATTGCAGCATTGACAGAAACAGATGCTGATTTTATCAATGAAACTTCAGACTTATTGTTTCATTTGATCGTATTGTTGCGTGAGAAAGGATTTTCTTTGGAAACAATTGCGAAAAACCTCGAGAGCAGACATCAATAGGTATTTGAAGGGACATCTTACTTCGTGCTCCTAGCTCACTTAAAATCGGAAGATGGCAACACCGTTGAACAAAATCCGAAACGGGGAGAAGGCTTTAAGCTAAGATGACAAAATAATCTAAGAAGTGCAGTATATTTGTGGATATACTGCACTTCTTGTTTCTACCGGCTAACAATACGTATTGCTGTATTGATTTTTACTGGACTCACAGTTCGATCAGTGGAGAATTTAGTCCTACAGCATAAAAACTGGGCGTAAAATATGCGATCCGGCTGGAGAAGGAGTTTTAGCGAAATTACTATGGATATTACATTAAAATCGACATTACCAGGACATCAAAACCCTATTTTTTGTGTAGAGAAGGGTTATTATACGCACACATTTTTTACAGCTGGTAACGATAAGGGCGTTGTCGAATGGGATATTGAGCAGAATGCATTTAAGCGTATTCTCTGCGCAGTAAGTTCATCGGTATACGCTTTACGGTTGATAACGGGTACGCCGATTCTGGCCATAGCCTTGCGCGAGGGCAAGCTACTTTTTGTACATGTAGAAGAGCAAAAGCTTGTAGCAAGCATACAACTGAGCACCAAAGCTATTTTTGCATTGGCTTATATGTCCTGGAAAAATGAGCTTTTGGCGGTAGGTGAAGAGGGGACATTGTATGTCATTGACTTGGCAACTTATAAAAGTATTTACGAGAAGCGTATATCCCCAACAACAATTCGGGCAATTGCAATTGATGAAGGACTTGGACGAATAGCATTGGGCGATAAAGATGGACAGGTTTATATGTTGGACAGTACTGACTTTCATGTTATTACTGATTCAAAATTGCATAGTATGCCCGCTACGTCGCTGGCATTTATCCATAATAAATTGCTAAGTGGTGGAAGGGATGCGCAATTGGTGATTTCAGATCCAAATCAATTGACAACTAATTTTTCCTTTGTACCTCATCTTTTTACCGTATACGGAATATATCCCCATCCTGAAGCGCCAATTTTTGCAACTGTCAGTCGCGATAAATCGTTGAAGTTTTGGTCCACAGCCGATTTTGCACTATTGAAAAATATGAGCCGCGAGAAGATGCAAGATGGCCATCATTTATCTGTAAATGCAGGATCATGGTCCGAAAATGGACAATATTTCTTTAGTGTCGGTGACGACAAATTAGTGAAAGTCTGGGAATTTGAAAATAAATAAATGATCAAAAATAGCGCAGCTTATCTATTCGCTGTCTAAAAGCTGTAATACCTGCGTAAGGTATTTCTCATCGACTTCATCAAAACTATTTAATTCACTGCTGTCAACGTCCAGCACACCGATAATCTGTCCCTGTTTAAAAACGGGTAGCACTATTTCGGACCGCGAGAGCGAACTACAGGCAATGTGTCCCGGAAATTGCTCCACATCAGGAACAATCAATGTTTTTTCCTGTGCCCAAGCACCCCCGCATACGCCACGGCCTTTCTTGATACGCGTGCATGCAACGGGGCCCTGAAAAGGGCCTAATACGAGCTCGTCTCCATCAACAAGATAGAAACCAACCCAGAAAAAATTGAATTGTTCTTTCAGTGCAGCAGCGATGTTAGCCAAATTGGCTATTTGATTAGGCTCGCCTTGCAATAGTCCTCCAATCTGAGGAAGTAAATTTTGATATTGTTCTTCTTTGCTACCTTTAGCTATTTGTAAATCCTCTGCCATAAAAATCTATGTAAAAAAAATAATCATGCATTTGCTATCAGGATTACAATTGCCAAGCATGTTTTGCCTGTCCGGAAAGCTTCACGGCATATTGAGTTCCAACCTGCATGAAATGAAAAAGCGCTAATACGCTGTTCAAAGTTAACAGAATATTAGCGCTTTCTTATCAGGCAAATGTTATTATTTCTTGGTGTTGATAATATTCACCCGAATGTAGTTGCTTCTTTTGCCGGAAGGCGTTACAACAACGGCTTTGAAAACACGTTCCTTACTATTAGGAACCGTAATTTTCACTGGACCTGTATATTCTAAATCCAATTCTGAAGGATCGTAGTTGTCCAATGTATAATAAATTTTGGCCCCTTCAACAGATGGTTTCAAACCTCTGATCGTATATTCCGAAGCATATACGGTGGTATCTGTTATGCCATATACTTCCGGTACACGATAGAATGTATTGGTTTGGTCAAGTTTAGCCAGCTGATTTGCTGCACGTTGTTCTGAGAAATTTTTCCAGTTCTTTTTCTCTGGCTGTGTCCAGGCAATTTCAGAAAGCGCTAAAACGCGCGGTAATACTGTAAATTCGACTTTATTGGATGATCCAATATACTCTGTCCAAATATTTGCTTGTACACCTAAAACGTGTTTCTTGTTGTTTTCAGCAATTTTGCTAGGCATTGGGTCTGACGAATATACTTTGCTCAATGTGGAAAGTCCGCCGATACTTAAAGGTTCTCTGTTTTGATCAGGACCTTGTTTGTGATCAAAATATAGACCATAGCTGTTTGCCGTAATGATCACATCGTGACCTTGATTGGCTGCATCAATTGCGCCTTGATCGCCTCTCCAGCTCATGACAGTCGCATTAGGCGCTAAACCACCCTCTAAGATCTCATCCCATCCAATGATACGTTTACCTTTACTATTGATGTATTTTTCCATACGCTGGATAAAATAGCTCTGTAACTCATGTTCATCTTTGAGGTTGTTGTCTTTGATTCTTTTTTGACAAAATGGACATGTTTTCCATTTTGTTTTTGGACACTCATCACCACCGATGTGGATATATTCGCTAGGGAATAGGGGAATGACTTCATCAATTACATCTTCCAATAATTTGAATGTCTCTTCTTTTCCGGCACAGAAAACATCGTCAAACACTCCCCAAGTCTGAGCAGCTGTGTAAGGTCCTGGCTTATCACCACAGCCCAATTCTGGGTAAGCCGAAAGTGCTGCTAATGCATGTCCTGGCATCTCGATTTCGGGTATAACCGTTACATATTTAGCTTTTGCATAGGCAACCACTTCTTTGATTTGGTCCTGGGTATAGAAACCACCATAAGGTGTATTGTCATAATCGCCATCTGTCTTGTAGTTACCCAGCAGTGTTTGCTTGCGGTAACCGCCAACTTGAGTCAATTTTGGATGTGATTTGATTTCTATACGCCAGCCTTGGTCGTCTGTCAAATGCCAATGAAACGTATTCAATTTGTAAGATGCCAGAATATCAATGTATTTTTTTACAAATTCTACAGGAAAGAAGTGACGGCCAACATCGAGATGTAATCCACGATAGGCAAAACGCGGTTCATCCTGGATTGCAGCTTGTTGAATTTCTATACTGGCCTTTTTATCTACAGGTAGCAGTTGGATCAACGATTGCATACCATAAAATAGACCGGCAGCTTTTCCGCTAATAGTTGCGCGGTCCGAACTTATGTTAAGTTCATATGCTTCCGCATTAGTGGATTTTGCGTTTTTGGAGGAGAAATAGATCGTATTGCTGCTCGCTGATTTCACTACTGATAAATTGAGATTGTAGTTGCTTTTTAGGAAATCCTGAAACAGCATTGCAACTTTTTTGTCCTCTTCGCTATCAAAGGCGATTTTGGTGTTAGCGTTGATTTTAAACGTACCATTTTTAATTTGAACCTGTTGCGGTAATGGCACAATGTTCAAGGTAGCATCTTTCTTTTCTTGCGCAAATACTGCTGCTCCTACACTTAGAGCCAGCGCAAGTGAAAATAGTTTCTTCATGCGTGAGATTATAACTGAAATAAGAAGTCCTAAAAATAGGTGAATAAATACGTTTTAGCAAAGAGGAAATGTAACAAATAGGGTATGAAAACACTGCTGAAAGTGTTTTTGGGCACTTAGAAGTAGTTTGGATAATAGCGTCATTGGGGTAGATCAATCGTTTGTTTAGTCTGTTAAAGGGGATATTTTACTTCGGGGAATAGTATCCAAATTTAGGTAAAAAAAATATGCCTTTTAACTGTATTTATCCGTGTTCTACTGAGCAGCTGTTCAGTAGAGCACAACGGAATCTGCTTTTCTGGTAACAGTCCCTCAAACGCCATTTTGAAGATGGCAATACTTGGTTGATACCAAGTACAAGATAAACACAATATTTAATCAATTTTTAGAAAGTGCTTACTCGGTGCTTATTCAGTCTTCACTGACTGACCACTGAGCAAGCACTGAACGATCACTGAACAAGCACTGAATAAACAGTGTCAAAATACCACATTTGATCCCTATTTGATGTCCGTTTGCTGTATCTAAAAACCAAAGCGAAAAGAAGGAAAGGGCTCGCCTTTGTAAAGAATAAATCGCTGTTGTGATGCTTCCTTTTTAGCCCTCGATTTATTGCAAAACTGAGGTTCGGGAAATAACAAAGGAACCCGAAGGTTCCTTTATATCTTTTACGCTACAGCATTAGCAGTACGTATCCGATATTAATCATTAGATAACTGATACGTACTGCTAATGTTTATGCATTAAAGTCGTTTCAATGCTAATTTGATCATATCCTCTACGGAAAGATTGCTTTCGGTCTTTAAAATGGTATTTAACACCTTCTCTGCCGCGACTTTGTTGAATCCGAGCATCACTAGTGCTGACAATGCTTCTTCTGGCACAGATTGGGATTCGATAGGTGATGCCAAGGCTTCGAAGCCCTGTTTTTTTAATTTATCCTGAAGTTCCAGTATAAGACGTTGTGCTGTTTTAGGGCCGATTCCTTTAATCTTTTGAATTAGGGCAACCTGGCCATTGACGATGGCAGACTGGATCTCATCGGGTGTGTTTGACGATAGTATCATACGGCCTGTATTGGGGCCAATACCAGAAACAGAGATCAAATTTTCGAATAATTTTTTCTCGCCTTCTGTCGCAAAGCCATAAAGCGTGTGTGAATCTTCCCGAACTTGAAGTGATATAAATAGTTTACAATTTTCCTGATCCTTGATTTGGGAGAAGGTATAGAGAGAGATGTGGACATAATAACCAATCCCACTCACATCGATAACAACATGAGTGGGGGCTTTATATGCTAATTTTCCATTGAAATATTCGTACATAGTATACGAATATAGGAAGATTTTAAGCTATTCTATAAATTTTTAAGATGTGCTTGTACATCGACTACGGCAATGGTAACCATATTGACGATTTCGCGTACAGAGCTGTCCAATTGCAATACGTGAATTGGTTTGTTCATACCCAAAAGGATTGGACCTACAGCCTCAGCTTCACCAACTTCTTGCAATAATTTATAAGCGATATTTCCCGACTCCAAATTAGGAAATACGAGTGTATTCGCAGATTTTCCATTTAAGCAGCTGAAAGGGAAATTTGCTGTCAACATTTCGCTGTTTAAGGCGAAGTTTGCTTGTAAATCACCATCAGCAATAATCTCTGGATGTTGATCGTGTAGGATCTGCGCTGCTGCTCTCACTTTTGTTGGCGTTTTTCCTTCGCTTGAACCAAAATTAGAGTAAGATAGTAATGCAATACGTGGCTGAATGTTCATGCGTTTCACAGCTTTATCCAATAACAGGGTAATGTCTGCTAGTTCTTGTGCTGTAGGGTCTTCATTTACGGTTGTATCACCCATGAAGATTGGTCCTTTTTTTGTTAACATCATATACATACCTGCGACACGGCTGCCTGGTTTAGCACCGATTACATGTAATGCCGGACGGATTGTATTTGCATAATTTTTGGTCATACCGGAAATTAGGGTATCAGCTTCGCCAAATTCCACTAAAGAGGCACCAAAATAGTTGCGGTCGTACATCAACTTACGGGCATCGTATTTCGATATACCACGGCGTTGTCTTTTGATGTAAAGATGCTCAATAAATTTCTTTGAACGCTCCGTTTCGTTGTCGACTTCAGCAACTGGGTCGATAATTTCAAGACCATCCAATTCAAAAGCATATTCTTTGATTAAACGTTCGATTTTATCTCTTCTACCTAAAAGAATTGGAATCGCAATGCCCTCTTCTTTAACAATCTGTGCCGCACGCAACGTTTTGTAATTGTCTGCTTCTGCAAAAACAACACGTTTAGGATCTCTTTTTGCAGCCATAGTCAAATTGCGCATAATCGCATCATCTTTACCAAGACGTTTACGTAGGGCATCGCTGTATTGATCCCAATCTTCGATTACGGTCTTTGCCACACCTGATGCGATGGCAGCTTTTGCAACAGCCATGGAAACTTCAGTGATCAAACGCGGATCGGTAGGTTTTGGAATGATATATTCTTCCGAGAATTTTAAATTGCTCGTGTTATAGGCTTGATTTACTTCTTCTGGAACAGGTTGTTTCGCCAAGTCTGCAATGGCACGCACTGCGGCAATTTTCATTTCCTCGTTAATTGCTGTTGCACGTACATCCAAAGCACCACGGAAGATATATGGGAAACCCAATACATTGTTTACTTGGTTAGGATAATCTGAACGACCTGTACCCATGATAATATCGTTACGTGTTGCCATCGCCAAATCGTAAGCAATCTCAGGATTTGGATTTGCCATCGCCAATACAATTGGGTTTGGAGCCATCGTTAACAACATCTCTGCCGACATGACGTCTGCTGCCGATAAACCGATAAATACATCCGAATCTTTTACAGCATCTGCCAGGGTGCGAATATCGCGATCTGTTGCATATTGTGCTTTCATACTGTCTAGATTTTCTCTATCAGTACGGATTACACCTTTGCTATCCAGCATCACAATATTTTCTTTGCTAGCACCTACTGAAATATACATTGCAGTACACGACATTGCAGCTGCTCCAGCACCATTGACGACGATTTTTACTTTTGAAATATCTTTACCGATAATTTCACAGGCGTTGATCAATGCTGCACCTGAGATGATTGCTGTACCATGTTGGTCATCGTGCATCACCGGGATGTTCATTTCTTCTTTTAGACGGCGTTCGATTTCAAAACATTCCGGTGCTTTGATATCTTCCAGGTTGATCCCTCCAAAAGTAGGCTCCAATGCTTTGACAATGTTGACAAACTCATCGACATTTTTGGTGTCCACTTCGATGTCAAATACATCAATGTCGGCAAAAATTTTGAATAATAAACCCTTACCTTCCATGACTGGTTTACCAGCTTGGGCGCCGATATCGCCTAAGCCCAATACTGCTGTACCATTACTGATAACAGCAACAAGGTTTCCTTTTGCGGTATATTTATAAGCATCTTCTTTGTTCTCAGCAATAGCCAAACATGGCTCCGCTACACCTGGAGAATATGCTAATGATAAGTCTCTTTGCGAATTTGTTGGTTTGGTCGGAACAACAGCTATTTTACCAGGTCTACCCATTGCGTGGTAGTTTAACGCTGCCTGTTTACGATTAGTGTTACTCATTACGATTTTATTAATTTAAGGCTACAAATCTATCATTCTTTTTGATAATTGGAAATATTTGCCAATATCTTATTATAATTAGACAATAATATGTTACTTCAGGACATCCAACAGTTTAAACATTTGCTGACGCATGCTGGAGGCCGACCCAGCATAGTTGTTAACCAGTAACGTGTAGGTAAATGACTGTCCTGTTTTATTGGTATGTACACCTGTATAACCAAGTACGCCGCCGATTGTTCCACTTTTCATCTTCATATTGTTATAGGTGGGAAGACTTTCATAGAAAGCAGGGTACCAACTTTGTTTTTGTGCATACTGCATAATCTTATTCATCGCGGCTGTGGTCACTCGATTTTGAGGTGATAGTCCCGAACCATCCATACTATTGAGTTCACTGGATTTTATGCCTAATTTGGCGTTCCAATATTTTTGGATATAATAGGCGCCATCGTCGGTACCTGTTTTACCCGCTGTTGTATAAGCTATCGCTTTCAATAGGGCTTCTCCATAGAGATTGATGCTCTTTTGGTTAAACCAGTAGACAATTTTATCTAAGGTTGGAGATAGGTGAATATCCAGGGTTTGTTTTTTTGAAACATCGACTGAATCCATCTTCGTTCCGGTAGCAGGCCGTTCGCTGGCAACAATACCGTTGTTGTTTAAGACTTCGTTTAATTGATAAGCGAGATCATAAGCTGGATCGGGAGAGGAGAGCTCAATTGTTTTCTTGAGATCCTGCCCATACGAACCACGCACAAATATCTTGGTTGAATAGGGGGCAGCATAGGCGTATACGTTGTCGCCGCTTCCCGATTTACCAGTGGTTGTTTCATTGATAATTTCCAGGTAGGGAACTTGGGCTGTATAACTAAGGATCTCCGCTTTGGCGCCAATTTTATTACTTGGGGTAAAATTTATGCCAAAAGCGTTCTCACACCAATTGAGCGAAGAAATCCCCGCGCCGTAGTAGTTACCCATGTCAGTCCAGATCCAGCCACCCGGAAGCTGGTTCCCATTATAAAGCCGATCATCGGCGATAATAGCGCCATTAATACTTTTGATACCGGCATTTTGGATCGCTGTAAGCCACTTGTTCAGTATCGTTGTTGCCTGAGTCTCCGGATAGCGAGCGCTGCCAAGGGTAGGGTCTCCCGTACCTGTCACAATAATACTTCCGTTTAACACACCGTTCTCGTCGATTTCACCTGTATAATACAGGGTTGTTTTGAACTGAAAATTCTTACCCAGGAAGTCCAATGCCGTGGCCGAAGTGATTACCTTCATGGTGGACGCGGTTGCTAGTCCGATATTTTCATTTGCTGCGAATACAGTCTGACCTGTTTTTCCATCGAAAACTATCAGTGAGCTCAAACCATTCCTGAGGCTTTCCTGATTTTGAAACTGCGTAAAAGCATCCTGAATTTTACTGCGAAGATCCTGCGCAAATAATGGAATGGTAACGGTCGTTAACGCGTAAGTAGAAAAAGCAATGGTACTTAGCAGAATTTGGTTCATATATACTATTTTTTTATCGTCCTATGGTGGTATATCCCAGTTTATCTTCAATGAGTTTGCAAACACGGTTATCGATATTCGTGCAGGCAATCATGGATATTCCATCGGATTTATCATGATGACTTGAACGCAGCCTATTTTAAGGGAAAAGCGTTCGCTGTACTTCGTTTGTTTTATTTGGCTTAAAGTTAGGCATTCGACCCTAAAAAATCCTAACTTGCATAAAATTGTATAGACGACATGAAGCATATCGAAAAATTAGCTGCCATTCGTGAGGCGATGAAGGTTCAGGGAATCGATGGATATATCATTCCATCTTCAGATCCTCATATTAGTGAATATCTACCGGAACGTTATAAATGCATTGCCTGGGCCTCGGGTTTTACCGGGTCGGCAGGTACGTTGGCAATCACACAAGATTTTGCCGGCCTTTGGACCGATTCTCGCTATTTTGTCCAAGCAGCGGAGCAATTGGCAGGAACAGGTTTTGAATTGGTGAAATTGAAAGTGCAGGGTGCTGCAGAATATGCTGATTGGTTGGGCGAGCAGTTGGGTGCTGGTGCTAAGGTTGCTTTTGATGGCAATCTCGCTTCTTTATTGGTGGCTCAATCTGTTCAGAATACTTTGGAGCCTTTGGAGATTAAAGTAGATGGTCATGTTGACCTGTTGTCATCATTATGGGAAGGACGACCAGAGCTTCCTAAGGCACAGGCCTACCTGCTGGACGAAAATATTACGGGACAGTCAACGGTTTCTAAAATTGAAGCTGTCCGCGCGGAGATGAAAAAGAATAGAACGGAGGCTCATCTGATCTCATCTTTGGATGACCTGGCCTGGTTATTAAACATCCGTGGTCAAGATGTACCTTGTAACCCTGTTGTTTTGGGATTTGTATTGATTACAGCAGAAAATGCAACGCTTTATATCGAACCTTCGAAGCTGACAACTCAGGCAACTGAAGAACTGAAGGGCTACGGAGTGGATATTGCAGCTTATGAGGATCTCTTTGAGACAGTTCCGACATTGGAGGTTGCATCTATTCTTATCGATCCAAAACGTACCTGTTTTGCTGTTTTCGACAGCGTACCTAAAGGGGTTAAAATTGTTGAGAAAATAAACCCTTCGACGAGTTTAAAAGCAATTAAGAATAAGGTTGAAGTTGAAAATAACCGCCATACGTTTGTAAAAGACGGTATAGCGTTGACTCGTTTCTTCAAATGGTTGGAAGAGAATGTCTCCTCTGGTGAGCTTTCTGAATTATCTATTGCTGACAAATTACGTGGATTTCGTGAAAGTCAAGATGGCTTTGTTGACGTCTCATTCACGACAATTGCGGGATATTTGGATCACGGCGCCCTGCCGCATTATTCGGCTAATGAAAAATCGAATTATACACTAGAGCCTAAAGGTTTACTATTGGTCGATTCTGGGGGGCAATATACTACAGGGACAACGGATATTACCAGAGTGGTAACGCTTGGAGGTCTTACGCAGGAGGAAAAAGAGGATTATACCCTTGTGCTCAAGGGAACAATAGAAGGCTCTCAGGCTATCTTCCCTACTGGAACGCGCGGCTATCAGATCGATGCAATTACGCGTCGTCCATTGTGGGAAACATTACGCAATTATGGGCATGGTACGGGACATGGTGTCGGTTTCTTCTTGAATGTACACGAAGGTCCACAAGTGTTCAATGCAGCAGCAATAGATGTTGCTGTTGAACCAGGTATGATCACTTCAATAGAGCCTGGATTGTATCGCGTCGGCAAACATGGTATTCGCATTGAGAACCTCGTGTTGACCCGT
The DNA here is from genome assembly GCF_002337775.1 of Sphingobacterium sp. UBA1897. Taxonomy (NCBI): domain Bacteria; kingdom Pseudomonadati; phylum Bacteroidota; class Sphingobacteriia; order Sphingobacteriales; family Sphingobacteriaceae; genus Sphingobacterium; species Sphingobacterium sp. UBA1897. Next base: position 82,202 of record NZ_DDGR01000026.1, read on the forward strand.
AGAGCAGGATCTTCCGAATTTGGAGACTTCCTGGACTTTGAGACACTAACAATATGTTATATCGCAACTGATTTAATCGAAAAATCCTTATTGGATAAGAAACATATTGCCTGGCTAAATAACTATAATCAGTGGGTATTTGATCAATTATCGAATCATCTTACGGTTGAGGAAAAGAATTGGTTGGCAGACAAGTGTCAGGCGATTTAATCGCTCAAAAAGAATAACGACAGTGGCTGTCCGCTGTCCACAACAATAAGTTGTCAAAATAAAAAGCCCTCCAATAATTAAGTAATAAAGTTTTGGGGGCTTTTTTTTAATCGATTTTTTTCAAAATCTCGTAAATAGATTCTTTTCCAAAAGGTTTCAGAATAAAACCGCTTATAAAAGGATAATTAGCCAGTTGCTCCTGATCGCTTTTGCTCGTAGAGGAGCTGACAATAAAAATCTTGGTTCGTTTGATGAAGTCTGTCCTATTTTCAAGTACATCCATTAACTCCCAACCAGTCATAAATGGCATATTGATATCCACAAAGAGTATGGGTGGCATCAGCGACTGGCAGATGTCATTGTTATCCAAAAAATCCAATGCATCCAGTGCATTTTTGAAGGAATGAAAGTCAATCTCATAGTCGGTAAATCCCTGTAGCATATGGCCGAAAATAGTACGTAAAATGGCATTATCATCAATGAGAATGATCGTTCTTTTAGTTTCAGGAGTCATGGTCTTTTTGATTAATAATTGTTTTCATCGTGTCAATAAACCTCATCTTTGTCGTTGATTGACATCGCAGTTTTTCTTTTACTCTTTTACTTGTGAGATCACGCTGTCCAGGATCTTAGCAGTTATTTTCTACGAACAGGATTGAACGCTATTTTTTATAGTTGTATCAGCGGATCTTTATATGCTTTTTCTAAAAATTTGACATAAAAGGTACTACCCGAATCGATTTTACTTTGTACATCGATCTTTCCGCCCAATGATTCGATCTGATATCTTATGAGAAACAATCCGACACCTTTAGTCTCAAATCCACGGTGAAAAACCTTTTTGAACATAAACAGCTCAGATTTGTATTTTGGTAGGTTAATACCCAGCCCGTTGTCTTTAACCGTTAATAAGGTTCCTTCTTGTTCCAGATGCGTATGTATTTCGATCCTAGGGGCTCTATCTTTTGCCGTAAATCGGAGTGCATTACTCAGGAGATTGCTTAAGATACTTTCCAGGTAAATCTTAGGATAATAAATATCTTTTACATTGAATTCGATGGAAATAGTCGCATTTTTTTGCTGTATTTCTTCCAGAAATTGCTGTTGCACTTTTTTGAATACATCGAGAAAATTACATTGCTCGTAAATCAGTGAATTGTTTGATTTGATATCAAGTATACCCCCCAAATCATGTAATGTTTCAGTCAGGTTGTCACTGCTAATATCCAGAAGGTTCATAAAATCTGCTTTTATTTTTTCGTCATCAGTTACCTTGATTTCGTCAATAAGCATCTGTATATTACTGAGTGGGCCCTTTAGATCATGAGCGAGGATGTTAGCAAATTCTTCCAGTTGTCGTATTTTGGTTTCAAGATCTATTTTGACTAGATCCGATTCAATCTTTTGCCTCTTTAGAATTTCTATATTCTTTTTTGATTCGGAAATATCCTGCACCTGGACGATCAGAAATTGTGCGGTATTGGCATTATCAAAAACTGCCGCAACCGTTACAGAACACCATACAAAATGTCCTAATTTATGTAAATAGCGTTTTTGAAGCGTAAATGCTTCAATTTCGCCCCTGACAAGTTTTTCTCTAAGTTCAACATCTTTATCTATATCGTCTGGGTGTGTTCGATCAGTAAACTTGGTTGTCGACATTTCTTCATGAGAATAACCAAGAATTTTGGTTAACATGTTATTGGATTCTATGCAGTAACCTTCGAGGCTTGTCAAAGAGATTCCCAGACCAGATAAATAAAATGCTTGATTAAATTTGTGTTCATTGAATTTACTCTTTTCATTGGACTCGACTTGTTTTGTAATGTCGGAAATAACCAGGGCTACCCGGTTCAGCGCCCTATGTATAGGTTTTATCTGTAAACGGTACCATTTGTCTTTGTGCTCTTTTAAATTGGATTGAAAATCCATCTTAAGTTCGCGGTCCAATTTTAATGAACTTTGTATTAATTGAAGAGCGGGCACTGCAAGATCAGGTGGGAAAAGCTCCGTGAGGCTCTTATTTAGAAATTCTTCTGGCGTATAGAACAATAGATCCGGATTGTTGGTCCAGTAGTTTTTAAATACTCCAGTATCGGTTACTTCGAATACAAGATCATTCAATGAGGCAACAAGCAATTGAAGTTGGTGTTGTTTATCTTCTAGGACACGATTTTTATTGACCAATTTCGATACATCAATAAATGAGATTGAAAGACCTTTTTTATTGTCTTCTATAGTAAGATGAACATTGAATTGATACCATCTAAACTCTTGATCCTTTTTTCTTCCTAGGATAATTTCATTTTGGTTTTGGTTTTTGGAAAGAGCACTAAAAAATGGCGTTTCTGTAGGCGATAGTTCCGAAAGATCATCTGCTGAGTAAAATGTAATTAAATCATGTAGTTTGTTGGTGGTTGCCGTACTTTCGAGGTCTAAAAGCTCTTGTGCGCGTTTGTTAAACAGTAGAATAGTGCCATCATCGGTGGTCGTGATTAATCCCTCCAACCTTGTATTTACAGTTTGGTCAGAAAGCACAGATAAAGAGTCCCGTTGCAGATGCATTATCTAACAATGTTTAGGGTTAATTTTCTCATTTATAAGCATAAGTGGCCTATCAGCCCCTATTTGCAAAATTGGTAACTTTTACCCCAAAATAATAAATAAATATTAAAATATGTAACTTTTTGTATAAATTGCTAGCAAGCAGATTGTTATGTAGGCATAGTAATCTGCCTGCTGGTGTTTTACATGTTCTGTACCGAGGAACGTATGTTTAATTCTTCATTTTTTCGAGCCAAATCCAGTTAAACCAAAGTGGCTGTAGTTCTTTACTTTTAAAGGTTACGATATATTTTCCGGGTTTATCGAATTTAAATTTGCCGATGCGGTTTTCGACAAATTCTTCTGTGTAGTTGTTTTCATTGGGCTCGACCACCATTTTGTTTGTAGGAGCAAAACTTCCTTGCAACCGCTGATTGGCAGTACTGACTTCAAAAACACTGTTTTGTTTATTGGGATTATGTGCTGAAAAATCGAGTGAGTAGACGCCTGCTTCAGGGATGGTTACCTCCCAATCGATCTTCGTATCACCCGTCAGGATCGCATGCGTTGGATTTTTGCCGTTATAGCGTACAATTTTGAGTCCTTGGTTGAGGCTATTGGTTGATTTCAACGAAAAGCCACCAAAGGTTGATTCCGGGATTGTATTTTTGTCCAATTCTAGCGGGCTGTTAAAAGTCAATTTAACTTCTGAAACATAATGATCAGGTTGCGCGTCAGGTAATTGGATATGGATTAGACTGAGACTTTGATCAAATTTTAGCGCCGTAGATACACTTCCGTTCATCAGTGAAACCTGTTCTGGGGTCGATTTGATTCCTGTAATCCGAAGTGTATGATCTAAGGGCCAATTAAAGACGTGCGCATATACGACTGTTTTTTGCCCTTCTTTTTTGGTCGTGAGGTAACCCCAATCGAAATGGTTGTTTTTTAGATCAAGGCCGGTGCTGCCATAGATGCCCTCTCCATAACTGTTTAGCCAATCTCCGACTTCGTGCAGACGACTGACACTTTCGTAGGGAACTGTTCCATTGGCACGTGGCCCGATATTTAAGGTGAAGCCCCCGTTGAGACTTACATTGGAGATCAACGATTGGAAAATTTGACTGGTTGATTTCCATTCATTCTCCTGACCGTTGTAACCCCATGAATGGGCAATCGTCCCAGGGGTTTCCCATGGATGGTTAATGTAATTGCTGCCAAATTGGTTATCTCCTAATGTCTCAAAATCCACGTTCTCCGCATCCGTAGGAAGACCTAGACGTGAATTAATCAAGCAATTAGGCTGTAGTTCACGGATCAGTTTGACAACTTGCAGTAATTGTTCTTTTTTTATGATCGACTTTTGATAAGGGATCCACATGTCGAACCATATCAATGCAATGTCGCCATAGTTGGTCATCAGTTCGCGAAGTTGAGGGATAACTTTCTCCTGCCAATATTGATTGTATTGGGCATCGGTAACATGTCCCGACAGCTCCTGTTGATGATTCCAGCCGTATGGATGTTCCCAGTCAATCCAATGGGAATAGTAAAAACCTAATTTCATGCCGTGCTTTCTACAAGCCTCTGCGATATCTTTGATGACATCCCGATTGGAACCACTCAATTTTGGGAGGCTATAATCACCAACTTTTGTGTCCCAAAGGGCAACACCATCATGATGTTTGGCGGTGATGATGATATATTTCATCCCAGCCTCTTTTGCTAGAAGAACCCATTGCTCAGGATCTATTTTACTCCAGTCGAAACGTTTTGCCAAAGTACCGTACTCTTCTTTGGAAACGCGGTTGCGATATCTTAACCACTCGGCATAGTTATTCATATAACGTAAAGGTTCACCCTTCCACATGCCTTCAGCCGCACTGTATAGTCCCCAATGAATGAACATGCCAAAGCGGGCATCTTTAAACCAAGAGGCTTTTTCAGAAGTTTGTGCAAATAGTTGGGCCGAAATACTGAATAGCAATAATGACAAAATCAGTAGTCGCTTGATTGATGGTATCATAAAGGTTGTTCTGTTTTTTTGACTTACAAGATAGGCAAAAAATCGAACATCAATCCTTAAATTGGATTTTGGAGTGGTTGTAAACTATGGAATGTAGTCGGTGAAAAAGTGAAAACCCCTCGTATTTAAACTAAGGGGTTTCATGTTGTATGAAAACTTTAAAGCGATTATTTCAAGTTATAGGCTTGGATAATCTTTTTGAAAACGGCTGTATTGTTGTAAATGCCAATAAAATTTTGCGCACCTGGTCCGTAAGCAAAGACAGGTACCATAATATTGGTATGGTCATCGCTACTGAAATTGCCTCTAACAGTTCCCTTTTTATAATTGGCATCCAATAGGGAAAGTCCACCAGTTTCGTGATCTGCAGTGACAATGACTAGTGTTTCACCATCTTGGTCCGCAAATTTTAGGGCTTCCCCGACAAGCTGATCAAAGTCATGTTGCTCGGTAACAACATAGGGAAGATCGTTGGCATGGGCTCCATAGTCGATTTGTGCACCCTCGGCCATGATAAAGAAGCCATTTTTATTTTTGGACAAAAGCTGAATCGTTTTTGAGAGGGAATTTTTTAACATTTCTCCTCGTCCATCGAGGATTCTTCTTGTCGCAGAATCAGCTAGGAGCACCAACTGTTTGCCCGATGTCGCTTTTTCAAAATCGTCTAAATTTTGCTGAAGCTGATACCCTTTTTCGGTCAGTTGCTTCATCAGCGTGTTATCCTTGTTGTTGAGGAAGCTTTCGCGACGGGATCCAACTAAGATATCCACATGGCTATTTTTAAAATCTGCTGCGATTTCCTGTGACATTGTTCGATCGATCTGATGTGCGTAAAATGCAGCCGGAGTAGCATCTGTAATATCTCCCGCACTGATGATACCGCTTTTGATCCCGTGTTGAGCAAGTGTGTCGGGAATAGCGCTCAACAATTTACCGTCAGCATCCACGCCAATGTAACGGTTATTGGTTTTATGTCCAGTAGCCAAAGCTGTCCCGCCCGCAGCGGAGTCGGTAAAATCCGAATTGGATGCCTCGGTGCGCGAAAGACCAATATGTTTCATATTGATGATATTGGACTGACCAAAATTGGCACTTAAACCTGCTTGTATTTGAGCCAAGCCCATTCCATCACCAATAAGTAAAATAACGTTCTTAACCTTGCTCGTTGCACCATCATTTTTATAGGTTGGCTGATAGGGAACGTAGGCCTTTGGATTTGCGTATTCGACTTTAGCGTTGTTTAAATAGAAATTCTTAAGCGCAGTAGGATGGTCTGTATTGATCCAGTCTGCCCCCATGTGACCAAGCTCTTTCCAACTATTGGGGCTGTCTTTGGTTGCCCAGAAACGAAAGGGTTTCCCCAATTTATGCGCTTTGTCTATCACAGATTTCATCTTTTCTAGGTCGGGTGGAGTAGGCGTCCCTTTGCCATTCCAGACAGAATACTGCTTAATATCCTGACTGATCATCCCAATATGTTTGAGCTGTGCCGGCGTATAATCTTTTTCCGGCCGGCCATCAAAATAAATCATCGATGGATAATTGTCGAACTTTTCGGGCGGCGGGATTTCACCGCTGACGACAATTTTAATGGCGGAAGGATTTTTCTGCTGGTCGAATATAGATTCGTTGCCCTTCAAATCGGCCAACAATTTAGACAATACCTGTTCGTAATTTTCCTTGATATCAATCACGAGCTGCAAGGTCTGCTCAGGTTTGGCATAAGGTTTATTGCCGTTCTCCTTAAAGAAAGCAATTAAAGGGTCGATGTAAAGTTTTTTTAACGTCTTCCCTGGTTTGATTTCGCTGCTTTCATGGGCGACGTAAAGCTCTCCATTGCGATAGAAGACGTCCGCTTCGATAGAGCCCATTCCAGCATAGTAAGCCTCCAACAGCGGGATTTGCTGTTTGTAATCATTGTGGCTGTGACCTGCATTGGCAGTCAGTTTCTGTTGTGCAGAAACTGACTGAATGCTTAGGCCGGCAAATAGCAGCCACATTAATTTATTGTTTTTTACCATCCTGCATTTTGTTTAATGACGCCGGAACTGTTGTCGATCTCGCGTTGTGGAACTGCCCAAACATCATGTACTTGCGGATTGAAATTTCTAGCCGGCCAAATTACAGCACCATCGAAATCGTGTAAAGGTTTGGCATAGGTAGCTTGCGCATCGCCCCATCTGACCAAATCACGGTGACGGTCTGCCCATTCACCAGCAAGCTCATTGCGGCGCTCGCGTTTTAGGTCTACAAGAGTCATTCCGCTTTTTGCTATTAAACCAGCTCTCTTCCTAATTTTATTTAATTCAGTATCACCGGCTCCAGCCCCATTTAAATTAATGGCGGCCTCAGCTTTAATCAATAATACTTCGGCATAACGCATCAATGGTACATTGAGGTCTGTTGTTCCGTTGTCGCCATTTGGATTAACGTGTGTTGGAATAGGGTTGGCGTATGAAAATGGTTCCATGTACTTTTTGAACTGGTAGTTCGAAGTCGCACCACCGTCTTTTGTAAATGTACGTTCTTCGCCAAAAAACTGGAACTTATCCCCTGGTTTCAAGATTGTTGCTTCACGACGCAAGTCACCTGTTTCAAAAGAATCGTAAAGTTCTTTTGTCGGTAGATAGTAGCCCCAGCCGTTGTAGATTCCCCAAGCTTTATTGGTAAGCATAACACCCGGAAGTTTGCTGCCCCAGCCAGTACCGCCACCATTTGGCGTACAGACCACCGACCAAATATATTCTTTGGACCAGTTGTTAGCCGCCTTAAACACATCCACAAAATTGGTCAATAAATCATGTTTGCCCGAACTGATCACCATATCCGCGTACTTTGCAGCATTGGTATAATCTTTTTTGTACAGATATACTTTTGATAAATAGGCCCATGCAGCTGTTTTGTGCGCTTTACCATAATCGGTATCCTTCATTTCAGAAAAATAAGGAAGGTTGTCGGCCGCTTTTAATAGTAGTGAAATGATGTAATCGTAGTTTTCGTTAACGTTGTTGGCTCTAGCTACAGGAACAGAAGCATCTGTTTCAGGCGTAACAATAGGCACACCCGCCTTGTCGTTACCATAGTTTGCCGCCAATTGAAAATAAACAAGACCTGCATTGAAATAGGCATCGCCAATGATCTGTTTTTTTCGCGCTTCATCCATGCTTATATTGGGAACATTGATAATAATATCGTTGGCCCTTTTTATAATCGCATAACGCATGCTCCATTGAGATTCTGTATAACCACCACCGATGTAATTGCGGTTGAAGTTTTTAATATTGTCGGCTTCGGGCTTGTTACGTCCTGTCACCATGTCGTCACTGGCATTAATAAACCAAAACATCCCACGACCGTAATAATCCTCTTCATTGTACTTTTCGTACATCCCGGCTTCTGCTTTGATCGCATCTTGTTCCGTTTTCCAGAAATTCTGTGCGGAGGGAGAACCCTCTGGTGTTATATCTAACTGTTTATTGCACGATGCAAAAAGTGCGACTGCTGCTATTGCAAGGTATTTTATATTCGTTTTCATCGTTTTATTTTTTTTATGGCTGATGAGTATAAATCATCGGCTTTTTTTAGATTAAAAATTGACATTTAAACCAACAATAAAGCTTCGGGCTTGTGGGTAACGTCCCACGTCGAGACCATTGTTATCCATTCCAATTTCTGGGTCAAAACCTGTATATTTCGTAATGGTAAATAGGTTGTTGGCCGTTGCATAAACACGTACGTTGCCCATCTTAAATTTGTTTGCAATTGATTTTGGTAAGGTATAGCCTAATGTAACGTTACGAATGCGGAGGTAGGAACCATTTTCGATGTAAAAATCGGACGCATTGAAATTGCCATTTGCATCTGAAGTGGAGATGATCGGCACTTTACCGTTTGGATTTTCTGGAGACCAGGCGTCCAAAATGCCCGTTAACTTATTGTAAGAAGGTCCACTCGCACTATACGTTGTTCTTTTGATAGCGTTGAAAAGCTTGTTGCCTTGAACGCCCTGAGCAAAAATATTGAAATCAAAATCCTTATAATTCGCATTAAAGCTCAATCCATAGGAGAAATCTGGATATGCACTGCCCGCAAAATAACGATCTTCAGGTCCGATTGAACCATTGCCATCGATATCTACAAATTTGAAATCTCCCGCTTTTGCATTAGGCTGAATTTTTTGTCCATTGGCATTTTTGTAATTATCAGCTTCGGCCTGGCTCTGAAAGATACCATCTGTTTTTAGTACATAGTAGCTGTAGAGCGGTTGACCGACGGTAATAGAGAGTGGGGCTAACTCATTTCTGAAATTAGTACCCACAGCAATGGTGTTCAAGCCCGGTGCTAATTCTTCAACCTTGTTATTTAATTTGGTTAAGGTTGCGTTGATGGAATAAGTAAAGTCGGAATTTTTTGAACTATTGTACGTTAATCCCAGCTCAATTCCTCTGTCTTTGACTAAACCCGCGTTGATCGTTTGACTATTTAAACCTGCTGTACCTGGCAGTGATCTGGTCAGGATCATTTTATTTGTTTCCTTAATAAAGTAATCGGCGACTAAGTTAAAATGGTTGAAAATTCCCAAATCTACACCTATATTGGTCTGCTTACTTTCTGCCCAAGTGAGGTTTTTGTTGGCCAAAATCGTTTGTACGTATCCTTTTTGTAAGGTCGGTGTTTGGCCGAAATAACTTTGTGTCGATGCTAGTAGCGGGTTAACAGCTGCAGCTGACAAACTACCGAGATTACCTAAAATACCATAGCTACCGCGTAATTTTAATTGATCTAACCAGGTTGCTGATTTTAAAAACTCTTCTTTACTGATTACCCATCCTGCAGAAGCAGAAGCGTAGTTTTTAAATCTATTTTCTTTTGTCAACATGGATGAACCATCTCGTCTACCAATTAACGATAGTAAATACTTGTCGTTATAACTGTAGTTTGCTCTTAAGAATAGCGATGATATTGCTGTTGAAGCATAGCCACTTTCCGAAGGTTGAATGGTATTCGCATTTGTTAAATAACGGTATTGTTTGGACTCATCGTCAAAACCTGCTCCGGAAGTATATAGATAGGTATTCTTTGTTTTTTGAAAAGTATAACCACCAGTTAGGTCAAGTTGATGCTTGTCGAAAGAAGTTTTGTAATTTAAAACTTGTTCTGCAAGGATATCATTTGCATCATCAGCTCGTTCAACTAGACTATTGCTCAGAACCGGTTTACCTATTTCAGGACGTCTTGGTGTAAAGCTTTTAAATCGAGCATTCGATTTAGTAATACTTAAATTAGATCTGAATGTTAAGCCTTTTGCCAATTGGATGCTAGCATAAGGATTGACAACAAGGACATTGACCGGATTGTTGATGTCGATGCGCATCAGTTCGGCAACGGGGTTAATGATATCACCGTAATCGCCAGGGAATGGACCCGGTAGACCAGCAAAACTTCCATCTGCATTGTAAGGGGTCCCATTGGTTGGATAATAAATGGCGGAAAGTAGGGCTCCTGTATAGTCACTGCTGGTATTGGCACCATTCCCATTGGTACTGCTATAGGATAAGTTTTCACCAACTTTCAACCAAGGGGTAAGTTGATGTTCTGAATTTATACGGAAATTATAGCGCTTGGTTTTGGTATTCAATACAATACCCTCGGCGTTGCGGTAATTAAAACTCAGGTAAAAGTTAGACTTTTCGCTACCACCATTAATTGCAGCATTGTAATCCTGTAGTGTCGCGTTTCTAAAAACTTCATCCATCCAGTTTGTTTTGGTGACTAAACCTTCTGGGTATTTGGTCGGATCAAAAGCAGGTAGGATAGTTGTTCCACCATTTTGAGCGGCTGTTGCAGCGACTTGTGCACGTTGTTCGGCATTTAAAGGCTGTAATTTTCGCCATGCACTTTGTTGACCTAACTTGGCATCAACGCTAATTTGCATCTGTCCTTTTTTTCCTTTTTTAGTGGTGATCAATACCACACCACCGGAAGCTCTCGCTCCATAGATCGCTGCCGATGCGTCTTTAAGGACCGAAATGGATTCGATATCGTTTGGATTGAGCTGTGGGGTGCCTAGGAAAATTGAACCGTCAATAACGTAGAGTACACTTTCGCCATTGATACCACCGGCGCCTCTGATATTGATACGTGGCGTTGCAGTTGGGTCACCGCCTTCATTCGTAACAATAACACCTGGTGATTTACCGGCCAATACTTCGCCAACACTGTTGACAGATCTAGACGATAATTTGTCAAGTGATACCAAGCTGACAGCACCTGTTAATGTTTCTTTTTTCTGGGTTCCATATCCCACTACAACAACTTCGGATAGGGTCGAACGCTCTTCGCTTAGCGTTACATTTATAACTTCATTTTCACCAACAGAAACATCTTTAGAATGGAATCCGACCATCGAAAAGGAAAGTACGGCTTGCGGTCCTGCTTCGATACGGAATGCACCTTTTATATCTGTTGTGGTCCCAACCTGCGTACCTACTACTTTTACAGAAACACCCGCAATTGCAGCCCCTGTTGTATCTCTTACAAAACCGGTAAGGATTCGGTCTGCCTTGATGTTTGCTTGCGTGTTCAGGATTACATAGTCCTCTTTTTCCACTGCATTGATTCCAAGCTTATTCAAGAGCGCGCGAACGGGTTCAGTTTTAAAGCTGCCGCTTAAGACTGTGTTCCGTTCTTGCAATAGATCGGGATTGTAAACAAAATGAAGGCCCGAAAGACTCTCGATTTTGTGGAGAATCACATCGAGTTTTTCGCCCTTGCTTATTTTGATGTTTACGCTGCTTTTGTCCAAACGTTGGGCCATGCTTGGGGAGGCCATCAATGAACTGCAGAATACTGAAGTAATCGAAAATGCGATGCAGGGATACTTCATGATCCGGTAAAAAGAGAATTCTCTCTTGAATGCAGGTGTTTTCATTTTTTTGTAATAATTAGGTAATGAATTACGCATGGTGACTAAGATGTTTTAGGTAAATTTTTAGACATTATTTGTGGATTTTAAATACTTTATCCTTTTCAATCGTACTGTACTTAAGATGATGTAGGCTGCAGATGATATCCAGTATTTCTGCTGGATTTTGTGTGCTATTGAATGTGGCTGTTGTTTTTAGAGACCTAAGCGATGTATCCTTTAAGATAATTTCAATGTTGTAGATATATTCCAGTTTTTTTGCGACCTCTTGGAGGTTTGTACCATCAAATGCTATGGCGACAGCGGTATTTTTTTCTACTACGCTACGCGAAGATTGTGCGGTTTCTTTGCTGTAACGTAAACTCTGGTTTTTGGTTAATATACCCAAGATTTTATCTTGTTGCTGTACCGCAACCTTACCGGTAGCAACAGTGACTTCGACTTGGTTGGAAGCCTGATAGGCTTTTATCCGAAAGGAGGTACCCAATACTTTAACCGCTAGCTTGGATGCAAGCTGTACCTGAAATGGGTGTTGCTCGTCGTGGGCAATATCAAAGAAAGCTTCCCCTTCAGTAAGTGCTATTTCACGGATATTTCCCCTGAATTTACTTGGATAGCTGATTTTTGAAGATGGTTCCATGATAATTTCCGAACCATCTGCCAATACAATCTTTTTATGTTCACCTGCAAGGGTTGTCGTGACGATCTGCGCAGATGGTGCGATAGGTTGATTATTTACTTTCCAATAAAGAAGTCCTATAGAAGCAATCATTAAAATAGCGGCCGCTATTTTGAATACAGGTGAATACAGCAGGGAAGGTCGTTTATTTTCCTTTTCTGAAATACCGGACTGGATATTGGCCAATAATTGTTCGCGCAGTGCTGCCTTGCGTTCCTGCGGAATTTTTTTTGATGCGTTATCCAGTTGGGCGTACCAATCTTCGACTTGTTTAATCTCGGCGGCGCTGGCCTCTCCATTTAAATATTTTTGCAGTAGCTGCTTTGCTTTTTCTTCCATCATTTGAATACATGTCACTTCAAATGGGAATTGGTACTAGTCGAAAATATTAGGAGTATATTAAATTATTGTTAACACTCAAAAAAATGTAGGAACTGCCTAAGAGAGGCTTTTTTTGAGCAGTTTCATGGCCGAGGTAATTTGATTCTTGACGGTTTGTACCGATACATTCAGCTCGCTCGCAATTTCCTTGATTGATTTTTCTTGCTTGCGGCTCATTGTGACGACCAGTCGCATACGTTCGGGAAGCTGCATCAACGCTTCTTCAACTTTTTGCTGCGCATCTTTTAGGATCAGCAAATCGTCCGCTGAATCTGCATATTGTTGGTTCATTAAAGTCGCAAGTTCGGCTTTGTGTCCATCTTTAACTGTCGTATTCCGAAAATGGTTGATTACTTTGAATTTTACCGCCCCATGTAGATAGGCTGCAAGGCCACCAGATATGATAACCTGTTCACGGTTTTCCCACAGTGAAATGAAGATTTCCTGGGTAATGTCCTGAGCCACATTTTCGTCACCTATTTTCTTAAAAGCTGCATCAAATATGGCTTCCCAATACAGATTAAAAATCTGTTCCATGGCAAAGTGGTCACCTTGCTTTAATGATGCTATCAATAATTCGCTCACAAGATCAGTTTTAATTGGACAAAGCTAATAACTCAGTATTCCTTTAAGGTTAATAAATCTTAAAGAGTATATTTTGTCTGTTATAAATTAATCTTTGGAATTTCAGCTGAAATTGAGCGGTATATTTTTATTCTTTATACTCCTCGCCCGTAGCAATGTCAATAAAATAGCCATCGTCCTGATTCTGCTCATTTTTATGTTGTACCCAACCGTTGGGATTGATGGTTATGTAGCTTTTGTTGCCGATTCGTTGTTTTGTCTTATTGTTGTATAAAGTATAGCGACCATCTTTATGTGCCTGTAATGCGAAGATTTGTCGTTTACCATCTAAGGTTTCAATATGTTCGAAATCGGGGTTTATATCCCAAGTCTTTGCACTTGAATTCCATAGGCCTTTTGTAGGTTGCAGATCACCTCGTTTTACATCAATTAAATAAAGATCTTCTGATGAATCGATGTATTTTATTTTTCCGGTCTTCCAATTCTTTTCCATGGCATTCGAGGTGAGTAACATGTGTTTGTCTGGCCAGACCAAATTACCCACTTGATCCAGGATATAGAAATTCGGGGCTTTGATGGTGTCCAATAAGTTGCCATCTTTATCTATATATAACCAATCATAAGCCCAGATCGCATGATCGTAGTTAAATCTGCCCAGAATAAAATAGGGCGAATTAGTCACCGAATAAACTAAGGATATTTCTTTTAGAAAGGCAATCTGTGTCGCATTGGCTTGTCTAATTTGTTTTGGAAAAGCTTTGTCGTATTGTGGAAAGGCATATATAGTCCCTGTATTATTGTCCTTTAGTAGTTTGGGGATTGTTGGGCTGTAGCGCTCCTGATTGATGGAATCGAGCTGTATGACCTCATTTTTCCAAAGAAGGTCTATTTTGTCAATGCCTGTCAAAGCGGATAAAACCGGTTTTTTGCTTTTGATATCAAGGATGGCAAAACTGTTTGTTGATGCTGGAATATAACGTCCGTTTTCCAAGGGCATTTCAATGTGTTCTTCTATTTTCTTAAGTTTTTGATCTTTTAGCAGATACAGGTTTCCATTGAGGATCAGGTGCTTGTCGTCTAAGGGGTAAGTTGCAAGGTTATACTCGTTCTCATCGTAAGGAATATCTTTTTTCAACAGGACCTGATTGCTTTCCAATACCCGTATTTCGAGCTTAACATAAGTAGCTGTTTTCTTGATATAACTGCTTAGGATATTCCAGTTCCATTTCCAGAAGGGCAATTTCTTTTCATATTCCTGACGTTTCATTACGAGAGTCAGCTGTTTGAGGTCTAAGAGCTGTAAATCTGCGTCGGAATAATGTTCGATAAATTCACCTTTGCTGTTAATGATCCCTGTTTGATCCTTTTCATTGGCTACCAGTGCATATCCTGTGGACGTGAAAGGCTGAGCCCAATGGAACTCTTGGGATAGCTTCTTATGGAATGCACTGTCGACATAGACAAACTGCTTGTTTTTGGTTTGATAGGGAATCCATTTAACCCGGTCATTTTTTGTGATTATGGCGGATTCCTGTGCACATGCTGTGATACATAGCATAGCTGTTATACTTAGTAATACTGATTTGATCATCCTTTTTTTCTATAAATTGAACCTGTTTGTTTGCAACTCGCATGTTATTGCAATTGCTCTCGTTGATCGAGGCCGAATGCGAATCGTACACGCTCTGAAACGCGTTGGTTTCGAAGCTAAAGTAGTGGAAAACAAGCTTTGGAAAAATAGCCGATTTCAGTGATTATCTTGGCGGCAATCAGGAGAGATTTAGTGTAATGAAAGTGAAATGGAATACCGTATATTGTAAGTTATAGCCTGTTGGCGTGTAATATTAACCGTTGATTGGACAGATGATATCGGGAAGGAGCAGCGCTAATTTTGGGGTTGAGCCGATTAAATTGGTTAATCGGCTCAAATTTCGCTTATTGTTGAGCCGATTAGTGTGATCACTTTTTAGTAACCGGAACCAAAATAACCTCCCCTTTGTTGGTTTGGTACCAGTATTTGTTGCCCAGGTCATCTTCGAAATCATGGTTTACTCGCGACTTATCAACCTTTCTGAAGCTTTTTACATCAGGGCCATTGAATATTTTATTTCCAATGAAAATGTGGTTCGCATCTTTCGCTACAGCGAACTTGAGAACCTCGAAGGTTTTCGGATCTGCTTCGGCAAATAATTGTTGCTCGTAATAGACATGATTTTTGTCGCGCGACCACAGGACTTTTCCATTTGCCCCTTCCAATAGCTCGAAACTTTCGGCATCGACCGCTGCATATTCAAATTGCTTACCCGAGATAATCACCAATTGGTCAATGATTACTGTCTTATCATTAAGGAATTTTATGTTGTTTGATGAAGGAAGTTCGATCTCCAGTATACCGATGTTTTGATAAGGCTCGTAGTAGAGCAGTATTCGGTCATTCAGTAGTAGATAGGCTATATTGAGAGCCTTAACGTTCTCTGTTTTATAGTGGAGCGGAAGAATCGCTTTGTCTGTTACTACGAAAAGCTGATTTTTATCTTTTACGAAATTACTGTTAACTACGTTGAATGACGCATAGTCGACGTTCAGCGGTTGATACCTATAAAAGTAATGTGCTTTATCTTTAGCTAGTGCTGGAAGTTGATGATATAACGTTGTATAAGTTGCCGGATCGGCACCTTCGATAATGGTGAGCTGGTTTTGATTGCACGATGAAGTAGCCGAAGCAAAACCTTCAAACTTGAATACATGCTCCTGATCGATTGGAATGTTGTTTTTCAGTTGAAATGTCTTTACATCGACCAGCTCTTGCGGGCATCCCATAAAATAGACGTGATCTTTATCGCGGGCATAGACCTCTTTGATCACAGCAAAACTTGCCAGATCGGCAACCATCTTTCTCGAACCTCGTTCAAAGCCGTTTCCGCCCGGTATAAAATAAATCGCACCGCTCTTTTTGTAGTAATCTTCAGACAAAGGACTCACTTGCTCTTTGCAGGAAAAGAGCAGGCCTATCAAAGCACTTATTATTCCCATTTTTAAGATATTTTTCATACTCGCCAACGTTATACTTTATCGCAATTATTGCTTATTCATTGATGTAACGCACCGCAAAATTGATCCAGTCTGAAATGGATTCATCCATATAGATATCGGGCTGTATACCTATATTGTCAATCGGATATTGCGGTAAACGGGTAGATCGGTAGGTTGGCAAAAGGAGCTGGTAGTTGTCGCAACCAAATTTGAACTCACGTATAGAGCCATAGTCAAGGGCACCCATACTCGGGGTTCCCATGATTTTTACTTTTTTGCTCTGGCGGGAACTGAATAAAAAATTCTCCGCTGAACTGGCTACATTTCTATTGGCTAGGATAATGACCTGTTGCGGACTTTTTTTATTAATAGCAATCGTATCTATGATCACCTTCTTGTCACCATACAGTACAAATTTTCCGATATTCTCCCTGTATTCCCGCAGATCTTCGTCAATTCTTTTTACTTCATTCAGAGAATCCTGCTTGATATTCTTGATGGCATAATCACGCAACCCATTGACTAAGGTTTGTGTCGCAAAAAACTCAACACTCATAATCCGGATCGGGTTAGTTAAGATATAGGGCAATAGGGGCTGGTATACATCGTCCGTTCCACCACCATTGTTTCGTACATCTATAATAAGTCCTTTACTGCTTTCGATCTTTTCTTTGTTTTTTTCGATCAGCTCTTTGAAAGGGGCTATGTTTTCGTACCCGAAGCTTGAGATCTTAATATAAAATATATCGGGACTGATCGATTTTGAACTTATTTCCTCTTCTGGTTCTGCCTTTGGGTTTTCGGTACTTGTTTGTGGAGCATTTTTCTTTTTGGAAAGATCATCTAAGACAATGTGTTCATCCTGGAAGAAGTCAAGATATTCCTGCAAAAGTCGCATACAGCTCCCATTTGAAACCAGTAAGCTTTTCTTCGTCAATATATTTTTTTTAGCTTGATACAGGTCCTTATTCTGCTTGGTTTTTTCTGGAAAACCAGGGTACTCGCTCTCTATTTTTACAATTAATTGCTTAAGTGCCTGTGAGCAGTTGCAGGTGGTTTGACCATATATTGGTCGAACAAAGAAAACAAGACAAAAGATGAGGAATAATTTGGTATTGGTCATGGATATCGTTGTTAAAATTAATGCAATTAAAGAAATAGCGTATTTTCTGATAGCTTAATAATTGAATAGCCTAAAAATAGTAGAAATATATAATTGATTCGTGAGTTGTTTACAATTCGCAGCATATATTTATAATGTGTAAAAGCTGGAAATAAATGGTCGTGTGTCTATGTACAGGCCGGTATCCTTTATTTTAAACTTTAATGATAAATAATATTTTGATTTGGTTTTGTTTATTTATATATTTGTATATATAAACTATATTAATGTATTCTATTTTGTTTTTCTTTTCATGGGAAAACAAAGTGTTTTCTCTGTCTATATTGCCAGCGACGGTGAAACACTTTTTCGCTAAATGAATGATTTGAATACATGTTGATTTAAATGCTGGTATTTCCTGAAAAGCCAAGGGGCGAACGTCTATATGTAATAATGTGTTAACCCCTCTTTAGTCTCCTTGGTTGTAATACTGTTTTTTACAATAAAGTATTGATTATTTGCAATAATGATCTGTAACAGTCTGATCTGTTGGGATAATTTATTGTGCCAAATTTTTAATCTTAAATCATTTAGTATGGAAATTAATAGCCAATTAATTATCGATCGGCTTTCTCAGCGTATGGATCTCGATCGTGCCTATCTTTTTAAATATCAGTTTCTCGGGCAGGAGCATTATCATTTGCTTCTTGCGCTCAAGCATGTGAGCGGGCTTTCACCGAAGGTATTAAAACCTATTGTGGAATTATGTTTAATGGACCAGAAGAATATTTCCTTTGAGCTGGTGCCAATTGCTGAAATGCTCAGTAAAGTCAAAGTGGGTAGTTTGTATTATTCCTATGCCTCCCTACCTGAAAATACCGTTCATCAGGCTAGTAACAAAAAGAACCCACCCCTTCAAGCGAAAGAACTAAAAAGTGTTCTAGAAATAGCTGATGAATATTACCAGAAGCTCTTGCCTATTTCAGTGGGCTTCCTACAGGGGGCTGAAACATTTGGTCAACAGGGCAACTATCAAAGGGCTGTATTTATGTTACATCAAAGTATGGAAAACCACTTGCGTTTTTTACAGCTAATGATTGACGGAAAAGCCAATAATGTACATCATGTTAATAACAGAATTAAAAGCCTCAACGAACATTTTTCCATGTTAAGGGAGTCCATTGTCGGAAAGGATGAGGAAGAAAAGAAACGTTTTAGATTATTGGACAGCGCCTTTGATGCGGTGAAACAAAACAAGGATCTCGAAATCTCCGCCTTTGATGCCTCCTGGCTTTATGAGCATTGCAAGTTTGTTCTTCATACGATTGAACAACTGTACTTGAGTTTTATGGAAGGCCTTAAAATGGGCTATGAAAAATTGTTGGCAAAAGAGCAACAAAAAGAGGAACAAAAAGTCGTAAATAAAAACGTCGAAGTTGCAGTAGGTAATCTGGCGGCGAAGGACGCTGCATTATCGAATGCTACGGCCTCGCAGTTTCATGCATTTCCTTGGCCGGAGCGGTATGAGACAGATATACTTCATGTGCTGGCTCAGATTCGTCAGGAGAATAATCCCGAACAAATGATGCTGCTCAATTATTACGTCAGCGATGCGCATGGGAAAGGACTTTTTCATTTTCCACCGCAGGAAAATGAAAAGGCAGAAATCTACCTTGCAGTAATAAAAAAGAAAATAGGTCACTGTCATTTTCGAAAAATCGTTTATGGTGGAGTTACTGCAATTGTAGCTTTTATGAGTACAGATTTCCTGGCAACAAAACTGGATCTGGGCAGCCGTTTCTCCCATACCATCTGGAATGAATCTGTTGTTGTTTACCGTCGTCCGAGTTATAAGCCAACATATTCCGTTTCTCCGATCAATTGGCATGATACATTGTTTAAGACATCCATTTCATGGACACGCAATTCAAAACTCATGCAGGATCTGCTAGGTGTATTTGCTTTTGAAGGACTTGCTAGTCCACAATTGGCTGTATTATTTTTAAATCAATTGACTTCAATTGGACTATACAGTTATCTCTACCTACGGATCGGTTATGCCCCAATGAATGTGACGATAGCCGATCTGGTGGACTGGACCTGTATCTGTGATAAAAAGGTTAAGGAGTTTTTTACCGCCAGAGGTGATGTAGAAGAAATATTGAATGCAGAGTTATTAAAACAGATGAAAGGGCGGGTTTATGAGCTTCCTTCACAATTAGCTCAGCTTGATATGGACTACTTTAGGTCAAAAGCGAGAGAAATTACAGATTTCTTTGTCGATTTGTGCGACCGAAGTATAAAATATATGGAAGTGAAATCTGAAGGTAAATTAAACGAAGTGATATGATGGGAATTGGCTTTAACTGCATTACGACGGATGCTAAGATCCGTTCAGCCGAAAAAATACTTCCAAAAAGAAATTCTAGTGAACCTCTTGTAATTCCTTGGGAAGATGGATTTATAGGGAGAATGACTCCGCGCTACCTGAGCAAATATTATGCTGATGATGAGATTCCATTTATGGAACGAGAGAATATTGTTATTCAGGTCCGACCGTATCCACCGAAATATGAACTTAAGTTAAAAAAGTTCTCGGGTACTACGGTTAAAGTCGAGCTGACTACGGAACACCTCAGCATTAATTGTTCTTGTAGCGACGATGTAGCAGGGCTTTGCGTACACGAAGCAACCCTGTTATCGAATAAATTACTGGATAGTTGCCCAAATTATTTAAAGGGCCTATATCGGGCTGAAATCAACAATTTGCCACCATGGAAGAAAAAGATCGTGCCATTTAAGGTCTGTGAGAACTATTCTTATGCGGAGTTAACTGTAGAAATGAATAATGAATATGGACGATTTTATCGTTTAGCTACTAATGATTATGAGAATGGACTTCGTCTGCCTGCACGTAACTTGGAAGGATATCTCGATTTAAAGCGAAACGATGAAGTATGTTTTTTTGTTACAATAAATTTTTCCGCTTTTGGTCTGCCTGTTTTTTTTCCTTTTCATTATAAATTTAAACGCTCTCGTTCCTTTTCGCACTCTTATCTATTGGACGAAAGTAACTTGAAGATGTCTTTAAATTCTTATGATCAGTATCTGGAATTGTTCAGTCGTCGATTTGTCGCCCTCCTTTATGAAGATAAAATACTTCGGGAAGAGAAGAAGGATCTAATCAGTGAAGATATCAACTACTTCGAGCGGAAACAATGGGAAATTATACAGATATGGCGTGATTTACTGGAGGATCCTCCGTTTCCAATTAAATTACGTTTTGCCCAAACATTTAAACGCTATCGATTTGCACATCAGATTAATTTGAAAAATTCGAGCGTGCTGGGTGCCGCTACATTAACTAAAGCACGGGGGAATTTGCAGCTCAAAGTCGAAATTGATGATCAGGATCAATATCTGAAAATGCGAATTTGTCTCTATTACAGAAACCAGCTAATAGATTGTCCTGAGTTTTTGGGGGATGAAAATTGTTTCTTTCTGAAAATATCTAACGAGGAAATTTTATTTATTGATAATCTGACCCAGGCTGGAGTATTGCAAAAGTTTAGACAATGGAAATATAGATTGACTGTCTTTAAAGAGAATTATCATGCCTTCTTAAACGATTATCTGATACCCCTATCAAAAATAGCGGAACTTGTCATCTTAAATAGGGTAGGGGAAAATATGACAATTCCTCAAGTCTTTAAGCCGTTTAAAAAAATAGCTACTATTTCTGTAATTGACCAATTCCTTTGTATAGCGGCTTTTGCCGAATATGAGAAAGAGGGTAGGTTTTTGTTAAACTCCAGTAGCAATTTGATTTTAGGTGAGAGACAGAATCAATTGGCATATTTTGAAAGGGATAAGCTCGAAGAACAGGTTTTTCAGGAATTTGTTAAAACACAACATCCGATTCTTAAGGAGACAGCATTAGAAAATAACTGGTTGATTCCTTTGAAAGAAATTGAAAATACCACTTGGCTATTTGATTTCATGGAAAGCTGCTCTCTCAATGAAATTTCGTTAGAAATTGACCATCTTCAGCAAGGTAGCGCATACTATCCTTTCCCTCTAAATTGTACTGTACGTAATATCCGTTTGGAAAATAACCTATGTTCAATTCTACTGGGGCCGAAATTTGGAAGACACACAATTTCAATGGATGAATTTGAGGATTTGATTATGGGAACAGATAAAGTTTTTACTCTTACTGAAGGGGCTTTTGGCATTATACGCCGCGCTGACCGAGAAATCTTCAGGCCATTGTTTTTAGGAGGAAGAAGAGAAGAAGATTGTTTTGTCTTAAATACAATTCAACTTGTGTCTATGCAGAAGGTTTTGGATAAAATAGATAAAAAAATTATTCAGGACAGTATTCGGGAACGTCGTGAAAAACTCGCAGCTTTGGATGAAATCCCTCTTTTGGAAATCCCTAGAAGCTTAAAAGCGCAATTACGACCTTATCAGCAGGTAGGTTTTAGCTGGCTCACTTTTTTGAATGAATTTCAGTGGGGCGGCCTTTTGGCTGATGATATGGGTTTAGGGAAAACATTGCAGATTATAACAGTGCTGGAATACTTTTATCAACAGCATTCTACAGGAAAATCTGCTTTAGTGGTTGTCCCGAACTCTCTTTTGTTCAATTGGGAAAATGAATATAAAAAGTTCGCCCCCTATCGAAAAATAGAAATCTATCATGGGAAACACCGGGAAGCATTTATTTTTGAAGAGGAAGGCACTGTAGTTCTTACGACATATGGAACGATGTTGACTGATGCGGCGTATTTAACCAGTTTAGACTTTAGCTATCTGATTATGGACGAATCCCAAGCCGTCAAGAACCGTAATTCGAAGCGTTTTGAGGTGCTGTCAATGGTTAAGGCCGATTACCGTGTAGCGATGACAGGAACGCCAGTTGAAAACGGTATACAAGATATTTATGCGCAAATGTCTTTAGTTAATCCTGGTTTCTTTGGAGATTATCGAAATTTTAATAAGGCATATAAGGGTGTCAAAGAGGTAGATATGGTTCAAGAGACGACTTCTAGCCTCCAAAAGATGATCCAACCTTTTATTCTTCGGCGTACAAAAAAACAGGTTGCTTTGGACCTTCCTGAAAAGACCGAAACAATTCTCTATATGGATATGCTTCCAGAGCAAAGGAAAATATACGATAAGGTCAGAAAAATATTCAAGGGAGAGATTGAAAATAATCTGAATAGCGCTGATTCCACGAAATCCAAATTTTTAGCGATCGAGGCGCTGCAAAAACTACGGCAGCTTTGCAACTCCCCCATTCTGATGAAAGATGGCGGCTTCGGTCATGAATCTATTAAATTGGATTTTATTGATGAGATCATGGATGAAGTAGCTCCAAATCATAAGATTCTTCTCTTTTCGGCGTATACTTCCATGCTTAAGCTGGTGGCTCAACGAATCGAAAATAAGGGAATAGCTTATGTCTACCTTGATGGTAAGATGAATCAAGATCAGCGGCAAAATGCGGTCGAAAGATTTCAGAACGAGGACGAATGCCGTGTGTTTCTCATTAGCCTTAAAGCGGGAGGAACCGGCTTAAATCTAACGGCTGCCGACTATGTCTATATTTTGGATCCCTGGTGGAATCCTGCTGCCGAAGCACAGGCGATAGATCGTTGTTATCGAATAGGGCAAGAAAAGCATGTGATGGCTTATAAGATTGTTTGTCGGGATTCCGTTGAGGAGCACATCTTAGCCCTTCAAGAAAGTAAAAAACGAATATCCGAAGGACTGATTTTAGATGAGGCTAATCTAATGAAATCGATCAGTAAAGATGAGCTGCTTAAATTATTTGAATAACCAATTGTACACTATAATGATCAAAAAAGTATCTCCACAAAAAGCATCCTATGGGGGAATGATGTTTTCGCACGATTTTCAACTATGGTACACCTATCTAAAACGGAGAATAGAAAAGGGCTGGAGACCTGAAGAACTGTCGTTCTTGGTTGGTAGACCTGATCATGCATATTTAGACTTTGAAAAAATGTATCAGGTACGAAGTTTTTTGACCCAGGAATCGATCTTGCTGGATCGAATATACATGAGCTCATGCATTGAACCGATGGAATTCCATCGCGAAAGATATGAAGTTACCGAAGAACGTCTCGTCCGTCTTCATATTGAAGAGGACGAGGTCAGGTGGCATTATTCTATCGAAATTCCTTGGCAGTTTGTCTCGCAAAAAAAGTCTTCAATTGCATTGCAATTTGAGGAATGGAAAGCTGAAAAAGATGTCCAGCTTGAATCGGATGCGATGTTACATGTGCGCCAAAAGATTGAAGAGCTATTGGATCTGGAATTCTTTGGGCATGGTGCAGCTCCTTGGCAACTGTTTCGGAAAGTTAAGGAAACGGGACAGGTTCATCTCCAGATTTATCCAAGGCATTTGAAAAATGTGCTGTATGGACTCATTCAGCAAAACAGGTTGGTCGTCAGAAATGTAGAAGGAAGGTATTCTTTTTATCCGGTTGATAGAAAGGAGGAGCATGCAAAATTTAATTAATGATATTGGCAGAGAGAGATTTCGCGCAGAATTTTCCATGTACTATGCGGGTATTATTTATCTACTGATATTAAATCGGATCAGCTGCGGTTTTACCCGTGAAGAAATGGCTTTCTTAATGGGACAAGAGCAAACCTATGTTAAGGAAATGGAAGAACTTAAAATTCCGGCCGGAAATCTTGAAGTTATGGTGCATCTCAGTTGGGTATTTAATCGTAGGGGTATAGATATCAGTAGATTTGACAATAAATCTAGCTATCAGTTTGAGTTGACGATTTGGGAAGAAAAGGCTATTCGATACTATCAAATGGAATATTTTATCAATTCCGTTGAAACCATGACTTTTTTTCAATTAATGGAGGAAATCAGGGTAGAAGATTCAGCCCAAGCTGAACAGTTCGCATGCGATTGCATGGTAGTGGAAATCGTTTTGGGTAAGCTTATCGAGATGGATTATTTTAAGAAATATAGAACACCGCTTGAACTATGGCGTTATGCGGAAAAGTATCTGGGAGAAAAAATTTGCATAAAAAGCTTGATGCATGAAATTGGCGTGTTCGTAGGAAAGAAAGGGAGTGCACCGCTGCGGAAAACTAAAGCCAAGAGTTTTGGCTTCCGCTATATCGCACATAAATAAAAAATATTAAAAAATATGGAAGATATAATTGGAGTACCTTTAAAGGTACCACGAAATTTTCGGTTAATATGTGAGCTTTTTGGTATCGCTGTGCCAGCTTTTATTCAATTGTTTCTAGATCATTACTCTTTTATAGATCAGAATTTTAAAGATAATTCGAGCTATAATATTGCGACTAGGGCTATACGTTTTATCAACGATAAAATTCCTAAAGACCATAATCGTTTGAAGATCGAATTCAAAGATAATGACAGGGATGTTGGGATAAAATTATTGCGACTTCAAGTAAAATTAGCAGTCAATAGAAATTATAGTACCGGCGAACGCAGAAATAGAGGTCGTATTATTACTGCGCAGCTTTATGATCTTTTTGCTAAAAAGGTAATGCTTAAAGATCGAATCTACTTAGATGAAAACATATACTTTAAATTGAGTAAGGATTTTCTGCTGACTTGCATTATGAATTCCGTTCATCCATCGCATTATATCAATACCATGATGCTGCAGGCATCAACACCTGATTTTTTAGCAGCAATGCACCTCGATAAAGCGACTTATAATCCAGTTTTGGGATTTATTCATCGTGTCCTTGACGGTTATGGCGGCCTTATTGATTGGGAATATCGTAATACATCTTTTTTTAAACGATTTATAATGGATTTGCAGGAGCTTAATAAACGATATTTTTTCTATCGGGATCTTGATCAAAGAGTTGCACTTTATCACGTCTGGCTAGATAATCTTTTGGAAACTAAGGAGGACTAATTTGAGTTATAAACAACCTTTGGAAAGTTTGGGAAACAACCTGTCTTTTGATGAAGATGGCGTAATCTTACAGCGGTTAAATTGAGGTAACTAGGATAAAAAAAATGATGACTTCTTAAATTAAATAAATAATGGAAACATTCGAAAATATTAAATTGACAACAGCATTTAAACAGTTCTGCGATCTGTTCAATTTCACACCGGAAGAAGTTGTACAGGAATTTATTGATAAAATTGACATTGCAGAGTATATGTGTGATCCAATACAACCCGATCGCTGGGCTAATCTATTTGCGATGGAATATTTGATCCAATATACACAGTCCGAAAACAGTATTGTTGAATATAGGGAATTTGCAGAAGAGTGGGTGAAAATGATGGAGACTGGTGGAGATGATCTGATCGGAAATACAAGACTACTGTTGGATGCCTGGCACAAAAAAGTTTTAGAGGATCGTATTCATAGTATTATGAAAGAAGATGAAGGGGACGATATAGCGTAACTTTATGTTAAGTTTGATCAACCTTGTAAAATACGACGATCAAAATGTTTAAACCTAACTCGTCATTAATTGGCTAACGATAGTGATTATAACATGCAATCAAAATGAATTGCTATATTTAATCATGCATGCAAAACCTGAACAACGAAAAACATCATTAGTACCAGTATTATGTAAAGTTTTTATTGGTACTATTGGTGTTTTTGCTATTTTGACAGCTTGTTTCTATCATAATCAACTTGACGTTGACGGCAACTTGACAATAGGATTTCCCTGGACATTTTATAGGGAAGGAAGCGGCTATAGCCCAGATCTTAATGAGCAGGTCGGATACCATGAATTTGAACCTCTAAAATTGATCGGCAATATTCTTTTTGCTGCAGCCCTGGCTTTGATGATCTTCCGGATTTATAGCGTCACCATGCGAAAGCGCTAAGTGGTCTATGAATTTCATAAAGAATGTCAAGCATACTTTTTTAATTTGAAGCTCTTTAGCTACATCAGATTATTCTCCTTAATAAGATTTCTGTAAAACTGTAAACTTTCCTCCAAATAAGAGATATAACTTTCTTTGTCGCTTAAAAGCTGCTTTTCCTTTGTTAAGGGTAATTTTTCGCCCTTTATCTGAGCTGTCGGAGGATTGATCAAGCTATTCATATCCGTTTGTAATATATCCGCAATTTGCTGTAGACGTTCAATGTCTATCTTCGTCGTTCCAATCTCAAGGTTCTGATAGGCCTTTAAGGAAATATATAGCTGTTCAGCCATTGCCCGTTGTGATATCTTGAGATATTTCCTACGCTCTTTAACGGCTTTGATAATTTCTTGTGATGTAACATTGCTCATGGTTAGTACAATTCAAATTAATGTGAACACAGGGTTTGGTATAGCCAAAGATAAGTAATTTGAAAATATAATCTACCTATGTAGTAGTCTTTATTTTTATTTATTTCAAAACTATTGTTACCTCCTCGAAAAATCTTTCCCACTAAGGCGTATTAAATGTTCATAGCACCATTTAATATAGGAATATTTTCTACCTAACTGTTGGAAATGAATAGTCAAACCACTTATTTTTGAATAGTCTACTTATTTGGTAGTTTTTTAAAAAAAATAAACATATGACTAAAGTATTTACATTGATTGCATCGCTCACTTTCTCTACAGCGATTATGGCGCAGCATAAAACTGCCCTGCTAAGCGGTCGAGTGACTGGCTATACCACGCAGGACAAAGCTTTTCTGAGCTATCGGAATGGTACTCAACGCAGCGTCGATTCGGTTAACATCGGTTCAAATGGAACATTTCAATTCAATTATACGATTGCCGATCCGACAATAGCTAGCCTAACGGTAGGTAAAACACTGGCCTTAGCGCAACGTTCAAAAAGTCTAACGTTCTATCTTGAAAACACAGCGATCAAGGTTCAGTCTACCGATTCATTGAAAAATCCATCGGTTCAAGGAGGAAAGACAAATACGGAGCTTAGCCAATTAAAGACGCGGCTTGAAAAAATTGCCCCTTTGCGTGATGCGCTGAATACAAAATATTTTTCGGCAAGCCAAGAGCAACGAAACTCCCCCGAATTCAAAAAGGAAATCGAACAGCTCAGCGAAAACTATCAGCTTGGGAATAAAAAAATCCTGGAAACCTTTATTTCAGAGAATCCCAATTCTTTCGTCAGCCTAGACCGTATTGCAGAGGTCGTAGGCTATGCTCCCGAAGCTGAGGACCTGGATCGATATTTCAAACAGCTCAGTCCAGAAATACGTCATTCGGAAAAAGGAAAAGCTTTTGCACTACAGATTGATCAAACCAAAGCGACGTCGATCGGACAGATTGCTCCGGCTTTTACGCAAGCTAACCCAGAAGGTAAAAATATTTCCCTTGCTGATTATCGAGGTAAATATGTGTTGTTGGATTTCTGGGCAAGTTGGTGTGGTCCCTGCCGTCATGAAAATCCAAATGTCGTAAAAGCTTATCATGCCCTAAAAAACAAAAAATTTACCGTGCTCGGCGTATCTTTAGATCAACCTGGCAAAAAGAACAATTGGCTAAAAGCTATTGCAGATGATAAATTAGAGTGGGATCAGGTTTCGGATCTTAATTTTTGGGATAACCAGGTCGCTAAGCTTTATAATATCCGATCGATTCCTCAAAATTTTCTGATCGATCCCAATGGAAAAATAATTGCCAAAAACCTTCGTGGTGAAGATTTGGAACTCCAACTTTCTAAATATATCGTTGATTAAACAGTAAACATACAGAATTTATGAAAAGACAGTTATCGATTTTATCCCGTAAAAAATCCATTGCTACAACGACAGTGCATGTTGTTGATTCAGCCTATATTTCCCAAGCACGAATGTGCATGCCTATTCCATATATGTAGGTCTAAACTACTCCCTCTATTTTATTCATTGACGATATGGGGTTTACCTCATGTTGTTATACTTTTTTGTCGCAAAAAGGGATGCCGAGCAAATGCCCCTAGGGCATTGCCTTGTCCCTATGTGACATGCTACACTTTTATTAATCGAAAATTACAATGAAACAAAAATTAATCTATTTTTTGTTGGGGATACTCTTTGCCATCCATGTTCAGGCACAGTCTTCTCGTAAAGTCAGCGGAATTGTATCTGCACCGGATGGTACTCCTTTGGCTGGAGTTTCTATCCGGGTGGAGAATACGAAGGAGGCCACACAAACAGGTAGAGATGGTCAATATAGCATCCGTGTCGCAGCTTCCGAAAAACTTATATTTAGCTTCATAGGCTATCAGGTCCGTCACATTGATTTAAAAGGACGATCATCGTTGGATGTTGTGTTACTGAAAGAGGAATCTGTGTTGGATGAAGTTGTGGTATCAGCAGGGGGGATTCTCAGGACTCCCCGCGAGCAGGGTTATGCAACAACGCAGGTCACCGGCGAAAATCTCACCCAAGGAAAATCACCGACTATTGCTGGGGGGCTTCAGGGGAAGGTACCGGGATTGCAGATCAATCAGATCAGCAGTGGTGTGAACCCTAATTACCGGTTGGTGCTTAGGGGAAACAGATCTTTATTGGGCGACAATACAGCTTTAATCGTGTTGGATAATGCTGTTGTGAGCAGTGATCTGCTCAACAATATTAATCCTGCAGATGTAGAAAATGTACAGGTTCTGAATGGAGCTTCAGGTGCTGCCGCGTATGGAGCTGAAGGATCCAATGGGGTGTTAATCATTACAACGAAAAAAGGACAGGCGGGACGTACCGCGATCAACTTGAGTAATACCTTTACGTTGGAAAAAATCAGTTTCTTTCCGAAGTTACAGGATAAGTTTGGTGCAGGATCCACTTCGGGTACACAGATCTACAACCCCGAAGAAAACCAACAGTATGGTCCTGCTTTCGACGGGTCCACCGTTGCGATCGGTAATCCTCTGGAAAATGGGGAACAGCAATATGGTACTTATTCAGCACGTAATGATCGTTTTGATTTTTGGAATGTCGGCCGTAATAACCAAACTGATCTTTCGATCTCCTCCGGAAATGATAAATCTTCGCAATACATCGCCGGTCAATATCTTACCGGTCGAGGAACAACCCCCGGTGATAAATACAACCGGATCTCTTTTCGTTTAAACGGTACAAGAGCTTTTTATCCCAATCTGACCCTGGATTATTCAGCGAGTTATGTCGAGAACTTTTATGATATTACCTCAGCGACAAGCTCCATTTATACGCAGTTAACACAGACTCCAGCCAATATTCCACTATTGAGCTACAAAGACTATGTCAATAATCCTTTTGCGACACCTGACGGTTGGTACAATCCTTGGTACTTAAATCCTTATTGGACAGCGGATAATTATCGATCGAAAACAAAAAACAGCTATCTGACAGCCAAAATCGAACTAAAGTATCGTCCGACAACTTGGTTGGAGTTTACCTATAGACCCTCAATTTCCAACCGATGGTATGATTCAAAGTCTGTTTCACCCAAACAGACTTATTCGAGCTATTCTGTCAATACCATTGGACGTACCAATTTAGCGGGTGGTGTTTCGGACACCGAATATAACAGTGCCCGTATCAACCATGATCTTCAGATAGGGATAAAAAAAGATGTCAATGACTTCTCTTTCAACTTTAATCTGACCGGTACTGCTATTAGCCGACGATATAAATCGGTAGCTGTTTCGGCATCAGGTCTTGAAATCCCGGGGCTTTACAACGTGTCGAACCGAATCGGGGAAGCTGGTGCCAGCGAATCGAATACACTGGCACGTACATTTGCGGTATGGGGTGACCTCTTGGTCGGATACAAAGATTACCTTTTCTTACATGCTACAGGCC
The DNA here is from genome assembly GCF_002337775.1 of Sphingobacterium sp. UBA1897. Lineage (NCBI taxonomy): Bacteria > Pseudomonadati > Bacteroidota > Sphingobacteriia > Sphingobacteriales > Sphingobacteriaceae > Sphingobacterium > Sphingobacterium sp. UBA1897. Next base: position 112,482 of record NZ_DDGR01000026.1, read on the forward strand.
GAAATGATTGGACATCAGTCCTCAGCAAAGCAAATAGATCTTATTTCTATCCTTCTGTAGACTTGTCTTTCATTCCAACGGATGCCTTTAAGCAACTAAAAGACAATTCGATTGTCAATTACTGGAAGTTGAGAGGAGGTCTGTCGCGCACTGGCTATGTCAACGTGGATCCTTACTCGCTGGTACCTACCTTCTCCTCAGTTACAGGATATAGTAGCGGAACTTTCTTTTCTCAGGGAAGCCGCATTATTTCATCTAATTTAAAACCAGAGATTACTACAGGGGTTGAGTTTGGTACCGATTTTAGATTGTGGGATAACCGCATTGATGCAAATCTCACCTACTATCATACAGGAACAACAGGACAGGCGATTCCTGCCGGGATAGCAATTTCTTCCGGCTATTCCCAATTTTATGTCAATACGGGTAAAGTAACGAACGAGGGGGTCGAAACCGCTTTGCATATCACGCCTATTCGTAGCAGGGATTTCCAATTAACAGTTGGCGGAAACTATACGCACAATAAAAACATCTTACAGGATCTTTACCCCGGATTGGATCGTATTTCTATTAATGGAAGTAGTGTGATCTATGCGCAGAAGGGTCTGGAGCTGAATCAGATCATCGTTTCCGATTATGCCCGTGATGAGCAGGGGCGTGTTATCATCGACGTAAATACAGGTTACCCTTCCGTGGCTTCTGAAAGTAAGATACTTGGCAATACCACACCACGTCACCGCCTGGGCCTTGACCTTTCTTTACGCTGGAAGGATTTCTCTTTCAGCACTCTTTTTGAATATCGTGGTGGGTACAAATTTGCCGCTATAGACCTCGGTAGCACGCTTGATTTTGGCGGGTCATCGGCTCGAAGTGCCTACTATAATCGGGAGGCGTTTGTCTTTCCAAACTCCTCTTATTTAGATGCTACCAGTGGTCAATATGTAACCAATGATCATATTACAGTTTCAGACGGCGGAGCTGGATTTTGGACTTCGGGCACATACAATAGGGGCGTGTACAGCAATTATGTGATTTCGGGTAATTACTGGAAATGGCGCGAGGCCTCGCTTTCCTACCGCTTACCACAGCGTGTCCTTTCTCGCCTAAAAGGTGTTAAAGCTGCTTCGGTCAGCATCCAAGGACGTAATCTTTTGCTATTTACCCCTAAATCCAACGAGTATACCGATCCCGATTACAGTGCCAATGATAACAATGCCATAGGGGTCTCGACGACAGGGCAGACTCCACCTACACGCTATTTTGGGGCTACACTGTCCCTTACTTTTTAACTAGTGAACTATCATACACTTATTCTCAATGAAAAAATTACATTTGAAAAATATATTGTCCCTTGGGATCATCATTGCACTATCTTCTTGTTCGCAATTGGATATCAATGAAAATCCCAATGCGGCAACCGAAGCGACCATAACACCTGACCTGGTGTTGACGCAGGCGATCGCGACCACAGCTTCCAATATCGTTAGCTATCATTCTTATGGTGCATTTTTGGTTGGCTATCAGCTTCCAGGTGGCGGAATTGGTGGTTATGGAGATACATATACCTATAACATTACATCCAACACCAATGTTGGATTGTGGAACAATGTGTTCAACAATCTTCGCGATTATCAGTTTATTATCAATTATGCACAAAAAAGTCCCGAGTATAAATTCTTTGGCGATATAGCGCGCATTTTTAAAGTATTCAATTATCAGTTGCTTGTTGATGCCTACGGAGATGTTCCTTACACGGAAGCGCTCCAAGGAGATAACAACTTGGCTCCTAAGTTTGACGATGATGCCGTCGTTTACCAAGCTTTGGTTACCGAGCTCGATGCAATTATCGCGGATATTAAGCAGTATAAAGGTGATCTAAATTACCGGAGTTTATCGAAAAAGACCGATCCAGTGTTTGCTGGTAATCTCGATAACTGGATTAAGTTTGCTAACAACCTTAAATTGCGTCTTTTGGTGCGGGCAAGAGGCACTTCTATTGAAAGCTTTGTACAATCGGCTTTTAGTAAATTCTCTGCGGATGGATTTCTGATCGATGATGTACTCGTAGATCCCGGATATCAGGCCACGGCAACACAGAACCCCCTATTTGCAACTTTTCATAGCTCAACTGCAGGTTCAATTTCGACGGCAGCCAATTATTATGTGCCTTCTAAATATCTGTTTACGTTCTATGACGGTCGTAAAATAACCGATGAAAAACGGGGCAAGCTTACGTTCCGAAATTTCCCCAATACATCCATCGGTCAGCTCGGCGATGAAGTTAATAACCCCAATTCTGATGACTATGTCTGGTATGTTGGAATAGGAAATGCAGATGCCCTAGGTGTATTGAAAGGACGAACCGCGGGTTTACCTATATTTCTTGCTTCGGAAACATACTTCTTATTGGCCGAGGCGGCTCTATATGGCCACGAGCTTAGTGGCTCGGCATCAACCAACTTCGAAAAAGGCATTTTAGCTTCATTTACTTATCTGGAAAAGAATGCGACCAACGCGTTAGCAACAGGACAGGTACCTGCTAACGATGCTGCGAATTATAAAACAGAAAATAGTACAAATTATCTTGTCAATTATGCATTGGCTACCACAACCGCACAACGGTTGGAGGCTATCATCACGCAGAAATATATTGCCTTGAATTTTTTCCATGGTCATGAGGCCTGGAACGAATTTCGCCGTACAGGATATCCAAAAATTGTCAATGGTTCGCAAGTTGCCACGGAAACATTTGCATCGGTCCAATCGGGGTCGCCCCGCGCGGATAAACTTCCAATACGCAATCTTTACCCACAGACTGAAATAAATTTAAATGCGAACGTTCCCAAATTGACGAATGGATTTTCGGATCCAATCTTTTGGGATATCAATTGATCAACATCATCAACTAAAGCTTGAAAATCAATGAAAATAAATAAAAAATCACTATTAGGCGTGGCAGCTGTTGCCTTGAGTATGACGCTCTGGGGCTGCGTGAAAGAAAAAGGTGTCTTTGAAGATGGTGGAAGTTCAGGTATCGTGCAGCTTGTACTTCCTGCACGGACAAGCAGTACGGCAATTGCCCGTGCTGTGACGACTGTTTTTGAAGCCCTGGACGTTGTGACGCTGCCTGTAAAAGTTCAGTTGACAGGCGCACAGGGTGCCACAGAAGAGCTGAAGCTAACCTTGAAAATAAACGACGGCTCTGTTGAAAAATACAACCTGGCCTGGCAATCTAAATATGAAGCATTGCCTACTCGTTTATATGCTGTGGACACTTATGATGTTATCATCCCCAAAGGGGCAAAAGAAGCTATCTTGAATATTAAAATTTATCCTCCACGTTTTACTGCCATCGATTTTACCAAATCCTATGCGCTTGGCGTTCAGATCCAGTCTGCAACAGGAGGCAAGATCAGCGGAAATTATGCCGAAGGGGTTTATGCGGTGTCGATAAAAAATAAGTACGATGGTATTTATGAGGTCACAGGAACCTATCAGGACTATGTTAATGCTGCATTCACGGGGATCTATCCACAGACCGCAAATCTTGTTACGCTCACAGGTAATACCAGTGAAATTAATTATACAACCTTCAATAACGGTAGTTCTCCGCATTCCTATTACTTTAACGCAGGGGGATCAAATTCATATTTCGGCAATTGGAGCCCGATATTCACGTTTGACAATGTAACGAATAAGGTCACAGGGGTGACAAACTATTATGGACAGGGTACCAATAGTAGTGGACGGTATGGCGAGATCGACAATACGGTAAATAACTATTATGACCCAACAACTAAGACCATACATGTGACGTATTATCTTGTCCAGCCTTCCGGGCGGCGGGGGAAATTTACGGAGATTTATACGTACAAAAAAACGCGTTAGTCGATACAAAGTTACCTCAGCACTTTTTCAATATATTTATAGCTATTTTGCAGGGCGGCTGAGTACACAGTCGCCTTTTTAGTATTACCTTTTTGTTAAGCTTTCGTGGCTTGCTAACTCGGTTTAGTTAAAAACTGTTAATGTTTTATTGACTCTGCCTTCATATAGCATTTGTAATCTTGTACCCATAAATCAAATGCGCTACTTATGAAATTTAAAGCCAACAATGTCTTTTGGTTGTTATGTGCCATTGCAGCGAGCTCACCCGCTGTTCAAGCCAAATCGCTCACACTAACCACGTCACAATTTACGCATGTACAGGGGATCGTCAAAGGCCGTGTCCTCGACGCTCAAGGAAATGCTGTCGCCGGAGCAACCGTTCAAAATTTGAAAAGTAAAAAATCTGTTCAGTCTGACGAAAAAGGAAATTTTCAGATCGAAGCCGAAATGGGCGATAACCTGAGTATTTCCTTTATTGGGTATAGCAGACTTGTGCAAGCTGTTACCCAATCCAATGGGCAGATATTTTCCCTACAGACTGATGAGAACACACTGGAAGAGGTGACCATCTCTATCGGATATCAGCGGATCAGAAAGTCGGATGTCACTGGAGCTATTGCCAGTGTTAAGGCCGAGGAACTCAATTTGAGCGCACCAAAATTATCCCAGGCATTGGTTGGTAAAGTAGCCGGCGTACAGGTGATGCAAACAAGTGGTGCTCCATACGATGGGACCAAAATGCGTGTTCGCGGAATGGGATCGATCAATGCTGGTTCGGATCCATTGTACGTTATTGATGGTTATCCAGCAGGAAACAATCTCAATATTAACCCCAATGATATTGAGTCTATCGATGTTTTAAAGGATGCCGCTTCTGCTGCGATCTATGGGTCCCGTGGCGCTGGTGGTGTTGTATTGATTACAACCAAGCGTGGCAAGGAAGGTAAAAGTAATGTGGACTACGAAGTATTGGGGGGCTTTGGTCAGCTTTCCAAGAAAATCGATGTTTTAAATTCGGAACAGTTTATTGATCTCTTGATTGATGGTCGTAACAATTCCTATAAAGACCTTCTGGCTACGAAAGGGATTGCTTGGAGCGATAGTAGACGCTTTGATGATAATACAACGCGTATCGCCAATGTCGGAAATGCCGGTTCAGTAAGTATTCCTGAAGACTACTATGACTTTGCGTCCGGTACAGCAAAAAAAGCGAAATATGATACGGATTGGCAGGATGCCTTATACCGTAATGCTCCTTTCCAACGTCATAATCTCTCTACGTATGGCGGTAACGAAAAAAATCGCTATTTCTTAAGTGGATCTTATCAGAATCAACAAGGGATCATGCTGGGGACGGATCAAAAAGTCTTTAATTTTCGTGCCAATATCGATAGCAAAGTAAGCAAGCGGTTGACCGTTGGCGCAAATGTTTCGTTTACATATAACGACAATAACGAGGTGACGACAGGCCGTTACGACAGAAGTCCGTCTATGGCGGCTTTAATCTATCTGCCGACACTGCCGGTTTATAATGAAGATGGAACCTATGCCAAATACCTGATGGCCGATCTTTCGGCGAATAATTATGGTATCCAGAACCCTGAAAATCCACTGGCTTATGTTACTGAGATTAAAAACAACCGTCGTGGAAAGAGAGGAGTATACAACGCCTTTGCAGATTTTTCCATTATGGATGGCCTAAATCTAAAAGTAAACGGTGGACTGTCTACTTATGACGAGAAGTATGATTATTTCCGTCCGACAAGTATATCCGATGGAAACAACAAACCGTTTTCACCACAGGCAATTTCTGCTGCCTATGCAGATGCCAAGACAAAAAATGAATTGGACAAATTGCTGGAAACAACGTTAAACTATAACAAGACCTTTGGTGGTAAACATCAGGTATCTGCGTTATTGGGCTATTCGGCTCAACGAACAGATTATGATTATCAAGGTGTGAGAGCCAACGGTTTTAATAATAATGCAATTGGGGAAATTACAGATAAAGGAGCCGATCCTTCTAATTTCCAATTGCTAAAAGACGATACGTTCAAACGTACGACAACGCTCCAGTCTTATTTCAGCCGCGTAAATTACAGCTTTGATTCGAAATATTTCCTTTCGGCATCCATTCGTACTGACGGTTCGTCACGCTTTGGACCGAACAGTAAATGGGGAACTTTCCCATCGGTTTCAGCCGGGTGGACCCTCTCCAAGGAAGAGTTTTATACGGATTGGTTAGGGCAACAATCGACAGTCAAACTAAGAGCGAGCTGGGGACGTAGTGGAAATAATAATATTGGTGATTACAATGCGATATCCGTGATCAACTCACCAGCGGGTGTGATCCTTGGGGATAAAGTAGAGACCTCTTATACAGCAGGCAATCTACTCGATCCAAAATTGAGCTGGGAAACAACTTCGCAATACAACGCTGGTCTTGATCTCGGTTTGTTGAAAGGCCGCCTCAACATTATGACCAACTTCTACCTGAGCCGTTCCTTCAATTTATTATTCAACCAGCCACTCTCCGCTGTGTCTGGATCAACAACGATCTTAACCAATCTCCCTAATTCAAAGGTGCAGAATAAAGGTTTTGATCTACAGATTGATGCAACACTGATTCGCAAAAATGAATTTGAATTAGGATTCAGTGGGAATATCAATGTCAACAGAAATAAAGTGCTCGATCTTGGTGGGGCTTCTACCATCCTGACGAATGGTGCTGAACGCTCCTACTTAACGCATATTACACAAGAAGGAAGTCCAATTGGTATGTTCTATGGTTTTAAAGTTCTGGGTGTTGCAACAGAGGAAAACTATAAAACTGTCGCACCTTCAGCGGCTTCAACAACCCCGCTACAACCTGGAGACCTTTATTTTGAAGATGTAGATGGCAATGGTATCGTCAATGATGCCGATAAACGTGTGATCGGCAATCCGCATCCTAATTTCACTTATGGCTTTGCCGTCAACGCACGCTATAAGGCATTTGATCTACGGGCATCATTTAATGGCTCCCAAGGGAATAAAGTGCTGGATGGCTATGATTATTACCTCTACAATATGGAAGGTTCCGGTAACCAATATGCGGATGTCGCACAACGCTACCGTTCGGCTCAAAATCCGGGAAATGGTAAAGTCTACCGTGCATCACGTGGCGGTACGCAAAGTAACAGTACACGTCTTTCCGATTTTTATCTGCAGGACGGTTCATTCTTGCGTATGACAAATATTGCCTTGGGTTATAATCTTCCCAAAAGTCTAGCAGAAAAACTAACACTTTCTGGGGTAAGGGTCTACGCGACCGTGGACAATCCATTTACGATTTCTAAATACAAAGGCTACAATCCGGAACCGGATTATAATCAACGCGGCAACCTGACTCCAGGGGTGGATTATGGGCTTTATCCATTGGTGAGATCATATAACCTTGGTGTGAAAGTAACGTTTTAATAGCAGGATCGAGGAGCTGTTGTGCGTAGGAACATCAAGGAAAGCCCGTGTTAATAGCTCCAGTATTGTAAAAATAGTCCTTCAGACTGCTCTTTGTAGTTCCGTGGGCTGATGAAAAATAAAAAAATAACAGGATGAAAAAAAGATATATATTACCCTTTGTTTTGTTGGCATTGTCTTCATGTACCAAAGATTTTTTAAATCAGAAAAATCCCAACGCCGTTACGATTGATGATTACTTCAAGTCAGAAAATGATGTGCTCTTGGCGGTTAACGGTCTTTACCAGTCCCTTCGCTCGGGAAGTACGATCGGAGAATCCAGTACATTGTATAATGAGGAACGTTCGGATAATAGTGGACGTAATGATAACCAATCCAACGCCGGGGAGCCATTCCAATTCAATGACTTTTCGTTGCTGCCAAGTAATACCTATCTAAAGACGCATTGGTCGGCTATGTATGCGGCAATCAGCCGCTGTAATGTGGTTCTGTCACATGTCGACGATGTGAGCTTTACAAGTACAGAATTAAAAGGACGGTATATTGCGGAAGCGAAATTCGTTCGTGCATTATTATATTTCCATATGGTGCGTAAATTCGGAGATATTCCATTATCTACGGTACAGGTGACCAGTAAAGAGCAAGCAAATGAATTAGCTTTTCGACAAAAAGAGTCGGTTGTGTACGAACAGATCATTAAGGATTTGACAGAGGCATTGTCCAGCAATCTTCCCAATACACAGAAAGATTACGTCATTGGCAGAGCATCTAAATCGGCCATTAATGCAATTTTGGGACAAGTATACTTAACGTTGGGAGCAACGCAGACGTCGGGGAGTGCAGAAAATTTTGCGAAGGCAGAACAGTACCTTAATGCGGCCTACCAAATGCGAACTTTTGGTAAACTGAACGAAATCCCCTATGCGGATGTTTTCGATGTGACCAAGAAAAATAGCTGTAAAGAACTTGTTTTTCAGATTCAGTACAAACAAGGTGACCAAAACTATAGCTCGAGTATTGCCCGTAATTACCAGGCGAGAGGGGAGACCATCAACTCACGCTATAACTCTACAGGTGCTGGCGAAGTTGCGAAACTAGATTTGATTAAAGATTACGAGCAAGACGATATCCGAAAAGGCTTCTCGGTAAAGTTTGCCGCCAATACGCAAGTTAACGATTGGTTTGTAACCAAATTTAGAGATAACAGTGACGCTGCCGGTACCAATGGTTGGGGTGGAAATGACTGGATCTTGATCCGTTACGCAGATGTGATGCTGTTGTTGGCAGAAGCAAAATATCACTTGGGTAAAGATGCGGAAGCTATCGTGCTTTTGGATCAGGTACGTGAACGTGCTGGATTGCCTTCGTATGCTACTTCAATGCTAAATACTACCTATCGCAGTAAATATCCAACCTTAAAGGAGGCCATATTGCATGAACGCCGTGTAGAACTGGCATTTGAAAACCAACGTTGGTTTGATTTGATCCGTAATTATAATGCACAAGAACTGGTGACTTATTTCAAAACGAAGAGCCAGGCTGATTATGGAAATGCTAAAATCTCCAATATCTCGACAAAAGATCGATATTATCCAATTCCTTTTGATGAATATAAGCTGGATCCGACACGTATGTATCAAAACCCTGGTTATTAATCTGCAATTGAATAGATATGATAAAAAATATCAGAAAGATCTTATTACTTGTCTTTGGAATATGCTGCCTGCATATTTCCAAAGGTCAAGTAAATACTACACCTGTTGGACCACAGGATTGGCTGATCAAGAAGAATTATTATGCATCCTATTTGCTCTTAAAAGATCCTGTCCTTATACAGGAGCTCGTGGGCTCCAAGCCGATAGCTCAGGTATTGGAAAAACGGTTCGAACGTTTTAACAAGAGTGCTAGTTGCTCCGATCTCATGTGCTATTTGAATGCCTTCAAATGGCAGGATAACGAAATTGACCTGTTGGCAGAGCAGTTGGCGGAGCAAATTGGTCATAACAAGAAATTGGACCAGCTTGTTCAGGCTAGTCTTATTCCATCAATGACCTATGGTGTGTTGCATCATGAAACGGCAAAGGCCTATTTTACGAAAGCCTTGAAACAGGATTTAAAGGCAATGAATTATGTGGTGGACGTCTATGGGGGAGGTAAAAGTCCCAATTACCCCAAGATAGATTCAATCTCTTTCGATGTAAAACGTGCGGCCTACCTTCATCTTTTGGACGATGTTCGCCAAGACGTCCGCAAAGATATTCCAACACATAAAACAGCATTTTTTTTGACCATGATGACTGCGGTACGCTTGTTGGAAATTAATGAGCGATGGGACGCGGCACAACTAGAACCGCTGATTGAACTCGAAAACAAGAAAGCTTACGAAGCGGTCAAAAATACCGACTTCGCAAGCTATCCCTATAGTCTGTTGCTGACCTTAGGTGCAGGCCCCGAGGTGTATGGACAGCCTATTAGTCCTGGTGGAATGCTACGTGCGCGAATGGCAGCCCGAAGCTACTTTGAAAAATTGGCCCCTTTTATTGTGTTGTCTGGCGGTAAAGTACATCCCTATAAGACTCGCTTTATTGAGGCAATAGAAATGAAAAATTATCTGATCGAGATTATGGGAGTACCTGAAGCTGCAATATTGATTGATCCACATGCGAGACATACGACCACAAATTTGCGTAATACAGCACGTATCCTGTTGAATTATGGTTTTCCGAAAGATAAATACGCCATCGTTAACAGTAGTAAAGTGCACATTGATGCGGTGGAAAAAATGGGCGATCGTTGTATACGTGAATTGGGGTATATTCCTTATACATTGGGTAAACGAATTTCAGATGTGATCATCGAGTTCAAGGCAGAAGAAGAGGCCTATACGATCGATCCTGATGAACCATTAGACCCCTAGCCGACTAAGTAGGCCAATTGCTAATCCATTAACTGAGCGGATCGGCTTTGTCTATGGCTTATGGGAAGGCATGAAAAAGGTCCGTAGCATTGCAAGCTACGGACCTTTTTTATTTTAAAATAATGGACTTTCCTTCTTTAGCCGAGCGTTTTGCCGCTTCCAGGATTTCGACCACAGTGACATTATTATTGATCGATCCGAGATCATTTTCTGGAGCCATAGCATCTTTCAGAACCTGTTCGAGATAGGCAATATGGTTCTCAAAATACGGGATCGCAGTCGATACATGTGTAGGTGGATCATTCTGTTGTTTGTATTTTAGAAGTTCTTTGTCATTTTTGGCGTAGAGCTGAGCTTTTGTGCCAAACACCTGCAGATCTTTAACACTGTATGGCCAAGCCCAGGAAGCTTGAATAATACCCGTGCTGCCATCACGGTAGCTTAGTATGATGGTAGCGTTGTCATCGACTTTTGGATAAACCTCAGGCTTGAGCTGTTGTGTAAAGGCTGTCACTGAAATTGGCCTTTCTCCATTTTTGAGCCAGGTCATCAGATTGGCGCCATAACAGCCAAAATCCATCACTGCACCGCCACCATTTTTTTTCGGATCAGTAAGCCAGTCGAGGAAGTAATTGCTACAGCCAATTTCTTTAGGTCCTTCGTGCCCGTCTTTTACAAGTATACGTGTGATTTTTCCAATTTCACCCTTGTCGACCAGCTGCTTCAACTGTTGATTACTTTTATACCAGGTTGTTTCGTAATTTACCAAAAAGGGTGTTTCGAACTGTTTGGACAAAAATGCAATACGTTTTGCGTCAGAAAGAGTCGTAGCAAGAGGCTTCTCTACCATTACAGGGATCTTAAGCGGGAGACAGGTCTCTGCGACGCGGATATGCTCATCGGTTGGATTGTAGGCCAGCACCGCGTCTGGCTTGACATGTTTCAATAAACTGGGTAAGTCATGGTAGAAGATTGCGTCAGGTAAATTATACTGCGTTCGTATTTTGTTTGATAAGGTTTGATTCGGTTCGGCAATACCGATAATATCGACTTTTTTATCCTTATATAAATTTAAAAGCAAGAATACGTGGTCATGGTTGAGCCCTGCAACAGCAACCTTAAGCCGTTCACTGGCCTGTGCAATTTGTTGGAAGAATAGGAGCAGGAAAACTAGGCGGATAAGATGCTTCATATGTTAAGTTTAGTTATTATAAATATACCGATTTGTGCTGAGGATACCCGTTGTAAATCCAGGTAACTTTGCGGTGCGATCGGATGATATCGGCAACAATGTCAAAATAGGTTTCTCCACGACCAGCTTTTAGCTCATCTAGTTTCTTTTGAAAATGCGTTTGATTGAATGGTGATTCTGCTCCAAGTTTACCTTGATAATAGGCCAAAGTTGTTTCAACGCCCAATGACGTCCTGCTGTGTGCAATATCCTTCCAAACAATGCAATGTGAAGCAGTGTCTTTGAAGGTCCCAAATCCACCGTAAAGCAGGTCGTCAAAGCCGTCTAGGCTTCCTATCTTCCAGCTTTCGCTGGACATGTAGACGGCATTGATTTCTTCGTAAAAACTTGCAATATCGTTGATGCTACAGCCATCAACCACAGCCACGCCAAGATCGGGATTGCTTCCCACAAGTTGCTTAAAATCCGTCCAGAGGTCCTCCCCGGGAAATATTGTTCCAGCTGCTTTGTTTTGCCATTTGTTCAACAATTGAACGAGTTCGGTTCTGATGGTACTGGGATGATAGGTCAATGAACACAAAAATGAGCTCAGCGCAGTACTATCCGAATCACTGACCAAAAAATGAGCAAGTGTACCGACCAATTTTTTTTCATCTGTTTTCATCTCTGACCTTTGTTTTTAATCGTCTAAAAATTGCCTAACGAAATCGTTTGCGGTTTTTTAACAAAAAATCCTATACATTTAACGATACATTTAAGGATAAATCTAATGTTATGATCTACCGATTTACTTGCTATAGTATATTAACTCTTGTGAATATACTCTTTAGGTTTGGGATTTCTGTATTCGGACAGCAACATCCTAACGTTATTGTCATCCTGAGCGACGATGGAGGTTATGATGATTTTGGTTGTTATGGCGGTAGGGAGGTCTACACTCCAAATATTGATGCACTTGCGAAAAATGGCGTGCGTTTTCAGTCGGCCTATGCCTCAGCTTCAGTATGCGCTCCTTCTCGGGCGGGCTTACTTTCTGGCCGCTACCAGCAGCGCTTTGGTTTTGAACATAATATTTCGAAACGTCCCACTGCGGGTGTCGCACCTGAAGATATCGGAATGGATACGCAGGTAGCCACCATTGCTGACTTCATGAAGTATAACGGCTATAAAACTGTAGCGATTGGCAAATGGCATCAAGGGGATGGTCCACAATTTAATCCATTGAAACGTGGGTTTGACCATTTCTATGGTTTTATCGGTGGTGACCGGCCTTACTTCCCAATCCATGGAGCCGCGAAGCCAACGCAGCTGCTTTATGACGATCGACGTATAGTCCCCGAAGACTCTATTCATTATTTGACTGAAACATTGACCAATAAAGCAATTGCGTATATTCAACAGTATCGAAGCCAGCCCTTTTTTATGTATTTAGCTTTCAATGCAGTGCATACACCTGTCGAAGCGCCCCTGAAGACTATTGATAAGTATAAAAATGTAGCTGATCCATTGCGTCGTGCTTACTTGGCTATGCTGGATAATATGGATGAAAATATTGGACGTCTGGTTGAACATTTAAAGCAAGAAGGACTTTATGAAAACACCTTAATCATTTTTATGAATGATAATGGAGCGGCAACAAATAATGGCGCAGACAATGGACAATTGCGTGGTTTAAAGGGATCGAAATGGGAAGGTGGAATCCGGGTTCCCCTTATCATGCAATGGCCAGCCAAGCTACCGAAAGGGATAACATCAGATGCCATGGTATCGGGAATGGATATCTTACCCACCAGCATCGAGGCAATAAAAGGGAAGAACATCCAGGGGCAGCAAATCGATGGCATCAGTTTGCTATCTTCCTATAAGGATGTGAAAAATGGACACGACTATTTATTCTGGCGTCGAGGGATTGCACGTGCTGTGCGACACAAAGAATGGAAACTGATTGTGGTTAAAGATGATCCGATATTATTGTTCAATCTTAGGGATGACCTTCGGGAACAGCATAATCTGGCCACGAAGTATCCTGAGCGTGTAAAGGAGATGCTGAATAAACTGAAGGAATGGGAAAAGGGACTGGAGAATCCAAAATGGCTAAGCTCTGTATTGGACAATGATCAAAATCAACTGATGAAACACCGGATGGAAGTCGTCGGACGAGCCGCAGAACGACAATATCCTTAAGTAATGAATACTAAAAACAGATGAAAGGACTAATCCTATTTTTATTGTCCTTTGCCTTGGTTATGGCAAAGGCGCAGAACAGCGATACGTTTGTGCGTATTAAAAAGCATGTATACGATGATGAGTTAAGTGGCCCATTGCCAAATGCAGATAAAACGTTAAGCCTATGTAATCAACTGCGTGCTGACGGTACTTGGGCAGATATCGATTACAGCAGTAAGTCAATATCGCTTTGGCCTCCGGGAGAACACTTGGATCGGTTAAGGACACTTATTGTTGCCTATGTGTCTCCACAAAGTGCATCTTATCAGCAAAAATCACTTTACGATAAAATCCTGCTTGCCGCACAATATTGGGCAAATAATCGTTTTGAGTCTTCAAATTGGTGGCATAACGAGATCGCTTCGCCAAAAGCCATCGGTGTCTGTCTTATCCTGATGAAATTTGGAAAGGAAAAAATTCCTACTACACTAGAGACTCCACTTGTTGAGCTGATGAAGCGTGGCGATCCTTACACAAAAACAGGGGCGAATAAAAGTGATATTGCCATGCACTATTTTTATCGTGCATTGATCTTGGAAGATGAAAATCTTTTAGCTGCTGCGATGGAGCAGCTGCTTTTTCCGATACAGCTCGTGAATGGCAAGGAAGGACTGCAATATGATTTCTCTTACTTACAACATGGCCCTCAATTATACATTGCAGGCTATGGGGAGGAATTTCTGAAGGGGATCTCAAAAGTTATGGCCTATGTGCGGGAGACACCTTATGCTGTAGACATGAAGAGGCTCGGCCTTTTTGAACAATTTCTTACTGAAACCTACCTGCCAATTATTCGTTCGCGCTATATCGATTTTAATGTACATGGTCGCGGGATCTCACGCCCCAATATCTTGGAAAAAACACAGGAGACCGCCATATTACAACAAATGAAGTTGATTGATCCCGCCAAAAATACCATTTGGAACAAAGCGCTAGCAAAACTAGATAGCGTCCAGCCTTATGACGCTGAGCATATCGAGGTCCACCGCCATTACTGGAAAGGAGACTACACGACTCATCTGCGTAAGCAATTCCACTTTAATGTTCGATTGGCCAGTAGCCGTACCAATAAATCGGAGTCTGGAAATGGAGAAAACGTTCTTGGGCGCAATATGTCAGATGGTGTGACCAATATTCAGGTATTTGGACCCGAATATTATAATATTATGCCCGTATGGGAATGGGATAAAATTCCTGGAACGACAACACGAGATTATCCGGGCGACCTGGAATTGAAAGAACAATGGGGAGCACTTGCTGCAAATAACTTTGCAGGCGGCGTAAGCAACGATAAGACAGGAGCTTCAGCTATGTCGGTCCAGTACGACGGGGTCAAGGCTCAAAAAGCCTGGTTCTTTTTCGATCGGGAAATCGTTTGTTTGGGGGCTGGGATTCACTGTGCTGCGCCAGAAGCTGTGGTAACAACCTTAAACCAAACCTGGCTGAATGGACCCGTTGTCTGGAATGGAAAGGAAATGTCTGCACTCGATTCAGTACAGAGATCTGTCAAAGTAGGCGATTTTATAACCCATAACAATGTTCTGTATTATTTTCCAGCAGCTATGAATGTTGGATTGACAACCAAAGATCAGGTTGGTTCCTGGTACCGGATCAACCGTTCCCGTTCCAAAGATGTTGTACATGGAAAGGTCTTCAAGCTTTGGTTTGATCATGCTGTTGCTCCAAACAATGCGAGCTATGCTTATATTGTTGTGCCTGGTGCCAAAACTGTTGATACAAAAGCAATGCAGCAGCTAAAAATTTGGCAGAATACATCGGATATACAGGCGGTGGAGCATAAAGGGAGCCGGATTCTACAAATTGTTTGTTATCAAGCAGGAACGTACCAAGTTGGCAATTGGTCTATAAAGCTCGATCAACCTGCTATCATACAATTGAGTATGCGCGAAACAACTAGCATGCAGCTTGATGTTGCAGATCCACTCCAAAGAGCCAAAACAGTGAAGGTTCAACTCGTCAATAAACAGCTTCGTGTAAATCAATCGCTGGAGGTTTCGCTTCCACAGGGCGAATACGCAGGGAGTACTGTAAGTAACCAAATCGCGATCGGGAAGAAATAATCCAGATTCAATTGGAAAGCTTATAAAAATACAAAGGGGAGAT
>NZ_DDGR01000026.1:128464-235524 GCF_002337775.1 Sphingobacterium sp. UBA1897
ATCTCCCCTTTGTATTTTTATTTTTTGAGCTGCTCCAACCGTGTCAAACCTTCCAGATAATAATAATCTGCATAGGTCAGCGGAACATCGATTTCCGAATGATGGGGTAAGCTACCGACACTATGCTGCAATAAGAAACCGCCATTGCTTGCATATTTAGCAAAATAGGTGGCTCCTGATAGTGTTTGCAGGCTTTCCTGAGCAAATGTCAAATAGGATTTGCTTTCGGTGCCAGTGGTCAATGTTGAGAGTTCAATCAGTGCAGACGCAACAATGGCTGCAGCTGAGGCATCGCGCGGCACAAAATTTAATTTCAAGGAAGAAAAATCAGCATCCGATTTATAACCCGGCTTTCCGGCATTAAAATCCCAATACGGAATTTTATCTTTTGGAAGATTCGGATGGGTCATGTAAAACTTTGCCGCCGCTTTTGCCGTTTTAAGAAATTCTGGTTTTTTGGTCTCCCGGTACATCATGGTAAATCCATAAATAGCCCATGCTTGACCGCGTGCCCAGGTTGAATTGTCGGCATAGCCTTGGTTTGTTTGTTGGTGGATAGCATGGCCATTACCATCGTAATCGACAACATGGTAAGTACTGTGGTCTTTACGAAAATGGTTTTTCATGGTTTGGGTGGCATGACTGATGGCCACATCCTTATATTTGGTATCTCCAGTCAAGTCGGACACATAACACAGCATTTCCAGGTTCATCATGTTGTCGATAATGACTGGATATTTCCATAGGGTCTTGCCGTCCCAAGACTTCTTCTCGTTCCATGATTTGATGACGCCCACCTGCGGATTATAACGTTTAAGCGCAGTATTGGCCGAGTGGATGAGGATATCCTTGTAAGCGGCAACCTTTTTGGGATCTTTAAGGTATTTAATGGCATTGCCATAGGAACAATACATCACAAAACCAATATCATGATGTTGATCAAGGTCTTTGGCTTTTTCAAGCGCCTCTGTCCATTTGATCGCCGCAGCTTCGGTCTCTTTATTATGGGTATGGTTGTAGATATACCATAGTGACCCTGGAAAGAAACCGCCGGTCCAATCCCATTCGTCTGTCCCTACCAGTTTTCCTGCAGGACTCAATGTGCGTGGAAATTTGTGCTGCTTTTCTGCTGCTTGTTCTAAAAATTGATATTGTTTTTCTGCAGCTCTAAAACTTGTGTCAATAAAGCTTGGTTTTTGATCTGTAAAACTCAGTGCAATCAGACTGGATGTGATCACAAAAAGTGCTTTTAGACCAGGTTTTCTTTTTTTCATAACGGCTTATATTCTTAGTAAGTTACATAATAATCTCGATTCTTTTTATTTTATAGCCTCTTGGCGAATCGTAAAGGTATATTTTCCAGCGGATTTGATGCTTTTAGCGGTGAGTTTGATGCGATAGAGTTCCTTACCCCATACCTGACTCAAACGTGGGTCATCTTGAGGAATGACATCGTAGCTCGCCGTGAACTGTCCAGCATCAAAGTGTAGGGTTGCGTGCCCATTATTGAGGAGGATTTCCCCTTTGCCAATTTTTGGTTCCTGAGCAACCAGAAAATGGATGATATTGGCCTGCTTAGGACCTGTGATTTTAAACTCATCCTGAATGTCCAGCCCATTTTGTACGAGGGTGTAACTTCTATTCCAGTGTTCAACATTCGCCGACTTCGGATATGCTTTTCCAATATCAAGTTGGAATCTATTTTGTGTAGGCAGAAATGCTACATTTTCAGCTTTATATTCCTTTCCAAAAGATTGGTCTGCTCCATTGATCATCGGAACATTATGGTAAGCACTCTGCATTGTCCAGATACTGTATCTGTCATCGCTAAAGGTCTTTTTGGTATAGGTGCCGACACCGGCGTCAATGAACAGTGGTTGTTGATCCTCGTATAAGATAAAACTCCCGACATCGTTATGGTTGTGACTTTCATTATTGAAACCACCTTTGGCGGCAAAGAAAAACGGACCCTTTTTTAGATATATAAATTGTGTTTCGGGATACCACTTGGCATTATTTTGAGGGAGTGAAGCGGTAACACGCTCTAGTTGTGGATAGCATCTCAGGTCCTCGAAGGCACGAAAAATATCCCTTGAAGGTTTGAAATTTGCAGTTTTGTCGCCGGTATTTTCCATATATCGGGCAAATTGCATCATCTCGCTACTATTGACATCCTGTCCATAACGGTAGATCAATAGTGGATCGCCGCCACCTTTTGCCGAAGCATCGGCAAAATTAACTACCCATTTATCTCCGCCAATATAGGATTGTGCGATGTACTCACCCATATCGCGAATTACAGGTTTATCAAAAATATTGATCTTGCCCTTGGTGGCAAGCGAAAGTATTTTTAAATAATCGTACAGTTTGCCCGCAGCATGGCCCCAATAGGAGGGTCCCTCTTCGCAGGCACCGTCTGTTTTGACATAATTGATAAAGCGATCCACAGAAGACATTGTCTTATAAATTCCCGCCAGTTGTATATCGGGATTGTCCTCAACCAAAAGCAAGGCCGTAAGAACATTAAAGTTACACCATGGATTCCAGTTATTGACCAACTGTCCTTCCTTGAGTTCAAATGCCTGCCACCACATGTCGTTACGATCCAGATAGGGCTGTATAATGCGTTGTTGGATCTGTTGTTTTAGACGGGTACTGATTTCGGGGTTTATTGTATTGAACGTATCGCGGAAGAAATAATGAACCCAGGAGAGGAGAGAGCCTACATCACCGGCCATCAGATCGACTACTTGTGTGCGCTCTTGCGGCAATGATCGCTTACTGGACTGAAAGGCCCCAAGGTGTGCCGAGAGAGACCATGTTGCCATTTCCGTCAATTGCCAACTGCCGTTTAGGATTTGGTCAACAAAGCGCCCCTGTCCTTCTGCAAGCTCCGCCAACAGTAGGTTGGTCAGCGCAGTACAATTTTCGTTCATTGGCTTTTCCATTATGCTGCGGTTGCCTGAACGCTCATATTCAAGGTAGTCGGTTGCTTTGACGACCTGCCACTGGTAGCTAAGGGCCTCGTTTCCCTTTTTTATAATACGCTCTTTAAAGGGAGCCATCAGCTTATCCCAGGCTAAACGGTCGGAATAAGCCGGGTAGGGAACCCAAGATTTGTCATTGCCTAGGCTGGCTTTCAGGTTCTCTTGTTTAAATGCTCCTGTTAGCAGGTTCAGATCTTTCCCTAGCAGTCTTTGGAAAGAAAAACTGCTAAGGAAAAATAGTAGGATTAAGTAAATTCTCATAATTACCAATCTTGATTTTGTGGTAGTAATGCCGGGTTCATTTCAATCTCTTGCCCTGGTATTGGCCAAAGCTTATGACGGCTTTGGTAACCCCGGGTGACGAGATTGTCTCCAGTAATACTTTTTTCGATGTAGTCTTTGGAGACGCTTTCTAAGAGGTTCCAGCGCTTAAGATCAAAATAACGCCATCCTTCACCTGCTAGTTCTACGGCCCTTTCGTGCTGGATACGTTTGCTCATATCTGCTTTGCTACCGACAACCAAAAATGAGCTGCCACTATTTAGTGCTGGCATTTTAGAGCGTGTACGTACTTTGTTAAGCTCAGTAATCGCTTTATCCAATTGATTGGACTCGTTGTACGCTTCGGAAAGCATCAAAAGTACATCGCCCAAGCGTATGATAGGGAAATTGATCGGTGTATGTGCACGATCGGTAATGGCACCTTTTAGGTTCCCTTCAGGAACAAATTTCCGCCATAGATAGGTGTACCAACCCCGATTGTTGCGGATCTGACCAAAGTTTTCGTTTACACCGGTTGCCAATATCAGCTGCATATCTCTTTCTTTGTTTGCATTCCATCCTAAGTAATGCGAATATGGTACGATCAAGGTTTGAGTCATCCGAGGATCGCGATTGGCATAGATCTGACGCAGTTTTGCTGTATCTGGTACTTTGGTAAGCGTGCCTCCAGATTGCGTAGACTCCATCGCCTGTTTTTTGACCGCATTATCCGTTGCATAGTTGGGGAAATAATCATTCCAGTTAAAGGGGCTTCCATCGCGGTTTTCGTAACGGTCTGCAAGGCGTGTGCTCGGCATACAGTTGTTCCAGTCGCTACCAAAGGTTGAACGCGTTCCCATATAGAAGGCCATGGGCATACCATAAGGGAAACCCGTACCACCCATATTCTGAATGGCAAAAATCATCTCCGGCGATTGATCACCATCCATGGTGAATAAGGCCGAGTAGCTTGTGTTTAAACTATAGCCATACGTGTTGGTCTTGTTGTAAACAATCTCTTCAAAATCCCGGATTGCTCCAGCCCAATCTTTATTGTAAAGGGCTACTTTCCCTCTCAAAGCATACGCTGCACCTTTAGTGATTCTTCCATAATACTTTGCATCATAGCTTACCGGCAATTTCTCAATTGCATAGTTCAGGTCATTGAGGATAAACTTATTGACATCTTCTACAGAAGAGCGACTATTTTTAAGATCAGCGAAATCTTTGTTCAAGTCGACAGTTTCATCGTATATCGGCAAGGCGCCATATAGATTGGTGAGCTGGAAGTACATCAGCGCACGTAAGAACTTCGCTTCCGCAATAAAGCCCTCCTGTTTGGCCTTGTCTATGGTCATAGGCTGGATATGCGCGATTGCATGATTACAACGTTGGATAAGATCGTAGCCCGCTTGCCATCTATCCACAATAATTGACGAACGGTCCGTAAAAGTACCGCTGATCACTTCGCCCAGACCCGGGGGATCATAGCCTAGACCAATATCGGTAAGACCATCGTAAGAAAATTGCAAACCAAAGGTGGCTTCTTTCTTTAAATCATTATAACAGCCCAGTACGCCAGCTAGGGCTTGGTCTTCATTCTGCCAGAATGTGCTAGCACTTACCTGACTGTAGGGGTTGGTATCAAGCTTATAACAAGATGATAAAGCAATGCATCCGGCTATGAGTAGTGAAATTTTTTTCATGAGGTTTAATTAATTATTCATGATATGTGTTATATTCAAAGGTGTTAAACCACCTCCTCAACTTTTGTCCATAATTTATTTAATACAGGAAGGGGATACCTCCAGTTACATTTCTTTCTTATTAGAAAGATAAGCTAACGCCAAAAACAGCCTGTTTCATTGTTGGATAGTTGGTACCGCTGATCTCCGGATCGAAACCTTTATATTTGGTAATGGTCCAAAAATTTTCCAGCGATGCAAATACGCGTAGGTTTTGCACCTGTATCCGCTTAGTGATATCGTTCGGGATTGTATAGCCCAGCTGGATATTTTTTACGCGGATAAATGCCTTGTTCTGTAACCAGAAATCACTGTTTTTGGTGTTTCTTGTATCGGTATAAGGCAACAATCGCGGGAATTTTGCATCTGTTGCACCTTCAGTCCATCGGCCATCAGCAATTTCCTGATTGATTTGATAGCCCCAGCGAACAGTGGGTGTGTAATAACCATCCGTCCACACGACTTTGTTGCCTGCATTACCTTGCAAGAAGACCGAGAAATCAAATCCTTTATAATCGAATCCCATGTTAAAACCATAGGTCATCCGTGGCGCCGTACCATGACCTACCGGAACCCGGTCATTGTCGTTGATGACGCCGTCGCCATTGGTGTCTTTATACAAGAGATCCCCTTTTTTAGGTGTACCATAGGATGCGAATGGATTGACTTTTTGATTGGTGTTTGGATCGATTGGCGCATTATCGATCATCTGTTGCACGAGCTGCATATCAGCATCTGTCTGTAATATGCGGTCGGTCAACAGGATATATTGGGTATTAATGGCATAACCTTCCTGAAGTAAATTGGAACCACTGATAGACTTGTCATTGCCTTTAAATTTGACCACTTTATTGTCAATAAAGGTAAAGTTGCCACCAATGTTGAATTTAAAATTATCGCCAATTTTATCGCGGTAAGTCAAATTCAGCTCGACACCATTATTACGTACTTTGGCCGCATTGGTGCGTGGTATTGTCGCATTTCCAACGACAAGCGGAGCAGGCAGGTTGATTAAGATGTTGTCGGTTACTTTGTTGAAAACGTCGATCGAGCCCCCTAGTTTGTAATTGAAAAGGTCAAAATCTAAACCAGCATTCAGGATATAAGTGTTTTCCCAAGTCAGAAGCGCATTACTCAATACGGTCTGCGCAAAACCTACATAGAGCTGGTTGTTTAACACATAGTTTGTTGGATTATAAAGCGCTTGATATTCATAATTGTTGATGTTGGCGTTTTTGCGGAAAGACTCATCGGAGGTTCCATTGTTACCTAAGGCACCATATGATGCACGGAATTTCAGGTTAGGCATCCATTTGATGTCATAAAAGTCTTCTGAGGAAACTTTCCAGCCAAAGGAAGCGGATGGAAATGTTCCCCATCTGCTTTTTCCGCTCATAAAACGAGATGAACCGTCTGTCCGTAGATTGGCTTCCAACAAATATTTGTCATCCCAGGAT
Organism: Sphingobacterium sp. UBA1897; assembly: GCF_002337775.1. Taxonomy (NCBI): domain Bacteria; kingdom Pseudomonadati; phylum Bacteroidota; class Sphingobacteriia; order Sphingobacteriales; family Sphingobacteriaceae; genus Sphingobacterium; species Sphingobacterium sp. UBA1897. The sequence goes on from NZ_DDGR01000026.1 coordinate 134,915, forward strand.
AGGTTGATCCGGCCAAAAAACGAACGCATAGCCCAATCGGTGATATTGCCAGAAGCTGAGGCATCCATAGTCGCCGCATTCAGAACGGTCAGGGATGGATCTACAAGGTCGAGTTTGGATGCCGCAAACCAACCATCTTTAAAATACTCCTGGCTGGCACCCACCATGACTTCATAGTTCAGTTTCTCAAAGAGCTTGTTTTTATATTTGGCAATTCCATCCATGTAATAGCGGTAGGATTTGATCGATTCGTTAGTTACCGACGAACGGCCTGTACCCGCTGAGGCAATTGTATTTGTCAAAAAGTTCCACCGGTCATTGAACACGGGTTGAGAGTAGACGAAATCATCGTCATAGGTATAGGTGTACGATCCTTCGATGGAAAGTCCCTCGACGGGTTTCAGTTTTCCGTAGAAGCGCGACACGAAACGGTTTTTGTTGATGTTGCCTCTCTGCGCATAAAGGCGGTGTAGCACGTTGTTAGACTGTGGGTCATCTTCCGGATTGTTTGGCGAACCAAATCTTCCATCTAGAGCACGCAGGACCATCCCCGGAGTACTTGCTGCGGCAAAAGTAAATACATCATCGATGATATTGGTGCCTATATCTGTTTTGGAAACGACACCATTGATATTGGCTCCCAACGTTAACCAAGGTTTTACATCAGCTTCTAGATTGATACGTCCGGTATGACGTTTATAGGTTGCTTGTTCGATGATTCCAGGGTTATTGAGGAGGCCGTAGGAACCAAAGAACTTGATTTTGTCACTACCTCCGGTAAAGGAAAGGTTGTGGTTTTGGCTGATTTTGTTCTGGAAAAGGTCCGAAACCCAGTCCGTATTGGGATATTTCAATGGATCCTGTCCTGCGTCCTGGCGCCAAAGGTCAATTTTTTCCTGCGAAAATATGGGCTTAGCATTTGGATCGCCATTGCGATAGCCTTCATTGATCAGCTCCATATAGTTGGCATAGTTGGAAACCATTCCAATGGTATTGGATGGTTTTTGACTCGAGAAATAATTGTTGTAAATAACTTTAAATTGCTCCGATTTACCCTTTTTCGTTGTAATGAGGATAACACCATTTGCGGCTCTTGAACCATAAATTGACGCTGAAGCAGCATCTTTTAAAACCGATATGCTTTCGACATCTTGTGGGTTGATCAAGTTCATGTCGCCAATAACACCGTCGATCACGACAAGTGGATTGGCATTATTGAGTGTTCCCTGTCCGCGAACACGTAGTGTTCCCCCATCACTGCCCGGTCTGCCTGAGCCCTGATTAACATATAATCCCGGCGCCTGTCCAGCTAGACCAGCTGACAAGGAGGTTACAGGTCTACTTTCCACAACCTCGGACATCTGGATGGAAGAGACCGAACCGGTTACATTTTCTTTTTTCTGTGTACCAAAACCGACAACAACAACCTCGTCGAGTCCCTTGGACTCATTCTCCAAGGTGATCGTAAGCGGGCTGCCAGCTTGTGCCTTCGTTTCGATACTCTTATAACCGATGCTCGTGAAAACCAATGTTGCGTCGTTCTGTTGACTTTTGATTTCGAATGAACCACTTGCATTGGTCGATGTTGCTAGATTCGTTCCTTTAATCTGAACGGTGACATTGGCGATGCCTTTGCCATCTTTGTCTAAAACCTTACCCCGAATGGTTGTCTGCTGCATGGCCAGTGAAAGCTTGCTGTTTGTCTTAACAGGTGCAAATGGAGTCGCTTGTGTTGTCAGGCTAGATACGACCAACAAGCAGGATAATGGTATTGCCGGATACATCCAACGATTCGTCGAAACGGATGTGTTCTTGATCTTGATCATAGGCTTTTAGATTTAATTGGTCTGAAAAATGAATTTTCTGTGAAGTGAATTTACAGTATTGATAGAGAACAATAAGGACGTTTTCTCGCAATCGTTTTCGTAACAGCCTGCCTAAAAATCGAAAGATTTTTGGTTAATATCTGTTTAGAAAGGTATCCCTGCTGGGAGTATTTGGATCAATAATTCAAAGGTCAGTGTAGCGTCTGTAAGCGATTGTCGTTTAATAAGGAAATTATGTAAACCTATTTCTTTTCGTATGATGAATATCAAAAAAACCGCGTTATTGTTATGTCTGTCACTTGGAGCATATGCAGGCTATGCACAGACAAAATGGAATGTAAAAGCCGGAGTCGCCTTTTCAAATGTGGATGCTAAAAATAAAGCGGGCGATAAGGCCAGCACGGCCGCGGTCGGAGGCCTGTATTTGGGACTCGGTCCCACATTACGCCTCAGCGATAATTTCTCTTTAGAACCGGCATTTGTGTTTGCTAAACGGGGCTTTAAACGAAAAGATGGAAGTTTTATAGGCTGGGGTAAAGATTTTAAAGCGAATACGTCTTATATCGAAATGCCTATCGATGTTGTCTTTAATGCTACGATCGGTACAGGTAAGTTGGAGGTCGGTATAGGCCCTTATATCGGTTATGGATTGGGCGGGAAATGGAAAACTTCAGAATCTGTTTACCTGGACGATATTGCAATTGATAACAAGGGAGATATCAAGTTCAAAAATGATTCGAGTGAAGGTGAGTATGGGGATTATACACTTGGGAGACCTTTTGATTATGGCGCTCGTGCAAAAGTAAACTATCTTTTTAGGGAACATTATCTTGTCGGTATAGAATTTCAGAAAGGAATTGCCAATTTAGAATCCAAATGGGGGGATTATAAATCCGGGAATGCTATACGTAATCGCTCCTTGGGTATTTCAGTTGGCTATCGGTTTTAGTAACTTAAAAACAGTGAATAAATAAGCGTGTTGTTGGAAGCATGAGCTCGTCTCATCAATCCAATCGTTTGTCTTCAGCGCCTAGTGTCTGGAGACAAACGATTGGAAATAAATCTTTCCGTTGTACTTGCTACTATTGGGTATTAGAATTCAATCCGGTAGTTAATAGTCGGAATAATACCAGTCCATTTTTGAGGTTCAATGATACGTTTGCTGAAATTGTAGTGCATACCCACAGTGTTTTCTCTATTAAGGAGATTCTGAATATCCAAAATAAACAGATGGCTTACTTTTTTGCGGTTAACCCGATAGCTCGATGAGAAATCAACACGTACGTAGGGATCGGCAGTCAGGGTATTGATGCGATCTTGGTCAATAACTTCTTCGTCTAAACGAAGCGATTCTTCTTCCAGAACAGGAGAGTACTTTCTTCCACCGGCATAAATTAATTTGCCATTGAGACCAAACAGATTATTTTTACTCTTTCCCACAGTCCATTCTTTCCCCATCAGTATATTTCCTACGTAACGTGTATTGAACGTGGTATTGTATTCTTTGCCATTGCGTGCTTTGAACTTTGAATCAAAGAAGGAGGTCGTTGCCATGAAGTAATACCCCTTACTTAACGACTTCTCAAGCGTCAGCTCAATGCCGTAATTTTTGCCGGTTCCTTTATTGATAAGCTGACGGTAGTTTGATGTACCAATGGCTGCAATATCCGATACATTGAGTAAGGAGAAGTTGATGTCGGAATCTGTAGATACTGGGACATCATAAAGATGCTGATAATAGATTTCTGTCTTAAACCGGAGTGTTCTGCTTAGGTTCTTTTCATAGCCAATAACAGCCTGAGCGGATTTCGTTGGCGAAAGAGGCTTGTTTGGCTCTAGGCTTGTTTGATCGCTACTTTTGGCAAAATAGTAGACCAAGGGCTCCAGTCGGTTATATAGACCAGTCCCAAAAGATATCGTTTGATCTGCGGCTACACGCCAGTTTAGGCCAAGCCTTGGCTCGATAGACCAGCTCTTGCTCAAGGCGAAGTAATTTGCATGTACTCCTGTATTTAGCGTTAGTTTGTCGTTCAAAACTGTTTTTAACTGTGCAAAAGCATCATAAGTACTTGTATTCCCAGTCTCATTAATCCGCTCTCTTAATGCCGCTAGCTCGGTGTCGTAGGACAGCGCATAGAGGTCATAGTGTAATAAACTTGCATTTAAGCCCGCTCTAATCGTGTTTTTACTGTTGGCGCGATAGTTTAGCGTACCCGCATAGCGAAGAGCTGTATTCGTAAATTTGTCCTTGTGATAGAGGCTGGAAATATAGTCCCGTGTTAATGTATCGGTGCTATTGGAATTACGGCTAAGGGACATGGAAACAATATTGGTGAAATATAATCTGTCATTTGCAATATATTGATGTTTTAGTCCAGCACTCCCCGCGTTGAATTTTAAATTTAGATCCTGGGCGTCTGTTCGTTCTTCCCATTTTTCGTAATTACGCTCGGCAGTTTGTTGAAGTTTCCCCAAGCCGCCTATACCGAAAAAGGAAAAGGTTCCGGCTTTTTTTGTGGGAAATACAAAATTAAAAGAAAGGTCCTGATATTTTGGGACGCCAGTGTCTGAAACTTTTACACCTACTTTTTCCAGTAGACTCAATGAAGAATAGCGGTAACTAATCAAATAGGAAGCGTCACTTCCTTTTTTGAAAGGCCCTTCTAACGTTGCTCCTACGCCCAGTACTCCGACGTTGAATGTGTATTCGCGTTTGTCGGTATTACCTTTACGGAACCTAAGATCAAAAACACCCGCTGTTGCATTGCTGTATTCCGCGGCAAGTCCACCGGTATAGAAATCAGATTTTCCCAATACCATGGTATTGAGCATACTGATTCCGCCACCTGCAGTGCCTTCGGCTCCAAAATGATTGGGATTTACAATTTCGATACCTTCAAGCCGCCACTGCAAGCTTTTGGGGGAATTTCCGCGAACAATAATTTCATTGTCATCGCCGCCGGCAGCAACACCTGGAAAACTCTGTGCCATACGGGCGGGATCAAAAAAGGCGCCAGCATAGCGGTTGGTCTCTTCCGGCGAAAAAGAGCGCCCACTCGTCATTGCCATCTGGTTGAGCGGTTGTTTTCCGGCATTGGCATAGACGACAGCTTCAGTTAATGCATTTATTTGCGGCTCCATTTCCACATTGACCATATTCTCCCGTCCACTGGTGATAAGTAATTCCGTAAATTCTTCTGGTTTATATCCGGCCATGCGAACTTGAAGCTGTTGACGCCCAACTGGAACTTGCTGCAGCCGAAATATGCCCTGTGCGTCTGTACTTACAGACTTTGTTCCATCACTGGATGAAATGACAATTGTGGCACCTGTAAGTGGTAATCTGGTATTTTTATCTATCACGGTTCCTTTGACAGTTTCGGTCACAACCTGATTTTTTTGCTTTGGCGCTGCTGGTTGCTGGGCGAATGTAAACCCTGCTTGAAGCGATAATCCAATAAGTAAGATTGGCGATAGTTTCATAAAAGATTAGTTTTTATCTTTATGACAGCCGACTTTCAATTTACCCTTAGCTTTTACCTAATTTTTTGTTTTTCACGCCGCGAATATGTATGATTCAACTTAAATTCACATGTCATTACATGAAATTTTATAGGTTTTACTGATAAGTAGTTATTAACATAAAGGTTGCTGATTACAAGTTAATTAACATTGTTGTTAACATTTTAGCTGAACTGTTTTTGTCCTAAATGCCTAATTGTAAAAAAATAGGACGTCCGCTACGTTTTTAACAAAAGATCTGCTCTATACTAGAAAGTTAACATGTTTATTAACAATTCCTGGGATGGTTTTTACAAAGACTAAGCGGAGTGTATTCAAATGGCGCAGTTCATTTGAGTAGCGCAGTTCATTCAAATAATAGAGCGTATTCAAATAAAAGCTTCCCGAAAAATTAACATTTTGATAATCTGACGAACCTATCTTTGTTAGGTGAAAACTACCGAAGCCAATGTAGATAGCCACTATGTGTTGCGTTTTAAAGAAGGTGACCCCATTGCCTTTGCCCATTTCTTTGAGCGGTATTGGGAGGATCTATACACCGTCGCTTTTCGTCATCTTCGGGAAGAGGATCAGGCTAAGGATCTTGTGCAGGAAGTATTTATCCATATCTGGGAAAAACGATCGCTCGTGAGTACTGAATACTCCGATATAAAATTCTATTTCCACAAAGCCCTCAAAAACAAAATACTGAATTACTACGCCTCGGAGCGTGTACGAAAACAGGTCTTGGAGAAATCAATGGAACGTATGGACGCTTTTTCCAATTTGGATAGCCAGGCCTTTGCCAGGTATAAGGCGCTGGAGGCTATTGTGGATGATTCGATAGACAAATTACCTAGATTGATGAAAGCAGTCTACTTAATGCGTTCTGACAATTATTCAATAACACAAATTGCCAAGGAACTCAATCTGGCTGAACAGACCGTTAAGAACTACCTGTCAGAGGCCAAAAAGATTATGCGGTACGAATTGACAAGAAGGTTTGCGGACCACGATTCTGTATTTTTATTGCTCGCAGGAAGCTATCTCCTTTATGATTATTTAATATAAAGAACATATTTAATTAAAGTACTTTGCCCGTTTTGATCTGTATTAGTATAAAAATTAATGCAGGTGAATTTAGAACGCTTTAAACTTATCATAACAGATTATCTCGGAGGAAAATTGACTGAGGAGGAAAAAGGTCATGTTGACGACTGGTACGAGTCTATTTCAAACGATGATATTAATCCCTTTAGCGATGCAAATCATCGGGAAAAAATCAAACAAGAATTATTTATTCGTGTAGGAATAGCTGAAGCACCTGCGAGGGCAAAGAAGGTGGCCAACATACCGGTCAGAAAATTCTCTTGGCTTTCAGCAGCAGCGGCTATTTTGGTCCTAGGAGGCATCAGTCTGCTATTTTTACAGCACAACCCGATGTCGCTTTCTCGGAAGCGGACAGAAGCGGTCGCATTACTGACGGAAACGGTTACGAATGCGGGCGAATTGAAAGAAATTCAGTTACCTGATGGCACATCTATTTTTTTAAACGGAAATACACGTATCCGCTACGATCGTAAGAATTTTGCATCAAATAGAAAATTCTTTTTAGATCGAGGGGAAGCATTCTTTCGGGTCAGACGGGATACTTTACACCCATTTGAGATAGAAACAGGCAGCGTTTCTGTTGCAGTCCTAGGAACATCATTCAACGTCAACAATTCGATGTCTACTAAACATGTGACGGTCGAAGTTAAAACTGGGCGGGTGAGTGTTCTAAATGCAAAAAATGGAGCAAACCATATCCTTACAGCAGGTAAGGCCGTCCGGTATAGCGTAGTTAAAAATGATTTTAAAACTTTCGATAGCGATCCAGCTTACATCAGCCTTTGGACACAAGGTGGTATGCAATTGAATAACATCAGCTTCAAGGAACTGAAAGAAATAATCTATAACCGCTTCGGTGTTGTGTTGCTTACCGAAAATCTGAATACAGATCCATTCAATTATTCGCTTATGATACCACATGTACAGTCATTAGACCAGGTGCTGAATATCGTTTGCAATATTCATCAAATCAAATTTAGGAGGGAGAAAAATGAAATAATCTTATACAAATAAGCTGTAGGGGGTAGAACAGCATAATTTATCTGCCCAAGAAAAGTGCTCATCTGGCAAACCGCTAAATCGACCAGTGAGCACCTGAATATTCATGTTTAAAACATTCATACAAATATATGTATAAAATAATTAAGCTTACCGGCCTTGCGACAAAGCTTGCCATCTGCGCTATGGTCTCTTGTGCTGTAACCAATAGCCATGCTGAGGGATTGGAAAAGATCAATCGCACTTACTGGGATAATATCAATATTCATTTGTCTAGTGGTAACGCCGCGCAGGCGGTACTGCAGTTGTCAAAACAAACAGGTCAAGCGATCGGCTACGATCGGAGTATGCTCCAATTAGATCGGATTTTAATTGCCGAAAAAAAATTCCAGAATGCGAGCTTCGAGGAAGTCCTTGCCTATATCCTGAACGGGACCAACATTAAGTCAAAAAGAGTGTCAGGGGGTATTGTCCTTGTAAAAAATACGGGTAAACAAGAGTCTTATGATTTGAAATTGCAGCTTGTCGATCGTACAAAACAGCCTATTGGGGGAGCTTCTGTACATATTCCACTGACTGGACAGAGCGCCTTGTCAAATGCCAAAGGTGAAGTGACTATTCGATTAGCTGCCGGAGTATATGATGTACTGATAAGCCATGTTGGCTATGAAAAAAAAGAGTTGAACGATCTCAAGCTCGATGCCAACACAGCAGGTATACGTCAGGTGGTCTTAAACGAAGATGACAACGAATTGGATGAAGTGGTCGTGACTGCATTGGGCATCAAACGACAGGATCGTTCCCTTGGTTATGCTGTCGGTAAAATTAAGGGCGAGGATATCAATCGGGTCAATAATGATAACTTTCTGGTTGGTATGGCAGGTAGAGTACCCGGGGTTTCGATTAGTTCTACAGGACCCACCGGTTCCAGCGTGAATATGGTGATTCGGGGGGCATCATCGCTAAGTACAGACAACCAGCCGCTATTTGTCGTAGATGGAGTGCCCTTGATGAATAGTTTAAATAATGTTGGTCAGATCGGTGACGACAACAAAGTGGATTATGGTAATGCAATTGCCAATATCAATCCCGAAGATATTGAAAATATTTCCATCTTGAAGGGGCCAAGTGCAGCTGCGCTTTACGGCTCACGTGCAGGTAATGGTGTAGTGCTGATCACAACCAAAAGTGGTAAGAATGCGGAGAAGATGACCATTGCTGTGACTAGTAACACAGTATTTGATATCCCGTATAAATTTATTGAATTGCATAACAAATTTGCAAGCGGTACCTTGCCATGGCGACCAGGCGACTTGCCTGGCAATTTAGTTATTGAGGAGGAGTCTAGTGTTATGGTAGGCCCTGCACTGGATAAGGGGTATAAAGCTGTTCAATGGAATAGTCCACTTGACGAGAACGGTAAGCCCATTCCTACGGAACTAAAAGCGTACCCAAATAACATTAAAAACTTTGTCCAGACTGGGGTCACAAGTACCAATGGGATTTCCCTGAGCAACAGAAGCGAAAAATTGGACTATCGTTTCTCGTATTCCAATATGGCCAATAAGGGTATTATCCCCAATTCGGATCTGTTCAGAAACACCTTGAATATCAATTCGACCATGCGCCTTCGCAATAGTTTGACATTGGGGCTCTCGCTAGATGCCAGCAGAAATAACTCCAACAATAGACCTGCAGGAAATCGGGGAACCAATCCGATGCAAGCGGCCTATGAAGTTGCACCTCACATCAATATTCTGGACTTGCAGGATTATTGGTTGCCAGGGCAGGAGCAGATCCAACAGCGTTCACAGTCTATTGGCAACCACAATAACCCGTATTTCCTTGCTTATGGAGTGAATAATGCTTTTACAAGAGACCGCGTCTTTGGAAACCTACGGTTAGATTGGACCATCAAAAAAGATTGGACGGCCATGATACGGTACGCAACGGATATTTATTGGGAAAATAGGGAAACAAAAATCCCTTACAGTTATACGAACGAACCCAGAGGTGCTTATGGGATTGTTAATCTGATGAATATGGAACAGAATATCGACTTTCTGACGGCATATACAAAGAAGATGAGTGACTTTCAGATCACAGGATCATTGGGTGGGAATTTACGGTATAATCGTGGTAAATCCGTGCAAAATACCTCAAAGAATGGCGCTGGACTAATCACGCCGGGACTCTATACATTGGCCAATATCAGTCCATTAAATTTGGATTTCTACAGTACAATTTCTGAAAGAGCCATAAACAGTGTTTACGGACTGATCAATCTAAGCTACCGGGATATGGTTTATTTAGATGTGACTGGGCGCAATGACTGGTCCAGCACCTTACCTGTGAACAATCGATCCTATTTCTATCCTTCGGCATCCCTAAGTGTGTTGGCTAACCAGGTGTTTTCTCTGCCTAAAACGATCAATTTGGCAAAACTGAGAGCGGGTATTGCACGCGTGGGAAATGATACTTATCCCTATAATCTCTCCAATGTACTGAGTAATCCCGGTAGCTGGGGTGATGTATTGCGGCTAACACGTTCGGGATCACTCTTGGTTCCTAATCTGAAGCCCGAAATTGCCACATCTTACGAATTTGGTCTGGATCTGGGCATGTGGAATAATCGACTGAAGTTTGAAGGAACCTATTATAAGCTGGAGAACAAAAACCAAATTATTTCAACAACACTTCCCGGATCAAGTGGTTTCAATTCGAAAAATATCAACGCCGGACTGTTAAGCAGCCGCGGTATTGAACTTGCTGTTTCCGGGCGACCTATTGCCAAGGAAAATTGGTCCTGGGACGTTGGTGTCAACTGGCATCGCAATCGTACCCGTATCGATGAGCTTTCTGATGGTGTAGAGTTCTATACCTTTTGGACCGACGGTCGGGGTGGGGCACGTACCTATGTCGGGGAAGAGATCGGGGATCTGTACGATTCCAAGTTAGTGACCGTGGAGGATCAATCGTCGCCGTATTATGGTTTTCCTATTCTCAATAAAAATGGTTCTTGGCAGGCTGTACGGATCAATAATAGTCGCAACAAAATCGGAAATTTTAATCCCGATTTCACGATGGGCCTACAGTCAAGTCTTCGCTATAAAAAATGGACAATGAATATTGCCGCAGATATGCGTTTTGGAGGGAAATTTATGTCGCAGACCTATCGCTATTTCGAATCGAACCTAACCACGCAGCGTTTTCTTGATCAGATGATCAACCCCAATGGGATGACAGGCGAAACGCTACGCAATTATTTGGTCGATAACAATCTTGTTCGCGTGCAAGGCAATAGGTATCCCATTGTTGGAGGACCAGGCGAAGAGTATGGTGGTTATCCGATCAGTGTGGGTGGTCTTGTTGGCAATTTTGGGGTGTTTAATCCAGGTGTTATCGCACAATATGATGATAAAGGTAATATCACAGGTTATACAGAGAATCTTGGTGGTGAAGGAACAAAATATATCGCTTATTCAGACAATTACCCTTGGGATTTTATGAATGCAGCGACATTTGATGCTTCTTTTATCAAGCTTCGGGAACTGTCCTTTAGCTACGATTTATCAGGAAAATGGCTGAAACGTCTCGGAATAGAGAATGGCAGTGTGGGAGTCTATACCCGTAACCTGATCTTATGGACCAAAGCGAAAGTAGGTATAGATCCGGAAATGGCCTTCCAGCCAGAAACTGGCGTTGGATTTAAACAGGGGATTGAGCGCTACAACGTTACCCCTTGGTCAATGCCTATTGGATTTAAAGTAAATGTGACATTTTAATATACGACATAAATGAAAAATCAGTTGAAGAGATTCATCATGGCTGCAGTAGGCCTTGGGATGGTATGGAATATTTCAGCTTGTAAAGATCTGACCGAACTTAATATCAATCCGAACGGTGTAAGTGAGGAAGATGCCAACCCCAATCTGTTATTGCCGACGATATTGACAGGAACAGCGAAAAAATACAACGAATTGAGTTTCTCAGATCTTGGCGGAGTTATGCAGCACACCCAATTTGATGCATGGTTCAATTCACATAATGACTACGAATGGACAGGAGGGATTCTGAGCTGGGATGCCTATTATGGTTTTCTACGTGACAATGAGCTTATGCGTAAACGTGCGGAGAAATTGGGGCTAGATTTCCATAAGGGAGTTTCGCTGGTGATGCGCGCTTACTTATTCGGATTGGTGACTGATCTCTGGGGAGACGCTCCTTATACCGATGCCTTAAAAGCGGAACTGGGAGATGCTGTATATAATTTTCCGAAATACGATAGTCAGGAAATAATCTATAAGGGAATTATCGACGAGTTGAAACAAGCCAATGAACTTCTATCCCGCCCCGATGGTTCTTATGAGGTGCTGGCGAATGCGGATGTTTACTTTGGCGGAAAGGCTTCCAAATGGCGTCGTTTTGCCAATTCTTTGGCATTACGGTATTATATGCGCATTTCAGCAAAGTCTGCTGACTTTGCCAAACAGGGGATTGAAAGTATTGTTGCCAATCCCGATAAATTTCCAATTATTACGAGTACTACTGATGATGTATTGATGGATTTTGTTGGAAATAATGCAAATGACTCCTGGCCGTCAAATACGGTGTATGATGCCAGTGGAAGTAATTTTAGACGAATGAAAATGTGTGCAACACTGGTCGACCGGCTACAGGAACTTGGCGACCCTCGTTTGGCGGTTTGGGCAAGAAAGGTAGACATACCCATTGAGATCCGCAGTAACGAGCCCGCAGGTACAGATAAGATCGTTAATGGTGTTCGGATTGTATCGCCAGATGTCGTCAAAGGCGTTCCGGTGGATACCGATAAGGAGTATGTTGGACTGCCGCCAAGTGTATCTAAAAACCCTTCGGCCTACAACCTCAATCCAACACCGGGGCAAACCTCGATCAATCCGCATGTTTCTTACCTGAATGATAGCTATCGTTCGGCGAAGGGAAGTTTGTTAAAAGCACGCTTGCTTTCTGCTGCCGAAGTTAGTTTTATTTTGGCTGAAGCAGCCTGGAAAGGATGGGGGCTGCCTGAGTCAGCCAAGACCTATTATGAGCGTGCTATACAGGAATCGTTGGCAAGCTGGGGAAAGGGCGCAGACTATTCCAACTATATCCGTCAGAAAGGTGTGGCGTTTGAAAATACGCAAGTGCAGATCATTGAACAAAAATGGATCGCCAGTTGGTCAACTGCCGCACAGTCCTGGTTTGATTATCGTCGCACAGGGTACCCCGCTTTAAAGGCCGGCCCCGCAGCCATTCGTACACAGCTTCCTGTTCGTGTACCTTATATGCAAACCGAAATGAGTGTGAATCAAAAAAATGCCGAGGAGGCCTTGAAACGTATTGAAAAGACAGCGTATTCACAGGCAGACAATGAAAATAGTGCCTGGTCAAAACCTTGGTTATTGCAAGGAACAAACAAGCCCTGGTAATTAGTAATTAAAAGTTATTAAATAGAGTTCTCAAATCGCTTATAAAATCAATATCACAATGAAAATCAAACATATTCTTCTTGCTGTAGTACTGTGCTGCACTTTATTGGAAGGGAAAAGCCAGACGGATAATAAAGACAAACAACCTGATCGTATTACGTTGACCTGGTCCGATGAGCCCAGCAGTACGCAGTCTGTTTCTTGGCGGATCAATGCGGATAGGACCAAAATAATTGGTCAGATTGCTGAAGAACAGAGCAATCCAGAACTTGAAAAAAACGCGATCACAATAAATGGAACAGCGCTACCGCTCGAGCGAGGACAGCAAGAGGATGCTTATGGACAGGTAACCTTCCGTGACCTGAAACCCGGTACAGTTTATGCCTATCGCGTTGGAGATGGCAGCAATTGGAGTGCCTGGAACCAATTTAGGACTGCGGAGCGTTCAGGCGCGTTTTCATTTATCTATTTGGGTGATGCACAGAACGACTTACGTTCACGCTGGGCACGTGCCATTCGGCGTGCTTTCCAGCAGGAAGCGAATGCACGCTTTATTGTTCACGCGGGCGATCTGATCAATCGTTCGAATGCAGACGAGGAGTGGGCAGAATGGCATGAGGCCGCAGGATTTATTCATCAGATGATCCCTGCTGTTCCAACACCGGGTAATCACGAGTACCGTCGCGACTCGCTTGGGAAGCTTGTACTTGACCCGCATTGGAAAGCACAATTCAACTTGCCAAGGAATGGCCCTGAGGGTATGCAAGATGCTGTTTACTACCTCGATTATCAGGATCTACGTATGATTTCCCTAAATTCTCAATTGATTATGCTCGACTCTACTGCAGCAGCGATACAGGAAAAGTGGTTGGAGAAAGTGTTGTCTTCATCACCAAAAAAATGGAATATTGTTGTCATGCACCATCCCGTATACTCTACGGCAAAAAATCGTGACAATACCATCTTGAGAGAACGTTTCAAACCTATTTTCGAGAAATATGGTGTCGATTTGGTCCTTCAGGGCCACGATCATACCTACGCTCGTGGCGGGCTGGGTAAAAAGCGACCTGTCTATCTCCTGTCTGTAGCGGGGCCTAAGATGTATGAATCTGATTCTGAACGCTGGATGGAAGTTGCAACGTCACAGACGCAATTGTATCAGGTGATCAAGCTGACCGAAAATAAACTGTATTTTTCGAGCTACAAGCTGAATGGGCAGTTGTTTGATTCATTCGAGTTATCGAAAAAGTAGAACGTCATAGACGGAAGGTAATCCATTCAAACCGGATTACTTTCCGTCAATATAATTGCGGGATTCACTCCATGACGCGATTGAGATGTAACTGCAGCGAGATCGCCGGTTTTTAAGGTATAACAAAAAGAGATTGCAAAAAAATAACTATACAGCAATGAAAAAGATTTTATTTTCTACTATTCTGTTGGGTATAATAGTAAGTTCTACAACCCACTTATATGCTCAGTCGATCGATTTAATAAAAAAGTTAGAGCAAAAAAGTTTACACATTGTTGCACACCGGGGAGCTCATCTGGAGCAACCTGAAAACTCAATTGCTGCTATCGAAGAGGCCATTCGGCAGGGAGCTTCCGTGGTAGAGGTCGATGTGCGGGCCACCAAAGATGGTGTACTTGTACTGATGCACGATAAAACAGTCAATCGGACGACAACCGGGCAAGGAGAGGTCGCCAAACAAACCTATGCCGAGCTTCAACAGCTTCACTTACGCAAAAAGGCTAATGGTGAAGGCTCGGATCATGTTATACCAACGCTATCGGAAGCTTTGCGCGTTGCAAAGGGAAAAATCCTTGTTGATCTCGATTTTAAAGAAGATCGCAAAGAGTTTATTAAGAAAACCTATGCGCTTGTTGAACAGGAGGGGATGGAAGACCAGGTACTATTTTTTCTCTATGATTATAAAGACATGCTCAAGATTTACAAACTCAATCCAGCGATCACACTTTTTCCGAGGGCACGCAGCATGAAAGATCTAGAGGTCATACTAAAGATGAAATTAACCTCAATTGTCCATCTTGATGAATCATTTACTGATACCGGAAAACTTAATGCATTGCGCCAACAGGGCATTTATTTTTGGATGAATAGTTTGGGGGAATATGACGACAAAGCAGAACAGGAGGGAAAGAAAGCTTATCGATCTTTTTTGGAGAAATATCCTTTTGTACGTCTTATTCAAACAGATCATCCTAATTTGTGGCGCGAAGTGCTTTCCGGATCTTAGTCTATTTTTATCTGTTTAGTTAAAAATGCTTGATTTTATTGTAGCGATATTGTTAGAACGATCGTTCTCAAGATATAACTAATGGAAACCGTAATGAATAAATTATTTACAGGGAGTTTTGCAATCCTCTTTTTACTGACGAGCTGTAGTAAGGAAAATGAAATGACTGTACCTATGGATGTTCAAAAACAGCTGGAAAGTTTTGAATGGAGCCCCATCGTGTCTGCGAAAGGGACGACAAACGAGCAATTGAAGCACAAACCGAAAGATTGTGAAAAGGATAATGTGTATACATTTACATTTGCTGAATCAGCGAATAAGTTCACTGTCAATCGTGGTAAAGAACTATGTGGGGATGATAAGTTGACATTTGAAAGTTTGATTTTTGCTGAAGGACAGCATCGCGCATTTGCCTATGATAAAGAGAAGAAAAGTATCAAGTTTGCCGACAGTAGCCCATACCAAAGTTATGAGGTACAGCTTGATGGTGATCAGCTCATATTAATTTCGCGCAATAATAATCCTCTAGCATACGCAGCTCCAATTGAATACTATTTTCAAGGTAAGCGAACGGCTGCAACAAAATAAGATAAGTAGTATATTTCCTTTAACATTCAAAATAAAGACGGCTTGCTGTCTTTATTTTTTTGTTCAATTCTGTTTTGATGAAATTGCAATTGAATCTTTCACATTAGTTTTTTCTTTGTCTAACTGTTTTGTTGTTGCCCAACGTGCTAGAATGAATTTCGTGGATATTTGCCATTTGCTCTCCTCTACTTCAATACATAAAGTAAACCCTGTGTTAGGTTGTTTAGATGAACGCTGTTCAAACCAATGCTGCCGCCCTATGATTATTAAAAGAATTAGGAATCAAAATTTAACTTGATTATTTAGGCTAAATCGTTAATTTAGTGGTTTGGAAACCGGTTGCATAGATAATGTGAAATAATAAAACCGGATCCGATTAATGAAGAAAACTAGATAAATAATAATCCACTTATGAAAGTCCGTATATTACTTATGGCAGCAATGACGACATTGCTCTGCCCACAACTTCAAGCCCAGCAATTGCCCTATAAGAATAGTACATTACCAATTGAAAAACGGGTAAGTGATCTATTGGGAAGAATGACTGTGGAAGAGAAAGTCGGGCAATTGAGCAAATTGCTGGGCTGGGAAATGTATAGCAAAAACGGAAAGCAGGTTACAATCAGCAATAAATTGCGAAAGGCAGTAAAAGAACAGCATATCGGATTGTTATGGGCAACCTTACGTGCAGATCCTTGGACACAGAAAACCTTACTGAATGGCCTGAGCCCTGTGGAAGCTGCGCGCGCTACAAATGCGATCCAACGTTATATGGTGGATAGTACTCGACTAGGGATTCCATTGTTGTTGTCTGAGGAGGCGCCACATGGACATATGGCGATTGGTGCAACAGTGTTCCCTACCGCGATCGGACAGGCGAGTACATGGAACCCACAGTTGATTCAGGATATGGCATCAACAATCGCCATGGAGACTTATGCTGTGGGTGGTAAAAACGGCTATGGTCCTGTATTAGATTTGGCACGAGATCCACGTTGGTCGCGCACTGAAGAGACCTATGGGGAGGATCCCTATCTGATCGGTCAGATGGGAACTGCAATGATCCGTGGTTTTCAGGGTGAGAAGCTAGGTGAGCGCGATAAAATAATAGGAACTTTAAAGCATTTTGTAGCCTATGCCGCTCCAGATGGCGGTCACAATGGTGAGTCCGTATCGGTTGGAGAACGAAGCCTGAGACAGTATTTTCTGCCGCCTTTTGAGCGTGCTGTAAAATCGGGAGCTGGGTCGGTAATGACAGCATATAATAGCATTGATGGTATTCCTTGTTCTGCCAACCCCTGGTTGCTAAAAGACATTCTACGTAAAGACTGGGGATTTACGGGGTTTGTTGTATCGGATCTACTGAGTATATCAGGGCTCAATGGAGGGCATGCAACAGCAGCGACTGCAGAAGAAGCGGCTTCACAAAGTATACATGCCGGATTGGATGTCGATCTAAGCGGGACTGGTTACGGTTCAAATCTGCTTAAGGCTGTCCAACAGGGGCTCGTTGAATCTGCTGTTCTTGATACAGCAGTAGCCCGTGTACTGCGAATGAAGTTCAATTTGGGGCTTTTTGATCATCCCTATGTGGATGAAAAGTTGGTAGCGCAAAAAGTCGCTACGGCACAAAATAAAACGGTAGCAAGACAGGTGGCCCGCGAGTCGATTGTTTTGCTTAAAAACGATCAGCATATCTTACCCTTAAGTAAATCGTTGAAACGAATAGCCGTTATAGGACCGAATGCCGACAACGCCTATAATCAGCTGGGCGATTATACTGCTCCACAAGCTGAGGGGAAAGTTCAGACCCTCTTGACCGGAATACGGGCGGCAGTTGGTAACAGTACCAAGGTTGATTATGTGAAAGGTTGTGCAATCCGTGATACAAGCAATTCCGATATCGCTGCCGCCGTCGCAGCTGCAAAGCAGGCCGATGCGGTGGTTTTAGTCCTGGGTGGTTCGAGTGCACGTGATTTTAAAACGTCGTATCAAGCAACTGGAGCAGCCAATGTGGATCCTAATACGATAAGTGATATGGAGAGCGGAGAAGGATTTGATCGCGTTTCTTTGGATATGATGGGCGATCAGATCAAGTTGCTGAAAGCGATACAGGCGACCGGAAAACCGGTTGTACTTGTTACGATTATGGGGAGACCATTGAACTTAAATTGGGCAGCTGAACATGTGCCTGCGATCGTGAATGCCTGGTATCCGGGACAGGAGGGAGGCCTGGCTATTGCCGATGTATTGTTCGGTGACTATAATCCGGCTGGAAGATTACCGATTTCGGTACCTCGTTCGGTCGGCCAGCTTCCTGTACATTACAACCATACAAAACCTAAACATCACGATTATGTGGAAATGTCGGCCAAACCATTGTATGCTTTTGGTTATGGGTTGAGCTACAGTAGTTTTGATTACTCCAATTTACAGGTCTCGCTGAAGGAGAATGGCAATGATTTTGTATGTACAGTGTCGTTCGACGTGGTAAACCAGGGCAAATTGGCGGGCGATGAAGTCGCTCAGTTGTATGTTGTGGATGAAGTAAGTTCGGTGGTGACACCTGTTATGCAGTTGAAGCGGTTTGAGCGTAAAAACATTGCCGCAGGAAAGAAAGAACGTTATTCTTTTCAATTGACCAAGGAGGACCTCAAACTTTGGAATGCAGGTAACGAATGGAAGACGGAAAAAGGCAGGTTTAAACTTTTGGTCGGCGCATCTTCCGATGATATCCGGTTGAAGGGAGAATTGGAATTAACGAAGGATTATTAATTAATCCTTCGTTAATTTATAGATATAGCTATTATGTTGATGGGGAGCTTTTGTTAAAGTTAGATCGTTTCCATTCACTAAATAGGTGTAATTGTGGTTCAATATTAAAGCCCAATCGAAGTCGGCGGTCCATACATTTTTATCTTTGAAAATAATTTGGTCGCCATTAATCTCATATGTTCCTGAGCCACCTGCAGGAAATCTATTTTTGTTTGCTGTACAAAAGAAACTGTCCGCTTTAAACCGTACAGTTACGTCTCCAGTGAAAGTTTGGTCCTGATTTTTATAGCTGACTATAAATTTTCCTGAATAGGTTCCCTCGAGATAGAGGTTGTGATTAGCAGTTTCCTTTGAGCAACCTACGGATACAATATATGCTAATAATGTTAATAATTTTGATATTGATCTCATAACTTGGTTTTTAGCATACAACGAAGTTACTGCCATTTTTGTTACAACTATCATTCTTATTTGAGCACAATATGCTTGATACTTTTCCTATTCCAGGTATAGGTGATGTGGATAAGACCGTTTGTATCCTGAATAATTGTCGGATAAGAATATTCATCGTTCTTTACCCCATCTTCAAGGGTTAGAACATCTTTCCACTGTAAGCCATCCTTTGATATGGCGACATGGAGTTTTGTGCGTCCTTCCCACCAGTCGTTGCCAGCGATGGCCGGATTGAAGACGATCATAAATAAACCATTATTTAAACGGATGGCGTCTGTGGCAGAATTGGGATTGAGCAGGTTTGTGGCTTGCCAGGGGCCCCAGGTAAGGCCTTGATCTGCTGAGAATGCGGCCATCACCTTATTTTCTTTACTTCGACAGAGCACCTGAATGCGTCCATCTGTATGTTGGATCACACTTGGCTGAATAACCTGGATACTGGTATCGGGGCGTATTGCGCTGACGGACCAGGAGCGGCCATGATCGCGGCTGATTTCCAGGTGTGCTTTCCAGATTTCTTCCTTGGACTCCGTGCTGGAAGGGGAGAGAAGCAGTCCGTTTGTCAAGGTGAGCGGTTTATTCTTGATGGGCCCCAAAATACCTTCAGGCAACTGCTGCGCTGCAGACCAGGTCGTTCCTTTATCCAGTGAATGTTTGACATAGCCTTTCCATTCTCTGGGATTGGGCCCTATTTTATAATACAAAGATAGGGTGTCACTGTGCGGGTATTGATAGAAGACAGGATTCCATGTTGGAAAGCGGTTGTCACCAAGGATACCGTCTGCAATCTGTACAGGACGCTGCCATTGTCCATGGCTATACAGTGAACTCCATATGACAACATCGGGGTTAGATTCATGTGTACCACCAAACCAGGCTGCCAATAAACTGTCTTTTCCGATGACTTGAATCGTGGAAGCATGGCATTGTTGGAATGGAACCTGGCCTGTTTTAAAAATTTGCTCTGATACCAGGATCTGAGGTTTATACGTTGCACACGAGGATAGAAAAAGAAGGATAAATAGTGGAAATAGGTTGATTTTTTTCATTGGAATTTAAGGTTCTAAAAACCCCATAGTTTGTTGATGACTTATTTTCTTATTCCTGAGCAGAGGCTTTGGGAATATTGAGATGTTCAGGCGGTGATCGGTAAACAATGACCTTGTTAAATGATAAAATTCCGTTGGATGATATCCAACGGAATTTTATATTATTTGCTTTGCAATTGAATTGCAGTCGCATAACTAAATCGTGTACTAGGGCTTCTCAAGGTAATTTGATTACCACGTTGAGACCAGTCTAATTTACCTTTATGACCCAAAATAGCGATTTTCTTTACGCTAAAATTATCAGGTACTTGAAAGACGTATTCATTTGGCTGCTGGTAAGTATCACCTTCAGAAAGATGGAATACATTGACCACTTTACTGTCTTTGCTTCTAGTGTAGTAATAGTCACCTTGGTGATATGGAGCAATCGTACGTGTTGCAAACACTGCAGTTTGATTGATTTTCATCCAGGCTGCCAGTTCGTTCAAGCGATCGTATGCTGCCTGGTCATAATCTCCTGTTGGGCCAGGGGCTATGTTCAATAGGTAGTTTCCACCGCGGGAAATAATTTTTACCAATGTTTCAACAATCTTTTTGGTCGGTTTGTATTGGTCGTTGGGCACATAGCTGAACGAATTTCCCATGGTGATACAACTTTCCCATGGAATATCCAAGGGATGTTCAGGAATCGCTTGTTCAGGTGTGACATAATTTTCCCAGTTTCCAGGTACTGTACGGTCGACAACGATAATGCCGGGTTGATTTTTCCTTGCCATGCCCCCAATGCGGTCCATGTCAATATTCTGATCCATTTTGATTGTCTGTTGCCAGTCAACAGATTTGTCAACGGTTTCTAAGGGGCGCACCTGACCACCATCCAACCAAAGAATGTCGACTTTGCCATATGCTGAGGTCAGCTCGTTGATTTGATTGTAGGTAAAGTCTTTGAATTTTTGCCAACGATCCGGATATTTTTTAGGGTCATAATTTACATTTCTGTCTTTTGGCGGAAAGTATGACCACCAGTAGTAATCGGAGTGCCAGTCCGGTTTGGAGAAATAAGCCCCAATTTTAAAACCGTCATTGCGGAAGGTATTGAAGATTTCTTTGGTCACATTTGCCTTTGGGTTTGTGGAAAATGGCGTTTTGGAGGATGTAATTTTATAATCCGATTCTCTGGTATCGAACATGGCAAATCCATCGTGATGTTTTGTTGTAAAGACGACATATTTCATGCCGGCAGCTTTTGCGGCATCGGCCCATTTTTGTGGATTGAAATCCGTAGGATTAAAGGTGGTCTGTAGATTTTCGTAGTTCTTGAGGTATTCAAAATAAGTTTTACCATGTTCGGGTTTGCGTTGGGTCCAGCCTTCATCTTCAGGACAGATACTCCAGCTTTCAACGATTCCCCATTGACTATAGGTACCCCAGTGCATGAAAAGACCAAACTTCATATCTTGCCATTGTTCGAGATTTTCAATCACTAAGGGATCTGTCGGTTTTTGATAGCCATTAGATACGTTATGTGCCTGGCCAAACGCTAGTGTTGCGCTTGAAGCGATCAGCGCAGTGGATATAATGGTTTTTAATTTTTGCATGGATAAAGATAATGAAAATGATAAAAAGAAGGCCACCTTAGGTGGCCTTCTTGTAGATAGATGTAGTGTATACCTTAATTAACGTCCCAGAAAAGTTTGGTGTTGACGTTGTCTTGCGCTTTTACAGCATTATAATTTGCTGAATTATACACGCTTTCTGAAGGAGGTAAGTTAAATTTTACTGGTACTGTCTTTTGAATGTCAGCGTTTTGAACAACAAAATCAAACTTAGGCAGATCCAAACGACGTTGCTCAGACCAAGCTTGTACAGTTTGCAAAACATTAAAATGTATCCATTTTTGCGTTGCAATTAGTTCAAGTTTATTAGATGCGCCTGCCCAGTTAACATTATTGATATAGGTATTGATCGCTTCAGTAGTTGGAGCAGCGGGCGCAACAACTGTATTGTCGTTGGATCTGCTTCTAATAATGCGATATAAATCAATAGATTCCTTAATACTGTTTTCAAATGCTGTTTTCGCGGACGATGCATTTCCTGCTTTATTGTAGTATTCCGCCAACAGTAAATTTGTTTCTGTCGCTGAAAATAATATACCTGGGAAATATTGATTTCTTGAGTATGTAGATCGATTATAGATGGCTAAAGTTCCACCTATTGCCAAGGCATTCTGATCTGCACTTACTTTGCTTTGATCTAAACCTATGTATTTGCCAGCAGCTTTTGCTCCAGGCTCAAACATAAAAGGTAATCTTGGATCTACTTTTTCAAGCATGTTGTCGATCATCCGCTTACTAGCTAAGTTTGCATACCAACCACTAGCTTCGAAGGCATCTTTGATATTTTTAGTTTGGATACTGTTATCGTCCAGGTTATAAATATCCAGTTGGGCGTTTTCAGCGTTCGTTAAAATCAGTGGATTAGTAGTTTGATTATTAACAATTTCTGCAATTTCCTGATTTGCTTGTGTGGCAAATTTTGAGCTCGCTGAAACTCGTGTTAGTATTCTTAGCCTAAGTGAGTTACAATATTTTTTCCACATTGCGATATCACCATTATTGATTATATCTTGCGTCTTGAATTTGTTGGCGGTAGCACTACTTAATGTAATTGAATTCAATTCAGCGCTTATACTTTTTAAGTCAGTCATGATGGCCGCATAGATGTCTTCTGGTTGGTCATAGGCCGGATACGAATTTTGATAATCACTATTGTTCGTACTCAGCATACCTGCTTTAGACCATGGAATGGCCCCATGTAGATCGACCGTTTGCTGTGTTTCATCGTAAAATAGAACTTTAGCAGTTAGATAGTAGATTCTACTTTCTTTCTTAGCTATTTCATCTGATTTGTTGTAGATTGTTTCTAGCTCTCTATATTGTGCAAGTCCCTCGTAAAATCTTGACCAACGGTCCTCGATAGCAGCGGCTCCTGGCAATAACTGGTTTGTCTCATTAATCCAGCCTGTGATATGTAAATATCTAAATATGGTTGGTCTAAGGGTAACAAATAAATTTCTATATTCAGGGACAATTAATTGTCTGTAACTGTAAATCATACCTGCAAACTGTTTTTCAACGGTCGTCTCGGTTACTTTTCCTGGGTCACGGTAGTTTTCATCAAATGAACTCTTACTGCAAGAATTTGTGAAAGCTAATGTGGCTGCGCACAGCCCCATATATAATATATATTTTTTCATGTCTTTAATAATTAGAAGCTAGCACGTAGCATTAAACCATATGTTCTTGTTGCCGGACTTGTTCCTGCATTGGAAACTTGATCAACCCAATTTGACCCACCAGTCATTTGTTCAGGATCTAGATCCTTTATACTTCTGTAGATAAAGAATAAATTACGTCCAAATGCAGAGATTTGAAGGTTTTTAGCTCTTAATTTCTGTGCAACTGATTTTGGAAGACGATAAGCTATTGAAAGCTCGCGCATCTTGATATAATTATTCTTTTGTACATATAGTTCGTAACGTGAGTTAGAATATTGTGGTCCGCCCCAATTGTATGTGTTGTTGTAATAAACGGCCTGTGAAATAATATTGTCGTTTTGCGATCCGTCAGCTTTAACTCCAGACATCAGCATCCCATCATGATAAACAGTCTCTCCATTTGGACCTGTACTTCCAGTTGTTGCGATCCCTTTTCCATTGGCGATATAGTAGCTAAGCCCGCCATGTTCTGTATCCATGTTGTTTAAACTTTCCTCTAAGAGACCTCTACTGATCATCCAGTTTATACCGGTAGGCATAACATGGCCACCCCAGCGAAAATCAAGTAAGGCATCCAAGGTGAAATTTTTATACGTGAATGTATTTGTTAAACCACCGACAGCTTTAGGCATTGCATTTCCTGCTTTGATCCAAGAATTGGCATCCACTTGGTATAAGCCGTTATCTTGGACAATTTTATTGCCATTTGCATCAGTTGCTACTGGATGTACCATGATATCGCCCATAGGTTGGCCTACTTTTGATACTAATTGTGCCGCTGCACCATCATAATCTTTATGCAAAAGTTCAGAAACGCCACCTGGCAACTCTTCTACGATATTTTTATTCATTGAGAAGTTTAATACTGTATTCCATTTAAAATTCTCATGCTGTATTGGAGTACCTGTGATTGCAAATTCCCATCCTTTGTTGCGTAAAGTTCCCACATTTGCAACGATTGAACTCGATCCCATAGAAATTGGCAGGGTATAGTCTAGAATTTGGTCCTGGATCAAGCCATTATAGTACGTGATGTCGAAGCCCAAACGATTATTTAATAATCGTGTTTCCAAACCAAATTCATATTCTTTTTTTCGTTCCGATTTAATTTTCTCATTTCCAAAGGCACTCGTTGGCACATTTGTGTAAATTACAGCTTGACCTCCTTGAGTCTGTACTCCCATGGTGTTCTGCGTATAACTTAGTGGGCTTTGATAGATCCTAGGATAGTTACCCACGATACCAAATGATCCTCTTAATTTAGCGTAACTGAATATTTCAGGTAAATGGAATGCTTCGGATAATATCAAACTTGAGTTTACAGAAGGATAGTAAGTAACATTGTCGTCTGGGTGCATTGTTGAGATAATTTCTCTTCTCAATGTTCCTTCAAGAAACCAGTAATTTTTATAGTTAAAGTTTAAGGTTCCAAACAGCGCATCTCTCAATTGATTTCTGCGGTAATTGTATTTTGAATTTCCACCAATAGTATTTACCGAAGCGTTGATATCATACCAATTTCTTACGCTTAGTCCACCCGCAGTTTCCCGTTGTACATAGGTATCCTGACTTTTGGTTGCGGTATAACCGAGCATAGCACCAACTTTGATGTCTTGATTGATCTGTTTGCTATATGAAGCCAAAAAATCTGCATAGTAAATATTGGCATTTTGTTGGCCTAGACCAAAATACCCTGTATTTTCATAAGCTAGTGGTTTTTCATTAGGTTGTTTATCTTCGGTGCGCAGTGAGGTCATATCTGCCGAGAAACGTGCTCTTAAAGAGAAATCACTTGTTACTTGCCAAGTATTTGTTACTGATCCTAAAACGCGATTGGAATATTCATCATATTGTCTTGCTTTTGAGTTCCAGATAAAATCCAATACGTCTGTTTTATAGCCATTATAGATTAAATTTTCTGATGGTGTTAAGCTTTGGTCTGTGCCTGTAACATATTTATAACCTAAGCTTGTTTTATATTTGTTTAGATACCACTCCGGATTGTCAAATGTTGAAATCATCCCGGTGAAGTTATTGATTAAACGATCCGTAAGGAATGGTCTATTATGTGTATGTTGGTTCACATAATTAACGACCACGTCTGTTGTTAGTTTATCCCAAAGTTTGAACGAGGAATTTAAATTGGCAATATTCTTCTTGTTTGAAGATTCAAGCGCGGTCATCTGATTATCCTGACGTGTGACCGAGAATCTTGTATTTGAATTTTCAGTAGTATGACCAAGGGCTAAATTGAATGAAGTATTATTTGGGTTGTTGAATAGTTTGTTGTACGAATTTTGAGCTGAATATGGACGTACAACACCGTCCCAAGAAATAATGTCTTTACCGTCAAATTTAGGTCCAAAGTTTACAGTAGCCGGAAGTACGCCACGCGTTACGCCGTTGATAGCTCGGCTATTATCATAATAGAAAAACATATCATCAGCCTGTCCATCATTCTGATAGGCTTTTGTATAACCAGGGCCTCTGACATCTTGAAATCTTGGTAGATAAGCAATTTTATCATGCGTGTAGGTGGCATTAAAATCTATAGAAAAACCCTTTCCACCTTTCCCTGATTTTGTCGTTACCAATACCACCCCGTTCATTGCTTCTGACCCATACAAAGCTGCGGCAGAAGCACCTTTTAGAATGCTGATGTTCTCAATATCTTCCGGGTTGAGATCTTCTAAACCATTTCCGCGGGCACGTTGATCACCCCAATAATCCGAATTGTTAAAGCTTGATTGTCTCATTGGCACCCCATCGATAATAACCAATGGCTGTGAGTTCCCTGTGATTGAGTTAGTACCGCGGATATTGATGTTAATACCCGATGTTGCTCCTCCGGGTGCTGCTGAGATGCGAACTCCAGGGGCTTTACCATACAATGCCCCTGCAAAGTTCGGTGAACCGGTTTTTGTTAACTCTTTAGAGTCGACCGTGCTCATGGCATAACCAAGTTCCTTTGGAGCACGTTTAATACCCATAGCAGTAACAACAACCTCATCCAGGTTGGAAGCATCTTCTGTTAATTTGATGTTAATCGTCTTTGAGGAACCAACGACTATTTCTTGGGACTTGTATCCGACAATGGATACACGTAAGACTTCACCTTGGGAAGCTTGAATTGTAAAAGACCCATTGGCCCCTGTTTGTGTACCCCTAGTTGTTCCCTTAACGGAAACTGTTGCGCCAGAGACTGGTCCATTAGCATCTGAAACTATTCCAGAAATGCTTTGCTGCGCATAAAGCGATGTAGCACTGAAAAGTGTACATAACGCCAATCCTGCAGTTTTTTTGTAAAATAGACTCATGTTTTAGGTATTTGTGTAAAACGTTAGTTAATAATGTTTGTGATGTATTTTTCTATGACTAATGCTGTTGTGCCGAGTTGTTGCGCTCTTTTGTGCAAAGTGGAAATGGCTAAAGTTGTTTTTCTTGAAATCTTCGGAATGCTATATTCATTAACCGCGACTTGGATATGAGGTGCCAGAATATCCCCGATTTCTGCACCACGGCCACTGATGATTATTTTATCAGGATTTAGAATGTGTATTAATGTTGAGATTCCCTTGCCAAGCAAGTAGCCTACTTTCCCGATATTGTTGATCGCTACTTGATCTCCGATTTGGACAGCTTCAATTAATGCGTCAATTTTATTGATATGTTCATTCGCTAGTTTATCATAAATAGAATATTCTCCGTTTTTTATATCTCGCTCTGTATTTCGAATGGCTGCGCTAATGGAAGCTTCGACTTCAAGACATCCTCTTTTGCCGCATGAACATAATGTCAGCGTATCCGAAAGAGGAATATGGCTAAATTCACCGGCATAACCCGAGGTTCCTTTGAAGATATCGTCATTGATAAGTATTCCCAAGCCTACTCCCCAATTTAGATTGATAACGAGTGAATGAGATGAATCTTTAGCTTCACCAAACTTTCGTTCAGCTAAGGCAATGCAACGTGAATCATTGTCAATAATGGCCGGAACCTTAAATTTTTGCTCAAATAGTTTTCGAATGTTATATAAGGGTGAATCTTCATTATATGATTCATTGAGGCCCGTTTCTGAATCTACAAATCCCGGCATGCTTATTCCAATACCGATGACTTGGTTAATATCAATTTGATTTGAAATGATGAAACTGTCTAAAGCTTCAAGAATGGAATCCGTCGCATTTTTATCTCTGAGATCTATCGGAATATTGTTCTGAGACGAGATGGTTTGAGCCTTAAGATTTGAAGAGGATATGGACGTATAGAATTGATCGATCGATACGCTAATAATACTTTGCTGTAAATTTTCATTAAGCATGTATTGTATGGCTTTTCTGCCACCTGTGGAAGCAGCGTAGCCTTTCTCGACAATGACATTTCTTGTCAAGAGATCATTGATCTGTTTAGTGACAGAGGGGATGCTTTTCGATAAAGAGTTTGCTATATCTGCAATCGGTTGCATCGGTCTATAATACAAAATTCTCAAAATTTCGCCGCCCATAATTTAGTTCAATTGTATTAATATAAATATTGGTTTATCTAAGTTTAATAATGGCCGACAACAACATTTCTTGTCGGCTTGGTCTTTCATAGTTACTTGCTTAAAGGAGATCAATATGTTTGACTTCTAATAAGCATTGTATATTAAAGATAAGAACACTTTGTGTTAAGTTCAAAATTCTTTTTAAAATTTTTAAAAAGAATTTAAAGATGATGTGTTTTTAATCAAAAGAAGGCTCTTTTTTTATCCGGAGAAGGAATGCTTAATTTCGATTGTAACGAAATCGCGATAATTTAAGTGAGATTTATGGCGGATTTTGGTTTTATCATCTCTAAGGGCATTTTAAACTAGCATATAAAAAAAGCTCGGTATAAAACCGAGCTCTTTTTAAATATAGGCTAACTTGCCCTTTTGTAAACAATCTAAGAAACGATCAGCTATTTGACGTCCCAGAAGATTTTAGTTGTTCTTGTATCGTTTGCTTTAACAGCATCGTAATTAGCACTATTATTTGAAATCTCTTGGGTAGGATACAGTAAACGTTTAGGAGGATTTGCGTAATTAGCCAATCCAGCCACAGGGTATGTCAATACTGGATATCCTGTACGTCTCAATTCAGCCCAAGCTTGTTGTGCCTGTAAGAAACCATAATGTAGCCATTTTTGAGTCCATATTAATTCTAGGTTCTTTGCTTGAGTTGTTGAGAAGCTGATAGTCGACTTGTCTACAAAGTCATTGATGACGTCATCTGTAGGTTTTTTCTCTGTTTTCAGTCCTGAAGTATTTAAATTATTTAAATAATAATAGAAAGAAACGGATTGTTTAACAGCGACATCATAAGCATCTTTAGCCGCATTACTTGCTCCCCATCTTAATAGCGCTTCAGCTTTATTGAAATTGGTTTCAGAAGCAGTAATGACAATTCCTGGCAAAGCATTGTTGTCGAAGATAGTTGCCGAATCCAACACAGCGTAGTCTTGATAATTCTTCTCCATATCCGCCGAAGTAAAGGTAATTGGCATTGCTCTATACTCTTTGTTCTGAACGAACTTACCGTTTACTGTTTTTCCAAATTTGTCATAAAGTACAGGGATACGTGGATCTTTCGCTGGCAACATTACTTTGTTCAACATATGATCTGTTGCGAATTGATTGGGACCTTCAATCAAGGCCTGTCTCAACGTTCCTGTATAGTTGGTTAGAGGCTGCAATAAGATGTCTTCATTTCTAGGGTTGTAGTTTGCCGTTGCGCCACCATCTGCCAATGGATATTGTGTGGGGTTATTCAGCATTTCGAGTACTTCAGTTCTTGCTTTTGCCTCATCAACAAAAGAAATACGCATCAATAGACGCAGGCGAAGTGAATTGGCATACCTACGCCATTTTGCAACATTACCGCTATTTAAGATATCGTATTTTGAAAAATCAGGATTGGTAGTTGCTGTTGATAAGTACGTGTT
Source organism: Sphingobacterium sp. UBA1897 (assembly GCF_002337775.1). NCBI lineage: Bacteria > Pseudomonadati > Bacteroidota > Sphingobacteriia > Sphingobacteriales > Sphingobacteriaceae > Sphingobacterium > Sphingobacterium sp. UBA1897. The sequence goes on from NZ_DDGR01000026.1 coordinate 164,165, forward strand.
GATATTTTTCAATTCGCTGATGAACTGATTGTATAATTCTTTTTGCGCATCAAACTTTGGCTTAATAATCGTACTTGTTGTTGGTAGACTACCGGCTTCACTGAAAGGGATATCTCCAAAGTTGTCAACAAGTTTAGATGCTTCGTCAAACAAAACAATTTTGCCAGTCTGGATAAAGATCTCTTTACTTGCTTTCTCCGCTTCAGGAAGTTCAGCATATGCTTTTTCCATGCTTCTTGTAATACCTAGTACACCAGGGGCATAAAAATCCGTCCAATATGCATAAGAGTAGCTATCGTTCGGCTGATACATGGTATTTGACGGATAAAAAGACGCTGTCTGCGTATATACTGCCTGATTGGACAGGATAAATGTACGGTAGTGGTAATAAGCTGGTCTTACACGATCATTATTTAGCATTTCGGCAAAGAACGCCGGAATATTTGCTTTTGTCGATGCATCTGGGTTTTGAAACTTGTCGTCAAGTTGTGATTTACAGCCGACCATCGTCGATAGGGCCGAAACCAAAGTTAATATAGAAAGAAAAGTTTTTTTCATGATTCTCGTGGGTAAAAAATTAAAAATTAGCATTCAATGAAAAACCGAAACTTCGGGTAGCAGCAGATGAACCAACGTCTACACCTTGTGCCCACCATTTGTTTCCTACTGGAGCTTCAGGATCAAGATTTTTCAATGTGCGGTAGAAGTAGAATAGATTCCTGCCCAACAAAGAAACCTTTAAATTGTTAATTTTAAGTCTTTTGGTGAAGCTGTCCGGAATACGGTAACCAACAGACAATTCTCTTAATTTGATAAAGTTGTTGTCGTATACAGCACCTTTTTCAGTCCAAGAATCTGCACCCCATCCGAAAGTGTTCATGTAGTACTCTGCAGCACTCAAATGCACATCGTTTGCTTTTCCTGTATTGGCGTTAACCCCTTGCAAAGTCACCCCATTTTCGCGGTATGGTAAGGTGTTTTCATATAGACCCGCACTCATGCCGTATTTGAGGTTTTCGGATACCATTTTACCTCCAAAACGATAATCAGCAGTAAAGTCTAACATAAAGTTTTTATAGGTAAATGTATTGGTCCAGCCCCCGATCGCTTTTGGCATAATGTTGCCAGCATATTTGTACTTGGTTTTGTCGATTACATAAAGTCCATCGTCCGAAATCAAGTTATTGCCGTTTTGATCTTTTGCAATGTCATAAACGTAAATATTTCCTAATTTCTCACCCTCTTTTGCGGTAATCTTCAAAGAGTTTTCATCGGCAGAGTAGAATACCAATTCTTCAACACCTGGTGCTAGGGTTTTAACAGTCGACTTATTAAATGAATAGTTCAGTCTAGAATTCCAGGTAAAGTTTTCATTTTGAATTGGCGTACCGTTGATGGAAAGCTCCAAACCGTTATTGGCAATTTTTCCGATATTCAAAATTTGGGAAGTTGCCCCTGTAGAGGCTGGTGTTGTAAGTCCTAAGATCTGATCATCGATATAATTGTTATAGTAACTAACATCTAATCCTAATCTATTTTTTAGAAACTTCAATTCCATACCTACCTCAACCTCATATTTACGCTCAGGACGTAGATTGAGATTTCCATAATTGTTTCTGTAGGTCAATGATGGAACAGCGCCATTGATTGTCAATAATGGATTCTGGTTATAAGCGATATTTGCTTCGTAGATTGCGGCATCATTACCAACAATACCGTAGGAAGCACGAAGTTTACCGTAGGAGAACTTATCCGACTTGATATCGAAAGCATCGCTGAAAATAAAGCTACCGCTAACGGAGCCATAGCGATAATTATTGTTCGATGAAGGTAGTGTAGAAGAGTATTCAGAACGATAAGTACCGTCTAAGTAAGCAAATCCTTTATAGCCAATATTCAAGGAACCGAAGTAGGCATATTTTAGCATTTCCTTTCTGCTATTTGAAGTTGTTGCCTGCGCGTAACTGTTGCTTAAGCTAAACCAGTTTTCGGTAACAAGACCACCTGCTGTACTTGAAGATTGATCATCATAACGTTCTGATCTCGATTGGAAGCCCACGCTCGCTGAATAGTCAAAATCCGCATTGATTTTGTTGCTATAGGTTGCCATTACATCACCATACAGAATTGAATAGACTCCTTTTGAAGTAGCAAAGCCTCCGGAACTGCTGGTAGTTGAATTGTAAGCTGTTGCGTATTCGTTGTATTGCTTGTTGATGCTCGTTGCAGAAGTTAAGTCATTACCGATTCTTCCGCGGAGTTTCAAGTGATTTACAACATCCCAGTTTAATGTGGCACTTGTCAAAATCCTATTTTCGGTCTCATCATAACTGTTTTTGTATTGATTCCAAAAATAATCTAAGAGGTTGGAAGCCCGCATCGTGTATTTGAAATCTTCAGGACGTCCTGTTCCAAATTTGGAATATTTGTAGCCATCAGTGGTTTGATACGCATTTTTCATTGCAGACATATCTTCTGTTCTGCTGAAAAATCCGTCAAAACTTCCAAGTACCTGACCCAACAGATAGGTTCTGTTATGGGTGTTGGTATTGATAAAGTTAGCGACGATATCGGTTGATAATTTGTCGCTAAGTTTTAGCGTGCTATTGAGATTGAAGGTATTTCTGTTCTGTTTACTACCAGGGCTTGTACTTTTATAGTCCATTCTGGTCGCACTCAAACGGTAGTTAATTTTCTCCGTTTGGTTTGAGATACCGACGTTAATATTGGAATTGTAGCCTTTGTCAAATACGTCGTAGTAGTTGTTTTCACGTGCTTTGTATTGACGTACCTGTCCGTCCCACCACATAACATCTTCGCCAGTGAATTTTGGACCAAAACTTCCGTAGGATCTATAGTATGGTCTTCTTCCTGATGGAGAATTAGCATCTGTAAACCAACCTTCGGCAGATGCGCCGTTAGCGATGTTTGTCGCGGCATCGTAGCCAGGTCCATAAATATTTTGGAACTTCGGTAAAAAGGCTGCTCTTTCGATTGATCCATTATAGTTGAAGTCAATTCCTAGACCTCTACCTTTTGTGCCTTTCTTTGTTGTAATAACAATTACCCCACTTGCAGCGTCCGAGCCGTACAATGCACTGGCTGCGGCACCTTTTAAGATGGAAATATTGTCGATATCAGCTGGGTTGATGTCCAGCATACCATTACCTCTAATACGTTGATCGTCCCAATAATTATTATTGTTTGCACCAGTCGCACCACCTTGTTGATCGTTACGGATGATGATACCATCGACAACATAGAGGGGCTGGCGTTGATAGTTTAATGAATTGATACCACGGATTTGAACGTTAACCGCACTGGCAGAACCACCCGGAGCAGTGGTAATTTTCACACCTGGGGCTTTACCGTATAGTGCTGATCCAAAGTTGGTGTTACCCGCTTTGGTAATTTCTTCTGCTTTGATATTGCTAACTGCATATCCTAGCGCCTTAGATTCGCGCTTGATACCCATCGCAGTTACAACAACTTCATCTAAAGCTGAAGCGTCCTCAGTTAAGGAGACTTTAATCGATTTAGCGGAAGTAACCGTAATTTCTTGCGTGTGGTAACCGACAATAGAAACACGTAATACTTCTCCCGGAGCGGCTTGAATCGTAAAGGTTCCGCTTGCATTTGTTTGCGTTCCTTTGGCAGTACCCTTAACAGAAACTGTCGCTCCTGAAACAGGACCTTTCGCGTCTGTTACTGTACCAGTAATGGTTTGTTGTGCGTAAAGCGAGGTGGCGCTAAATAGCGTGCACAATGCTATACCTGTTGCTTTTTTGTAAAATAGACTCATTTTTTAATGATTAGTATGAATTACAATAAGTAAATGATTAGTGTGGTTATTTATTGAATTAAAATTTTATTGATATGGTTTTCGACTACAATTGCTGCAGTGCCTTTGATTTGTGCGTGTTTGTTTAAAGCTGACATCCGGATATTCGTTGTTTTTGCAATCTCGGGGATACAAAATTCATTGATGGCAATTTGTATTTGCGGATTCAGAATCCTTCCTAATTCTGCACCTCTTCCGCTGACAATAATTTGTTTTGGATTAAGAATATGGATAAGTGTTGATATGCCTTTACCTAGCATGTAACCTATTTTTCCTAAATTATTGATCGCGATTTGATCGCCTACATTCGACGCTTCAATTAAAGCATCTATTTTGTTGAGATTGCTTTTTACGAAGGTGCTGTAAATTGAATATTCGTTATTTTGGATATCAGCTTCCGTGCTTCGAATGGCAGCATCCAACGACGCTTCCACTTCAAGGCACCCTCTTTTTCCGCAAGAACATAAGGTGTTGTCATCCGAAAGTGGGATATGGCTAAATTCTCCCGCAAAACCAGACTCTCCTTTAAAAACGGAGCCATTAATAATAATACCCAATCCTACTCCCCAATTTAGGTTGATAATCAGCGAATGATCAATACCCTTAGCCGCCCCAAACTCTTTCTCTGCTATAGCGATACATCTGGAGTCGTTTTCTATGACAGTAGATAGCTGATATTTTGCTTCTATGCTATCTTTTATGCGATATAGCGGATGATTATGGGGATAAGATTCATTGACACCCAGCTCGGAGTTTACAAATCCCGGCATGCTAAGACCAATGCCAATTATTTTATTGCTATTGATTCCCGATAATTCTAAAATCGATTCAATTTCACCCAATAGTAAATCAGAAGAATTGCTAGCCTTTAATTCTAAAGGAATATCGCGGTGTTCGATGACTTTTTGCTGATTGAGATCGGTAATGGTAAATGTAGAGAAATGCTGATCGGCTGAAATCGTTAAAATATAAAAATTCAGCGCTGGATTAATGGCGAACTGTAAAGGACGTCTTCCACCAGTGGATTCTGCAAAACCACATTCAACAATTATCTTTTCTTCGAGTAAACGATTGATTATTTTTGTGATGGAAGGTGTACTCTTGGCGAGTTTTTTGACCAACTCTGCAATAGAAAGCGCAGAATCAAAATAAAGGTTTTTCAGTATTTCTTTTTCCATCAGTTTGTGTGGTTTCTAAAAGTTGATTAAACTTTTGTTAAAGATATGTTAAATCGTATATAAGATCAAAATACTTTTTAAAAAACTTTAAAAAGTTACCGTTACGCTTTGTTTTTTTTATTTTTTCTGTAACAATATACCTTCCTGTTTATGCCATTAAATTGTGGATTGCGCATAAAAATGAAGGGTAAATACGTTATATTTACCTTTTAATTATACAATCTGATTATGAAACAACGCTATTACTCCTTGGATGTATTTCGTGGAGCTACTGTGGCACTGATGATTATGGTTAATAATCCGGGTACATGGGCTCATATGTTTGCACCGCTAAAACATGCAGAATGGCATGGATGTTCACCTACAGACCTGGTTTTTCCTTTTTTTCTTTTCGCAGTAGGTAATGCCATGTCTTTTGTTATACCTCGTTTACAGGAGGCTGGACCTGCAGTATTTTGGCAAAAAGTAATTAAACGGACGATCTTGATTTTTGCGATTGGACTTTTCATCAATTGGTGGCCTTTTGTGAAATGGGATGGTGCGGAGCTGGTTTTTAAACAATGGGTGGACGGAACGGATCCGAGCCGGGGAATCCGGATTTTCGGTGTACTCCAACGCATCGCAGTTGCTTATTGTTTTGCTTCGATTTTAGCTTATTATTTTAAAGAAAAAACGATTATCTGGATCTCGGCAATCATACTGTTGTTATATTGGGCAATCTGTGCAATAGCCGGAGGAGCAGATCCCTATAGCTTGGAGGGCTGGTTCGGTACAAAGTATGATATAGCAATCCTAGGTTTACCGCATGTTTACAAAGGGGAGGGGGTGCCATTTGATCCTGAAGGGCTGATGAGTACCTTGCCGACAATTGTTCAGGTTGTCTTTGGCTATTTAGTTGGTGTATTTATTAAAAAGCAAGGTCAGGTGGATTGGCTGTGGACGAAAGTGCCGGCCTCAAGTGAGCCTCATTTTAAATTGCTGGCGGGAATGTTTGTGACCGGATTTATTTTGGTCGTATTGGCTTGGATATGGGCCTTGGGTTTTCCGATCAATAAAAAAATATGGACGAGTTCCTATGTGCTCTATACAACAGGTTTGGCAACCATGACACTCGGTGGTATGATCTGGTTTATTGAAGTGCAGGGTGTCAAAAATAAATTGACACAGTTTTTTGATGTTTTTGGTAAAAATCCGTTATTCATCTTTGTACTGAGCGGTATTCTACCACGCTTTTTGGGATTGTTCCGTATTCCTGATGGCGTAAAAGAGGATGGTACACAAAAATACCTCGACGCTTTTGCCTGGTTTTATAAATATATTTGCGCGAAAGTGCCTGGGATACCAGAAGTTGGTTCTTTTGTTTATTCGCTATGTTTCTTAACGTTGATGTGGGTAATCTGCTATTGGTTGGACAAGAAGAAAATCTACGTAAAGGTTTAGTAGTAGCTGAACCTTTGCTTATTAAATTATTTTGGCAACCGAAGATTTTTGCTATCTTTGCAGCCAATTAATAAAATTTTTAACGCTTTAATATTATTCAGGAAATGTATTTAAGTAAAGAGTACAAAGCTGATATCTTCGCAGAATTTGCTGGATCAGCTACAAACACAGGATCTACTGAAGGTCAAGTTGCTTTATTCACTAAGAGAATTGCTCACTTAACTGAGCACTTGAAAAAAAACAGAAAAGATTTCGGTACACAACGTGCCCTACAAATGTTAGTAGGTAAACGTCGTTCATTATTAGCTTATCTTTACAAAAAAGATATCAACCGTTATCGTGCGATCATTAAAGGTCTAGGTTTACGTGATATTATCAAATAAGCTTTAATACAAAGGTGTTAAGAAAGCCATCCAATTTTTGGATGGCTTTTTTTATTGTGTTTATCGTGCCCGAATTGTTATTGTATTTTTCGCGTCAGCATGGTCGTTTTCTGTTCGTCATGGCCTTTTGTAGTTGTTCAGGACTTTCTTAGGTTAGCGGACGACATTGGCCTATTTATCCCTTACTTCAGTTTCACTATTTAGTCTTTATTTAATCGCTTTTTCCTCGGAGCTTGCTCGCTATTTCTTCGCTTCCAACCGAAGAAGTACCGAACAAGCTCCGAACAAGTACCGAAGAAGCACCGAGGAATCTCAGAAAATGATAGCCATGTTTTATACTTGTCTTATATTGTTTTATACTACGCGACAGGCTAGATTCCTCGTTATAATTGATAAGCCTTTGGAAGCCTTTTTCGAGAAATAAGAGAACTTGAGAAGACTTCAATTGATTCATTGCTTGACAGATTAAGGCGGTTGCTGCCGTATTCCGATGGTTTGATGATTTAGCCTGCTGTTAATTGCACTAATCTTAATATTTTAATTTACCTTTGTGCTGAAATCTAATGTATTTAAAATATTGGCATGCTGCCAACAAGATGAAAAGCATGTCGCAAACAAGATTAAATGAATTACAACGAAATTAAAACGACCATCGATATGGGTAATGGCACCCAGATCGAATTGTCTACAGGTAAATTGGCAAAACAGGCTGATGGGGCTGTAGTATTAAAACAAGGTGATACGATGTTGCTTGCAACAGTTGTTTCAGCTAAAGAAGCGAAATCTGGCGTTGATTTTTTACCCCTTTCTGTAGATTATCAAGAAAAATATGCGGCAACTGGCCGTATTCCAGGTGGTTTCTTACGTCGTGAGGCTAGATTGTCAGATTATGAGGTATTGATCTCACGTTTGGTAGATCGTGCATTACGTCCTTTGTTCCCTGAAAATTATCACGCAGATACACAAGTTGCAATCAGCTTGATCTCTGCAGATAAAGATATTATGCCTGATGCTTTAGCGGGCTTGGCTGCTTCTGCAGCTATTGCTGTTTCTGATATTCCTTTCAATGGACCAATTTCTGAAGTTCGTGTTGCGAAAATTGACGGTCAGTTGGTCATCAACCCAAAATTGTCTGAGCTTGAAAATGCAACTTTAGAGTTTATTGTTGCTGGTTCTGCACAGGATATCGGTATGGTTGAAGGTGAAGCGAAAGAGATTTCTGAAGCTGAAATGGTAGAAGCAATTGCTTTTGCTCATGAAGCTATCAAAAAACAAGTTGCTGCTCAAGTAGAGCTGGCTAACTTAGTTGGTAAAACTGTGAAGCGTGAGTATAACCATGAGCCTGAAAACCTTGAATTGAGAGATGCTATTTTTGCAGCTACTTACGATAAGGTTTATGCTATTGCAAAATCTGCTTCTGCGAAACATGACCGTTCTGAGAACTTCGCAAAAATCGCGGAAGAGTACAGAGCAACAATGCCAGAGGAATTGGATGATGATACCGCATTCTTATTTAAAAAATATTTCCACGATGTTCAGTATGATGCTGTCCGTAACCTGGTTTTGGATGAAGGTATGCGTTTAGATGGCCGTGATGTACGTACTGTACGTCCGATCTGGTCTGAAGTGGATTACTTGCCTGCTGCACACGGTTCGGCTGTATTTACACGTGGTGAAACACAATCATTGACATCGGTTACTTTAGGTGCTAAAGACGATGAGCAAATGATCGATGGTGCTTTTATCAACGGTTATAACAAATTTATTCTTCACTACAACTTCCCTGCATTCTCTACAGGTGAGGTAAGACCTAATAGAGGTCCTGGCCGTCGTGAAGTTGGTCACGGTAACTTGGCTATGCGTTCATTGAAACAGGTACTTCCTGCAGACAGTGAAAATCCATATACGATCCGTGTTGTTTCTGATATCCTGGAATCAAATGGATCTTCTTCAATGGCTACGGTATGTGCTGGTACATTAGCACTTTTGGATGCCGGTGTGAAATTGAAAGCGCCAGTTTCAGGTATTGCCATGGGATTGATTTCTGATGAGAAAACAGGTAAGTATGCGATCTTATCGGATATCTTAGGTGATGAAGATCATTTAGGTGATATGGACTTTAAAGTAACTGGTACAGAAAAAGGTATCGTTGCTTGTCAAATGGACTTAAAAATCAATGGTTTGAAATGGGAAGTGTTGACGCAAGCTTTGGATCAAGCAAAAGAAGCGCGTTTACACATCTTAGGTGAAATGAAGAAAACAATTTCTGCTCCACGTGAAGATTACAAACCACATGCACCTCGTATCGTTCAATTGTTGATCGATAAAGAATTTATTGGCGCTGTAATCGGACCAGGTGGTAAAATTATCCAAGAGATGCAACGTGAGACCGGTGCTACAATTTCGATCGAAGAAGTTGATAACAAGGGTGTTGTTCAAGTATTCGCAGATAATAAAGCCGCTATCGATGATGCAGTAGGTCGTATTAAAGCAATCGCTTCTAAACCAGAGATTGGTGAAACTTACGAAGGTAAAGTGAAATCAATTATGCCATTCGGTGCTTTCGTTGAAATCATGCCTGGTAAAGATGGTTTATTGCACATCTCTGAAATCGACTGGAAACGTCTTGAAACAATGGACGGTATCTTCAAAGAAGGTGATAAAGTAACGGTTAAATTGTTGGATATCGACAAACAAGGTAAAATGAAGCTTTCGCGTAAAGCCTTATTGCCTCGTCCTCCGAAAGAAGACAAACCAAAGCAGGATAAACCTGCCGGTGAAGCTCCTGTAGCTGGTGCTGGACAAGAATAGGTTTATTCCTTTCAAATGATATGAAAAGCTCGCTTTAAGCGGGCTTTTTTTATGGAAAATAAGGCTTACCTGCATCTTTATCCTATGAAAAGTATACTTCGTTTGTTTCTGTTTAAACCTGGTCAGATTTTGGTGTTTGTCCTCATGTATGTGACCGTGTATGGTCAGCGGTCTTATGGGGATAAATTCCAGGAGCTATCTGCCACTGTACAGCATTATGCAACTAAAAATAATATGATCTTGGCCAAGGGGCGTTATGAGTTTTATAAACTGGATCGTGCCATTTTGTGGTCCTATAAACAGGATTTATTTTGGCCTCTTAATAGGTTAATCTTAAAGGATAAAGCTATCAGAGATTCAATGACAGACGAGCTTTACATTAATTTTGATCGGGAATATAATCGCTTTGTGATGGATGTGTATGAAAGCCCTTATAAATATAACGAGGCGAGACCATTTGAAGCACTTTCCGTGCAAGGCTCATTCAGAGGTGGGATGTCACCGCTTGTCGAGCGTTTGTCCAAGTTTTTATTGGATCATCAAGGACGCTGGGGCCTCAATTTGTCTTCTTTTACCTTATATATGGATCGTGAGCTTAGTGCTGTGCCCTTAGCATACGATGGCGAGCCAGAAGTAGTGAAATTGCTCAAGGAATTTTTTGAGGAGGCCAAGATTCCCCATAAACCTGGTATTTACTATGGGAATCCAATGTATTGTTCGTATCGATTTGACTGGATGGCTAATAAAAATAAAGAGATTACGCTCGATTGCGCGGTATATAAAGACTATTTTAATATACTGTTTAGTGAAACGAAGTTATATGCGCTGGGTAGGGCTTGGAATAGCGTGGATGGACAAATGTCTTTTTTTTATGATCGGAAAAATAGCTGGAAACTGTTTGCTGCCCGACGGGACGTCAAACGCATTTTGGATTTTTTAAATGAGGAGGCTGCTGTTAATCTATTCAAGCTACACCATGGTAGTAAAAGATTTAGCGGCGATTATTGGCTTGATGTCGTTATGCTGAAATAGGGAGGAGTTAAGCTAATATGTAGATCAGAAAACAAACCAGGCTGTCAATTCGACAGCCTGATTTATTCTTTTATAACATGATAACACCTATAACATGATAACACCTTTTATCTTCGCCACTTCTTTGTAGAAGTAGATTACCTGATCGGCGTCTTTTACGTTCAAGTTTACCGTAATTGAAGTATACTTACCTGTTTTGGAATCCTTAAAATCAAACTGAGCACCTGTGTCATCAAATACGCTTTGGATCTGATTGAAGTGGTCCTGATCTTTTGGTAAGATAAATTTATACGTATAGTCCTTTGGGAATGTTTCTAAATCTTCTAAGCGCTCTTTAAAAGTTTCATAGAAGTCTTTTGGATTATCACCTCCGTCAGGGATATCTTGTATATTGATGTTTTTGTAATCTGCCATGTTTTGTTTCTCCTTAAATATGTTATTAAGGTATTAACAAATATTAATCCAGTAATGTTTTACTGACAATATTTCAGTTAATTATTGTCAATGCTTGAAGGCCAATCGGCTTTGTTTTTACCAAAGTTTTTGTTTGGCGTAGCACTCATCTCGATTTCCATCTGTCCACCTTCTAAAAGCTGTGCATGTGTAATGAACGACTTAGCATAAGGTTTACCATTCAATTTGATCGATTTAATGTATTGATTTGCTTTACCTTGATTTTTAACATCGATAGCTAACGTTTTGCCATTTGGTAAATTGATGTTCGCATGTTGCATCATCGGGGATCCGAAGACATAAACACCACTCATTGCATTCAGTGGATAGAAGCCCATTGCTGAGAACACATACCATGCGCTCATTTGTCCGACGTCATCATTGCCACATAGACCAGCTGGACTGTTTGTGTAAAACTCTGTCATCGCTTTACGGACTAAGGCTGCACCTTTCCAAGGTTGTCCTGCGTAAGCATATAAATAAGGGATATGGTGATTTGGTTCGTTACCTTGCGCATATTGGCCGATTAGTCCTGAAATATCTGGAGAAGCTTCACCACCAAGATCCGATGACATGGTCGTAAAATAATCCAGTTTTTTCAAAAATTTATCTTCACCACCGAAAAGATTGATCAGACCTTTGACATCTTGAGGTACTAACCAGGTATATTGCCATGCATTTCCTTCGCAATAATCATTCTCGCGGTGTTTGGCCATCAATGGGTCGAAAGGTCTGCGGAACTCGCCATTGGCTTTTTTACCGACGAAATGACCTACTTCTTTGTCAAAATACTGCTCGTATAGTTTGTAGCGTTTTTTGAAATAGGCCGCGTCTTCTGTTTTGCCTAATTTTTCGGCAATTTTATAAGCACCAAAGTCAGCAATCGCATATTCCAATGCCCATGCTACAGATTCATTCGGCATGCTGTCGATCGGAATGTAAGTCAGTTCACGTGCATATTTCAGGCCGTGATCGTTGCCCATGGCTGTTGTCTTTACAGCTTCCCAAACCAACGGATAATCTTTCTCGTCAATAATTCCTTTTAAGAAAGCGTCTGCAATCACTGGAATCGCAGGTAGACCCACCATGGTGTTGGTTTCATTACCTTGTAAGTGCCACATTGGCAATTTACCTTGCTGTTGATAGATAGCCAACATGGTTTTGATAAAGTCCTGGTTGATTTTACGGTCTTCTAGGATGGTCATCAACGGGTGAAGTCCGCGGTAAGTGTCCCAAAGCGAAAATACCGTATGGTTGACAAAATCCTGTTTCTCGTATACTTGTTTGTCAGTTCCTAAATAATCGCCATTTGCATCGTTAAAGATGGTAGGAGCGAAGTAGGTATGGTATAATGCCGTATAGAAGATTGTCTTCGTATCTTTGTCGGCTTCAAATTGAATCTTATTTAAGGTTTTGTTCCAACGTTGATCCGCTTCTTGCTTAACTTTTTCAAAATTCCAGTTTGGAATTTCTGCATTGATATTGTTCAGGGCATTGGTCGAGCTTACTGGAGAAATACCGACTTTAAGTTCGATGGTTTTGTTTTTAACAGCATCAAAGAATAAAGCCGCTTTGATTGCCTGTCCTTTAAATGTTGTTTGGCCTAATTTTTCTTCTTTACCGTCGAAAAATCTTACTTTTTGTATCGGCTGAGAAGTTCTGATCGCAAAATACAATTTTTGGTCAGTTGCCCATCCTGTTGAAAAGCGATAACCAACAAAGGTGGAGTCGTTAACCTGTTTGATGTAGGTGTCTGTCGGTTTATCCCAATTGATATGGTAACCTAAGTCGACCAAAATATGTGCATTGTCTGTTTTTTCATAGCGATATTGATGATAACCTACACGTTCGGTTGCCGTCAAATTGGCCTGTACCTGATAGTCATCTAAATAAGCGCTATAGAATCCGGGTTTGGCAACCTCATTTTCCTTTTTGAAGGAAGAGCCATAACCTGTATTCATTTTATTGAATTCCGCTGGCGTTAATTGTAATTTTCCGTTGGCTGGAACGATCATGAGGTCGTTGAGGTCACCGATACCTGTTCCGCTCAGGTGGGTATGGGTAAAACCCAAAATTTCCTGGCTTTTGTAATTGTATCCACTGCACCAGTCCCATCCGTTGAACTTGTCCCAAATTTGTGGAATTTGGGTAGGTCCCAATTGTACAGCACCTAAAGGTACATTTGCACCAACAAAGACGTGACCATGATCCGCTGACCCAATAAAGGGGTTGACATATTGTGTAAGATTTTGCTGGGCTTGCGCGCAAAATGGCAAAATTATTGTGCCCAACACTGTTTTGAGTAGTTTATTTCCTGTCATAGGTTTTGTTCGGGTATTTGAAAACTGCTTAAAATTAGTAAATAAAACCTTTTAGCGCAATTTTATTATTATTTTAGTAAATTGTCGTTAAATTTTTTACTTTAGTAAGCTTCGTAATAAAAAACTTAACAAACCTACTACTACTACATGAAGAAACGTATTCTGATCAGTGATATCGCAAAGGCGTTGGGGATTTCTGTAACTACTGTGTCCTTTATTTTGAATGATAAGGCAAAAGAAAAGCGTATTAGTGAGGCTTTGACTAAGCGGGTTCTGGACTATGTCAAAAAGGTTGGCTATAAGCCCAACGAATTGGCAAAAAGTCTCCGCACAGGGAAGACGAAGATTCTAGGTTTGATTATCGAAGATATTTCCAATCCTTTTTTTGGGAATATAGCACGTCTGATCGAAAGTAAGGTCTATGAGCAGGGCTACCGTATTATTTATTGTAGCACCAACAATGATGTAGAAAAGGCGAAGGAGTTAATCCAGATGTTTTACGATCGGCAGGTAGATGGTTTTATTATTACACCTTCCGATGGTTTGGAAGATACAGTAAAGCAGTTGCAGCAAAATAATATTCCGGTTGTGCTCTTCGACCGTTATTTTCCGGGTCTTGAAACAGACTATGTAGGTGCGGACAATTTTCAGGGAGCCTTTGATGCCAGTAACCATTTGTGTCAACAGGGTTATAGACGTATCGGATTTGTATCGCTCTATTCGGATCAGACTCAAATGAAAGAGCGTTCAGATGGCTATATGAAGGCTATGGATAATAATAAGCAACAAAGTTTTATTCAAAAGATTCAGATGGATGCTTCGGATGAAGAAGCAATGGAACTATTGCGGGAGTTTATCTGTGAAAATAGGCTGGATGCTGTTTTGTTCTCCACAAACTATCTGGCGATTTCGGGTTTGAAGGCTTCCAAAAAATTTAATTTTACGATGCCGGCGGTGATTGCTTTTGACGACCATACGGTTTTTAAGCTGGTCGAACCTGCTATTACGGTTGTTTCGCAGCCGATCAAGGATATTGCTGAGAATCTGATCAATATTTTGTTGCTTCGTCTTCAGGGTAAAATAAAAGCAACACGTAGAATGGTGTTGCCTTGTGAACTGAAAGTTCGTGAGTCGACTAAAGTGAAAGTTACTTCGTAGTATCGGCCACAAATTTCATTGAAATAGAATTAACGCAGTGACGCGTGTTTTTTGTCGTAAAGCCTTCTCCGAGGAATACATGGCCCAAATGCGCGCCACATCTACTACACAGGATTTCAGTGCGGCGACCATCGGCATCGGTGATCCTTGTAATTGCCCCGGGAATTTCATCATCAAAACTTGGCCAGCCACAGCCTGATTCAAATTTTGACTCCGAACGGTATAGTGGGCTGTCACAACGGCGGCAGATATAAGTTCCTTTGAGCTTATTGTCTAAAAGTTCACCGGTAAAAGGCCGTTCAGTTCCCTTATGTATAATAATGTATTCCTCTTCTTTACTTAAGGGGTTGTATTCTTTGTTAGTTTCCATGATTGTCGTGTGTTTAGTCTTGAAGCTGGCTTTACTAGGAACTACCCAACAGGGATGAACTATTCCTCCTATATAAAGACATCATCCAGATTTTTTTATTGTTAGCTTGGGACTTGACCCTGACCAGATCTCCATTCGTCTTGATAAAGTTCTCCATTCGTCTTATAAAGGTACGGAAATTAGGATG
Organism: Sphingobacterium sp. UBA1897; assembly: GCF_002337775.1. Classification (NCBI taxonomy): domain Bacteria; kingdom Pseudomonadati; phylum Bacteroidota; class Sphingobacteriia; order Sphingobacteriales; family Sphingobacteriaceae; genus Sphingobacterium; species Sphingobacterium sp. UBA1897. The sequence continues at coordinate 179,339 of NZ_DDGR01000026.1, forward strand.
AAAAAAAACTTTTTGTGTCTTCTGCGATCCGCTATTTTGAGTATTTTAAATTGTCATGGAATTGTCTTATATTTGAGTAGCTATCCAAATGAAAAGTTGTAGCGATGGGACCGCTTTAATAGTTTAATGTTGTTTTATCCTCGTTTAAACGCATTTGTTTAGAATGATTATAAATTGATATTAAAGGTCACAAAATTGTCAGCGATTTGTTAATAAATCATACTTTTGTGGCATTGTTAGGGGGGTAGTGGCTCCTTTAACCATGGGAGTTAATTTTTTACATTCACAAATAAATAGTATAAAGTGCTAAATATGAGAACTATCTCATCCGTTTTGGGAAGCCTTGCGAGGGTGGTGTCAACGAGTTTGATGCTATTATTTGCCGTTACGACGTTGCATGCGCAAGATGTCAAGGAAGGTGAAAAAATCTTCAAATCTAAGTGTACATCCTGTCACGCCATTGACAGAAAAGTGGTTGGTCCTGCTTTAAAGGGGATTCCAGAGACGAAAGACGAAGCTTGGTTAATCAAGTGGATCAAGAACTCTCAGGCTTTAATTGCGTCTGGCGATGCTGATGCAGTTAAAATCTTCGAAGAGAACAACAAGCTTGTGATGACTTCTTTTACTGATTTATCTGACGATCAGATCAAGTCGGTATTAGCGTATATCACCGATGCTTCTAAGGAGAAACCGAAAGAGGCTGCTGCTGGTGGCGCTGGAGCTAAAGATGATAACGCGTCTATGTTCATGATTTTGGGCTTGATCGCAGTTGTTGTTTTGGCTGTTGTCGTTATCGTGGTGTTGAATCGTGTGATCCGTACCTTAGAAAATGTAATTGCTAAAAACCAAGAAGCTATTGCTGCGCAACAAGAGCCAGAAGATAGCCAACGTTTTGTGAAGTTTGCGAAAGCATTCGTTAAAAACAAGAAGTTGGTTGGCTTTACAGTCTTGATGTTAGTTGCATTATTAGCTGTAGGCGGTTGGAAAACAATGTGGAACGTTGGTGTTCACCAAGGCTATCAGCCGGTTCAGCCAATTAAGTTCTCGCACCAAATCCACGCTGGTGTTAACAAAATTGAGTGTCAATACTGTCACGGTGGAGCATTTAAATCTAAAAATGCGTCTATTCCATCGGCCAACGTATGTATGAACTGTCACAATACAATCACTGCTTCAGAGCATTATGATGGTGAGATTTCTCCGGAAATTGCTAAAATCTATCGTGCATTGGATTGGAATCCTGATACGCGTACTTACGGTAACAATCCGAAACCAATTCAATGGGTTCGTATTCACAACTTACCTGACTTTGCTTACTTCAACCACTCACAACACGTTGTGGTAGCTGGTGTTGAGTGTCAAACTTGTCACGGTCCAATCCAAAATATGGAAGAAGTATACCAATACTCTCCATTGACGATGAAATGGTGTGTTGATTGTCACAAAAAGACAGATATCAAATCGGATAACAAATACTATGAAGATTTGATTAAAGCACACGAAAGAATTAAGAAAGGTGAGAAAATGACTGCAGCCATGATCGGTGGTCTTGAGTGTGGTAAGTGTCACTATTAATAATTATTTGAAATACGCAATCTTATATACAGCTTAAATGGATAGCAATAAAAAATATTGGAAAGGTTTGGAAGAGTTAAATCAAACTCCTGCTTTCGTTGAAGGAAGCAAGGGTGAGTTTGCCGAATCTATTCCTGTAGAAGATGTATTAAACGAAGCTGGCTTGAGTACTAAAACTCCTCGCCGTGACTTCTTGAAAGCATTAGGATTTGGTTTGGGTGCTGTTTCTTTAGCGGCTTGTAACCGTACTCCTGTGCATAAGGCAGTTCCTTATTTGATTAAACCTGAAGAGGTAACTCCAGGTATCCCTAACTATTATGCTTCGACGTTCAACGGTCAAAGCATCTTGGTTAAAACTCGTGAAGGTCGTCCGATCAATGTTGAGCCTAACCCGAATGCAATTGGTTTGAACCAAGGTTTGGATTCAACGACTGCTGCTTCTGTATTGGATTTATATGATGAGTCCAAATTGAAACAGGCGCAATTGAAAGGTCAAGATGTTGAGTGGTCTAAATTGGATGGGGAAGTTGTTAAAGCTTTAAATGCAGCAGCATCTTCTGGTAAACAAATTACGATCGTTTCTAACACCGTAAACAGCCCTTCAACGTTGGCGGCCATCGCTGCTTTCGCAACGAAATTCCCAACAGTTAACCATGTACAATACGATGCTGTTTCTTACAGCGGTATTATCGAGGCGAATAAAGCTTCATTTGGTAAAGCTGTTGTCCCTTCATACAATTTTGAAAAGGCAAATGTGATTGTTTCCGTTGCAGCTGATTTCTTAGGAACTTGGTTAGCAGGTGAGGAGCAGACACAACAATATGCTAAAAACCGTGATTATAAATCGTTGAAAAACGGCAAAATGTCACGTCACGTGCAATTTGAGTCTGGTCTTTCCATGACGGGTACAAATGCGGATGCACGTATCGCAATCAAACCTTCGGAAGAAGGTGCTACATTGGTTGCTTTATATAATGCAATCACTGGTCAGTCTTTGGCTGGTGCTACTGCAAACAAAAAAGCACAAAAAGGTGTCGCTCTAGCAGCGAAAGAATTGGTGAACAGCAAAGGCGCAGCAGTTGTTGTTGCTGGATCTAACGATGTCAATGTACAGGTATTGGTTAATGCAATCAACGTTGCATTAGGTGCTTACGGTACAATCATCGATTTGGATAACTATTCTAAACAATACCAAGGTTCGGATTCTTCGTTCCAAGCTTTCTTAGCAGCAGCGAAATCAGGTCAAGTTGGTGTTGCGTTCTTCTTGAATAGCAACCCGGTGTATGACTACTTCAAAGCAGATGATGTAAAAGCAGCGTTGAAACAAGTTCCTTTCACCTTATCATTTTCGCAACGTGCGGATGAAACAGCTTCTGAATTGACAGCGATTGCTCCAGCAAGTACGTTCTTGGAATCTTGGGGTGATGCGAATCCAAAAGAAGGTTTGTTCTCTATCGTTCAACCAACAATCAATCCTGTTTTCAAAACACGTCAAGTTGAACAAAGCTTGTTGACTTGGGCAGGAAATGATACCGATATGTACAACTTCGTTAAGAACTTGTGGTCTACACAAATCTTAGCAGGTTCTACGAAAAACTGGGATGCTGTATTGCAAACTGGTTTTGAATATAAAGGTGCTAAAGCGGCAACAGCTCCTGCATTTACAGGAAATGCTGCAGCAGCGGCTTCGGCAATTGAGGCATCAAGCAAAGCGATTACCGGTGAGTTTGAATTGAAACTTTATGAGCCTTCTGCACTTCGTGACGGTCGCTACGCGAACAACGCTTATTTACAAGAGTTGCCTGACCCGGTATCTAAAGTAACTTGGGACAACTACGCTGCTCTTAACCCGAAAGATGCTGAGAAATTAGGTTTGGGTGAAGATGGTAAAGTAACTGTAAAAGCAAATGGTGTTGAATTGGAATTGCCAGTTGTACAACAACCAGGTCAAGCACAAGGAACAGTTTCAGTTGCTGTAGGTTACGGCCGTACAAAAGTTGGTAAAGCAGGTAATGAAGTTGGTAAAAACGCATTCCCTTTTGCATCTATCATCAATGGTACAGTACAAGGTGTTGCTAAAGCAACTGTAGCGAAAGCGTCTGGTACTTACCAATTGGCACAAACACAAACGCACCACACGATCGAAGGTCGTAACGTTATTCGTGAAACGACATTTGCGAAATATCTGAAAGATCCTAATTCTGAGGCAGGACGCTTTACAGATAATCACAAAACATACGATTTGTGGAACAAATATGAGCAACCTGGTCACAAATGGGTGATGGCGATCGACTTGAACGCATGTACAGGTTGTGGTGCTTGTATCGTTGCTTGTAACGTTGAAAATAATATTCCTGTTGTAGGTCGTGATGAGGTTCGTCGTCGTCGTGAAATGCACTGGTTACGTATTGACCGTTACTATACAATCGAAGGAAAAGATCAAGATCTTACAAAAGAGAAAGAAATTGCAAGAGCTTCGGCTGATTTAGATTTCGAAGATATCACTGTTGTTCACCAACCGATGTTGTGTCAACACTGTGGTCACGCACCTTGTGAAACGGTTTGTCCAGTATTGGCAACAGTACACTCTTCAGAAGGTTTGAACCATATGGCATATAACCGTTGTTTTGGTACACGTTACTGTGCGAACAACTGTCCTTTCAAAGTTCGTCGTTTCAACTGGTTTGCATACTGGAATGATTCACGTTTTGACAACTACTTGAACAATGAGTTCACACAATTGGTATTGAATCCAGATGTTGTTACTCGTTCACGTGGGGTAATGGAGAAATGTTCAATGTGTATCCAACGTATTCAAGCAGGTAAATTACAAGCTAAGATTCAAAATCGCAAAGTTAAAGATGGCGATATCCAAATGGCTTGTCAACAAGCATGTTCTGCAAATGCAATTATCTTTGGTGATGCAAATGATCCAGAATCAGAAGTATCTAAAGCATTACGCAACGAGCGTGTTTATTACGTACTTGAGGAAATCAATGTTCAACCGGGTATCGGTTATATGACAAAAGTTAGAAACACTTTTGAGGCGTAATCTTGTACAATATTTGAAATAAAAATACTATGTCATCGCATAACGAATCAATATTAAGAGAACCATTAATGACCGGTAAGGACATTACGTATGCAAAAATTACGGATGATATCTTACTACCGGTTGAAAATAAACCGAATAAAGCATGGTGGATTGGTTTTACCGTTGCTGTATTAGGTGCTTTATTATGGGTAGTTAGCGTTAGTTATACCTTTTGGACAGGTATCGGCGCTTGGGGTCTGAATAAAACTGTAGGCTGGGCTTGGGATATCACCGACTTCGTATGGTGGGTAGGTATCGGTCACGCGGGTACGTTGATTTCAGCTGTATTATTAATCTTCCGCCAGAACTGGCGTAATTCAATCAACCGTTCTGCAGAGGCGATGACGATCTTTGCGGTAATCTGTGCGGCTACATACGTTGTAGCTCACATGGGTCGTCCTTGGTTGGCTTATTGGATTTTCCCACTTCCAAATCAATTTGGATCACTTTGGGTAAACTTCAACTCTCCTTTGGTATGGGATGCGTTTGCGATCTCGACTTACTTTACAGTATCCTTGGTATTCTGGTACTGTGGTTTGTTGCCGGATATCGCGACAATTCGTGACCGTGCTACTGGATTAAAACAAAAAATCTATTCTGTATTATCATTCGGATGGAATGGTTCAGTTAAGACTTGGCAACGTTTTGAAATCGTGTCATTGATCTTGGCAGGTATTTCTACTCCGCTGGTACTTTCTGTACACACGATCGTATCCATGGACTTTGCAACTTCGGTTATCCCTGGATGGCATACAACGATCTTCCCTCCATATTTCGTGGCGGGTGCGATCTTCTCTGGTTTCGCGATGGTACAGACTTTATTGTTGATCTTACGTAAAGTAATGAACTTTGAGAACTACATCACGATGTTCCACATTGAGTCGATGAATATCATTATCATGACGACAGGTTCTATCGTAGGTGTGGCTTATTTGACTGAGTTGTTTATCGCAATGTACTCTCGTTCAGAATACGAAATGTATGCTTTCGAGAACCGTATGTTGGGTCCATACGCTTGGGCTTACTGGTCAATGATGACGTGTAACGTAATTTCTCCACAGTTATTCTGGTTCAAAAAAATCCGTACAAGTATTCCAATCTCATGGATCTTATCGATTGTTGTAAACATCGGTATGTGGTTTGAGCGTTTTGTAATTATCGTGACTTCATTGCACCGTGATTACTTGCCTTCATCTTGGGCAATGTTCTACCCAACTTGGACAGACGTAGGTATCTTTGTAGGTTCAATCGGATTATTCTTTACATTATTCTTGTTGTTCTTACGTTTCTTACCAGGTATCGCTATCGCCGAAGTGAAATTGTTGTTGAAATCATCTTCATTACAACATAAAACTAAATTGGCTCAAGAAGGCGCATTCCCTGAGGAACAAGTTAAGTACTTCCAAGAGTCATTAGAGAAATATGATTCAGTGACAGAAGAAGAGATTAAAGAATTATCAGTTAGAAAATAATCAGCAATGAGCAATACAAAATATATATTAGGTAGTTTTGCGGATCCCGATGAAATGATGCATGGGATCGACAAATTGCAAGCAAACAATATAAGTATTTACGACTGCTTTACTCCGATGCCTATTCACGGCATCGAAGCAAAGCTGGGTGTGAAACCTTCTCGCTTGCCTATCGCAGCATTTTGCTTTGGAGCATTAGGAACGACATTGGGTTTTAGTTTGTTGTATTATACAATGGCCTATGATTGGCCGATGAATATCGGTGGTAAACCATCTTTTGGTATGCCAAACTTTGTTCCAGTTACATTTGAGGTTACGATCTTATTGTGTGCCTTGGGTATGGTTGCCACGTTTTTCTTCCGTAACCACTTATTTCCGGGACGTGCACCTCGTGTAATGGACTTGAGAGCAACAGATGATCGTTTCATCCTTGCAGTAGATGCCAATGAAAATACAGATCACGCTTTGATCGATAGCTTATTGAAAGAAGCTGGAGCTGTTGAAGTTAAGTACAATGATAGAAAATATGTTAGCTATGAATAAGAAGAATTTACTTGGAACGCTATGCGCAGCTGTGGCATTGACAGCACTTGTTTCTTCTTGTGGTGACAAAACAACTCGTAGTACAGGTTTAGAGTTTTCTCGTAACATGTACGATCCGCTTGCTTTCAATCCGGATCAACCTAATGCGAATTTTGCTGATGGAAAAACAGCACAAGCACCTCCTAAAGGTACGGATCCAATTGGTTTCACTCGTTTTGAGTATGCCAATACATTAGAGGATTATGAACGTGCAGGAAGAGAAGCAAAAAGTCCTTTGGTCGTAAATGCCGAAAATCTTGAAAAAGGTAAAGCTTTGTTCACCACTTACTGCTCTATATGTCATGGAGTAGAAGGTAAAGGTGATGGTCCTATCACGAAAGATCGTAGCGTGACTGATTCAAGAGGTACTCGTCAATTAGAGAACTTTCCTCCGCCACCATCTTATCAAAGAACAGATGCAGCGAGCTCTTCACGGGGTGGTTTGATGGCTGACTTGACTGATGGTAAAATTTACCATACAATTTATTACGGACACAACTCCATGGGATCACATGCATCTCAATTGTCTCCAGAGGAGAGATGGAAAGTTGTTATGTATGTTCACGAATTACAAAAGAAATAATCTAACATCAGATATATAAATGGGAACTCACAGTCATCATCACGATTATAATTTCAACGAGCGATACGAGTTTGCTGGCAAGGCTAAATTGTACAGTATTATCGCTGTTGTACTAGGCGTAGCTGCTGTAGCTTTCGGGTTGCTTTCGGGCGATCACGTTACTGTAGAGCGTACTTATGCCAACTTGTTATTGATGGGTTATTACTTTACATGTGTATGCGCAGCTGGAACATTCTTTGTTGCCTTGCAATATGTAACACAATCTGCATGGTCTGCAGGTTTGGTACGTATACCTCAGGCTATGGCGAGTGTTTTACCAATTGCATCATTAGTTTTATTAGTTATTGTAGGTTTAGGTTTAACCACACATAACTTATATCACCACTGGAATGCAGATGGTATCACTGATCCGCATAGTACAAATTTTGACCCTATTATCGCAGGTAAATCTGCTTATTTAAATGTTCCATTCTTCTTGATCCGTCAGGTCGTGTTTATGGGTACATATAGCATTTTTGCCGTTATTTTTGCGAAACTTTCTTATAAAGAAGATTTAGAAGGTGGATTGACTTCTTATAAAAAGTCATTCAAATTGTCGGCAATCTTCTTGGTTATCTTCGGTTTTACTACACCTATCTGGTCTTTCGATACAGTAATGTCTTTAGAGGCACACTGGTTTTCGACAATGTTCGGTTGGTATAACTTTGCAGCAATGTGGGTAAGCGGTATTTCGTGTATCACGATCATCGTTGTTGTATTGAAGAAAGCTGGTTATATGAACTGGGTAAACGAAAATCATTTACACGATTTGGGTAAATTGATGTTCGGTTTCTCTATCTTCTGGACTTACGTTTGGTTTGCACAATTCATGTTGATTTGGTATTCAAACATCCCAGAGGAAACAGTTTATTTCTACAAACGTTGGGAACCTGAATACAAACCTTGGTTTTGGTTGAGTATTATCATTAACTTTGTGGCACCATTGTTACTATTAGTGGATCGCGATGCTAAACGTAAACAAAACGTGATGTTGTTCGTAGCGATTCTATTATTGGCTGGTCACTGGCTAGATTATTATATCATGATCATGCCTGGTACTGTTGCTGAACATAGAGGATTTGGTATCATTGAAATCGGAACTGCACTTGGTTTCTTAGGTTTGTTCATCTTCTTAGTGATGAGTAAATTGAGTAAACAAGCATTGGTGCCTAAAAATCATCCTTTCTTGGATGAGAGTTTGCATCACCAGATATAGTTTCACTTTTAAAGGAAGGTTACGTAAAAACGTTATAAAAGAAATGAGCTTTAAATTAAATAATAGATTCAAATCCATCTCGGGTTTTGTGCTTGCACTAGGATTGCTTTTTGCGACTCCTATCCTAGCAAGTCAACAAGATACAGTAGCATCTGATTCTGCTAAAGCGGCGACTACAGCAGTAGCTGCCCCTGCAGCAACGGATTCGGTTGCAAAAGATACAACAGCGGCAGCAGGTACTGCTGCTGTTGCATCTGCTAGTTCTTCTACAGAAGCTAGTGCTGCTGCTCCTGCTGTTGAAGAAGTGAAGCAAGTAGACCCTCAGGTTTATAAAAACTTCACATATTATGTCTTGTTATTCTTGGTTATATGTACAGTTGTTGCCGTTATCGGTAAAGTACTTTCGATCTATGAATTGACAAGAAAGATGAACGGTAAATACAATCCGTTTGCGAATAACACGTTTCAATCGGCATTGTTATTCATTTTCTTGGTTGTATTCCTGTACGGTGTATATTGGTCATATGTACACTGGGGAGCCGCTTATTGGAGATCTGCAGTAACTGAGCACGGTGAGCGTATTGATACAATGTTTATCATTACGACTGCAATTACAACATTTGTATTGGTTATCACACACATCTTGTTGATGACATTTACATTCTTGTACCGCATGCGTGCAAAACGTCAAGCTTATTATTATCCTCATAACAATGCAATTGAGAAATTGTGGACAATTGTTCCCGCTGTTGTTTTGACAGTTTTGGTATTGTTCGGTTTCTTTACATGGAGATCAATCACAAATATTCCTGAGGATCTTCAAAAATCAGCTTTACAAATTGAAGTGTTGGGCGAACAGTTCCAATGGAATGTCCGTTATGCTGGTTCAGACGGTATTATTGGTAAACGTAATTATAAAATGACGACGCCAACGAACCCGTACGGTATTGACTTTAATGATAAAAATTCTTGGGATGATATTCAAGGATCTGAAATTTGGTTGCCTGTAAATAAACCAGTTCGTTTCCATATCGTTTCAAAAGATATTATTCACTCTTTCTATATTCCTGATTTCCGTGTTCAGATCAATGCGGTACCAGGAATGACCAATTACTTCCAGTTCACACCTACTGTTACAACAGAAGAGATGCGTGATCGTTTGGGTGATTATAACTATGACTATGTGATGTTGTGTAACAAGATCTGTGGTCAAGGTCACTTTAACATGGCGAAGAAAGTGGTTGTCGTAACTGAAGAGAAATATAAAGAGTGGTTAGCTAAACAAAACAAATATTTTACTGAGGATTTGCAAAAAGAGTTCAGCGGTAAAACAGCTAACGTGAAAAAGGATAGCGTACAAGTTACAGCATCTTTGAACTAATTAAGAATTTTTGAATATAAAATCGAATATGTCAAGTACAGTAATATCGCATAGCGCTGAACATCACGATTCGCACGGCCATCATCACGAGGAGTCGTTCATCAGAAAGTATATCTTCTCGGGTGACCACAAGATGATTGCTAAGCAATTCTTGATCACTGGTATCATCATGGCAGTTTTTGCGATGCTTTTATCAGTATTATTCCGTATCCAATTAGCATGGCCGGATAAAGAGTTCCCTATATTAGAAGTATTCTTGGGTAAATGGGCTGAAGGCGGTCGTATAAAACCGGAGTTTTTCCTTTCCTTGGTAACCATTCACGGTACCGTTATGGTATTCTTCGTGTTAACGGCTGGTCTATCAGGTACTTTTAGTAACTTATTGATTCCATATCAAATCGGAGCACGCGATATGGCATCTCCTTTTATGAACATGTTATCTTACTGGTTGTTCTTTGTAGCATCAGTGATTATGGTTGCATCGTTCTTCGTAGAAAGTGGACCTGCTTCTGCTGGTTGGACAATCTACCCGCCACTATCGGCTGTTCCTACTGCAATCGCAGGATCTGCAACTGGTATGACTTTGTGGTTGGTGAGTATGGTTCTATTTGTAGCTTCACAGTTGATCGGTGGTATTAACTATGTAAGTACAATTTTGAACATGCGTACAAAGGGAATGGACTTATGGAAAATGCCTTTGACAATCTGGGCGTTCTTCTTAACTGCTATCGTGGGTATGTTGTCATTCCCAGTATTGGTTTCGGCGGTTGTTCTTCTGATTTTTGACCGTGCTGCTGGTACGTCATTCTATTTGTCGGATCTTGTTGTTCAAGGACAAATTTTGCCGAACGAAGGTGGTTCACCAATTTTGTTCCAACACTTGTTCTGGTTCTTAGGTCACCCTGAGGTATATATCGTTGTTATGCCTGCTTTAGGTTTAACTTCTGAGGTTATTGCAACCAACTCACGTAAACCAATCTTTGGTTACCATGCGATGGTTTATTCGTTGATCGGTATCACCGTTTTATCGTTTATCGTATGGGGTCACCACATGTTTGTAACAGGTATGAATCCGTTCTTGGGTGGTGTATTTATGATTACAACATTGATTATCGCGGTTCCTTCTGCTGTAAAAGCGTTTAACTATCTTGCAACGTTGTGGAAAGGTAATATCCGTTTCACTCCGGCGATGATGTTTGCTATCGGTTTGGTATCGTTCTTTATCTCTGGTGGTTTGACAGGATTGTTCCTAGGTAATGCAGCGTTAGATATCAACTTACACGATACGTATTTTGTTGTTGCCCACTTCCACTTGGTAATGGGATCGGCGTCAATCTTCGGTATGCTTTGTGGTGTTTACCACTGGTATCCTAAGATGTTCGGTCGTATGATGAACACAAAATTGGGTTATTTACACTTCTGGTTGACTTTCATTGGTGCTTACATGGTATTCTTCCCAATGCACTTTATGGGTATCGATGGTGTGCCTCGCCGTTACTATGCATTTACAGAATTTGCTTTCATGGCGAAATGGGTTTCTGTAAACAAATTGGTGACTTGGGCTGCAATCATCGCTGCTTTAGGTCAGGTAGCTTTCTTGTGGAACTTCTTTACATCGATTTTCTTCGGTAAAAAAGCACCACAAAACCCTTGGCAGTCAAACACATTGGAATGGACTACTCCGGTAGAGCATATCCATGGTAACTGGCCAGGTGAAATTCCAACTGTACACCGTTGGCCTTACGATTACAGTAAGCCAGGTCACGGTGAGGATTTTATTCCTCAAAGTGTTCCTTTCTCTGAAACAATGAGCTCTAATTTGCCTCATGATTTCGAAGGAGACGAGGAAGCTGAGCGTATCCAGGCAGAATGGAATGCTCAAAATGGTAGAAAAGACTAATAAAATCTTATAAAATAGAGTAGGGATTCCTACTCTATTTTATAGAAGTTTGTATTTTAAGAGGTAGGGGTAGTATTATGTTTCCAGCAGCTGAGAAGCGATTTATAAAGACCAATTTTATAACGATCATTGTGTTGTTTTTGGTCATTATTGCTGGAGGAGTTGTTCGGAGTACAGGGTCAGGAATGGGATGCCCAGATTGGCCAAGATGTTTTAACCGTATTATTCCTCCAACAGATATCTCTCAATTACCTCAAGGATATGAACAGCATTATATTGAAGGAAGAGCAAAGAAGAACGAACGTTTCGCGAAAATTGTAGAATTTTTCGGCGATAAGGAAATGGCTTACAAGCTCCGTACCGATAAGAATATTTTGCAGCATGAAGAGTTTAATGTTGCGAAAACTTGGACGGAATATATCAATCGGTTGGTAGGCGTTGTTTCCGGATTCTGTTTGTTATTTACAGCTATTTATTCTTTCACCTATTTAAAATCAAAAAGCTCGATCGTTGTTTGGTCAGTGATTAATCTTTTTGTTGTCGTACTTCAGGCTTGGCTGGGATCGATCGTTGTATCGACAAATCTGATGCCCTGGATTATTACGGTACATATGCTCTTAGCCATTGTAATTGTTTGTATTAGTATTTATACATATTTCAAAGCAGTTACTTTGCGAAACAAGACCTTACTGGTCAATCGTTCTTTGGGTATATTAAAAGGACTTGCTATTGCTTCAATTTTATTGATGCTAACACAGGTAATTGTCGGAACGGGAGTTCGTGAGGAGGTTGATTTATTAACCGGTTCAACGATAGCCCGGACTGATTTTATAACAACTATTGGCCAACAGTTTGAGTTACATCGCTGGTTGGCATATTGTTCTTTGATTTTAGTTATTGTATTATTCTTTTTGGTCCGCACGAGTTTTAATACGAGTTCTAAGCAATATAAATTTGCTTTAATCGCATTGATTCTAGTGGGTATCCAAATGCTATCAGGAATTATCTTAGCTCGATTTGCAATACCTGCATTTGCACAGACAACGCATTTGGTGGTAGCGACGCTTCTATTTGGGGCACAGTTCTACCTGTTGTTATTGTTAAACAAGCAAAGGCACTAATCTTGGAATTCGGGATGTTTATGTTTAAAAGTACGTGTATAATTACACTGATAGTAGGAGGTCTCTTTTAGTTATGAAAGAATTTATTTCAGATTTCAAAAAGCTTGTTAAGTTGAGACTTACGTTGACGGTCGTATTTTCTGCGTCAATTGCTTTTCTGATAGGATCAAAACAACAGGGTGATATATTCTGGTTCAATTGGTTATTGTTGACTATAGGTGGTTTTCTGGTGACAGGTTCTGCCAACGGTTTTAATGAGATCATTGAAAAGGATTTGGATAAACTGATGAAACGTACGGAGGACAGACCGTTGCCATCAGGCCGCATGACAACAGGACAAGCTTTGGTATTGAGTGTCTTTATGGGCATCTTAGGAACCTTGGTGCTTGTTCGTTTAAATTTTGTCGCTGGTCTGCTGTCGGTTTTCTGTATCCTTCTTTACGCATTTATCTATACACCATTAAAAAGAAAATCACCAATAGCAGTGTTTGTCGGCGCGTTTCCGGGTGCATTTCCGCCATTAATTGGATATTATGCAGCCTTTTCGCAAGACGATTTAGCCTACTATAGTGGACATAACGAAGCGGCAATTATTATTATTCCCTTTGTGTTGTTTGCTATTCAGTTTTTATGGCAGTTTCCGCATTTCTGGGCAATTGCCTGGGTTGTGGATGATGACTATAAATTAGCGGGCTTTCGCTTATTGCCGACGACAAAACGTGATAAGATATCTGCGTTTATGGTATTCATTTCAGGTTTGTTTATGATACCTGCAGGTTTTATACCTTATCATTTTGGCTTTGGTGGAATTTGGTTTACGATTGTATCCGTGGTCGGTGGAATAATGTTTGGTTATTACGGTTATTTGCTGTTTAAGAATTGTGATATTCCTTCAGCGAAGAAAGTGATGTTTACCTCATTTATTTATTTACCTGTGACACAACTCGTATTATTGCTTAACTTTATTCCGTTGAAATAATGTTAGATATACAAGCACAAACTGACGAGAAGTTAGTACAGAGAAAAGCCCAAAAGTTCAACCTATGGTTGGGTATGTTGGGTATGTTCATGATGTTTGCGGCGTTATCCAGTGGTTTCATTGTATATACAGCGAGCGGCGTGGACAAAGGGATTAAGACCCTATTGCCAAATGCACTTTTATATAGTACCTTGGTGATTGTGGTTAGTAGTCTAACGATGTTTTTAGCACATAAAGCGGCTAAAAATGGCGAGTCTTCCAAACAGCGGTTGTTTTTGATAGCAACTTTTATTTTGGGAGTTGTATTTTTTGCCTTGCAAGTTCATGCTTGGAATGTATTGATCGATAGGGGTGTTTATTTTGTGAATAACAATGCATCGCAATCTTTTATTTACGTTTTTATCTGGATGCACTTGGCGCATATTATTGCGGGGTTGATCGTTTTGATTGGCGCGATTATAGGAATTAACAAACTTCCTAAAGACGGCAATCTTTTCCGCATGGATCTTGCCAGTATTTTTTGGCATTTTCTCGATCTTTTATGGATTTATATATATGTTTTCTTACTTTTGAATCAATAATAGTAAACAATGAGTACAACAGTATCGCAATTGGATAAGGTAAAAACTGGTCCATGGAATGGTGGGAAATCACCTTGGAACTTAGAGTATGGAAAAATCATGATGTGGTTTTTCTTGGTAGGGGATGCCTTCACATTTTCTGCATTTTTGGTTTATTACGGCGCACAACGCTTTTCTCATCCAACATGGCCTGATCCTGATAAGATCTTCCAATCTATCCCAGGAATTGCAGAGCATGGTCAACCGTTGGTATTTGTCGGTTTAATGACCTTTATTTTGATTATGTCATCTGTAACTATGGTTTTGGCCGTGGAAGCTGGTCACCGTAACCAAAAGAATGAAGTTGTTAAATGGATGCTTTGGACTATTTTGGGAGGTATCTGTTTCGTAGGTTGTCAGGCTATCGAGTGGACTCACTTACACCACATGGGTTTCTGGTTTGGTAAAAATCCAGCAACAGGTTTAGAAGGTGATGCCATCAAAACAGCATTAATGCCATATTTCACACATGACATTTCTTATACTTCGGCCTTGCAATTTGCTAACTTGTTCTTTACAATTACTGGTTTTCACGGTTTCCACGTTACTGTGGGTATTATTTTGAATATCATCATTCTATGTATGACATTAAATAATACATTCGAAAACCGTGGTTCTTATCTTATGATCGAGAAAGTAGGTTTATATTGGCACTTTGTGGATTTAGTGTGGGTATTCGTATTTACGTTCTTCTACTTAATCTAATTCCGAAATAATAAATTTAGATAGCTATGTCACAATATCAAGATAATATCGCTCATGGCGAGCACGCTCACGAAGGTGGGATGGATAAGAAGGCCATCTGGAGAGTATTTGGTGTACTTTTAGCCCTTACTTGTCTAGAGTTTTTAATTGCATTGGGCTTCGTGCACCATTGGCAAATTTTAGCTAAAGGTGCGTTAGTAAATACTATTTATATCGTGCTTACTTTAGTTAAAGCTTATTATATCGTTGCATTCTTTATGCACTTGAAATTCGAGAAGTCGAGTTTCATTGTTACCGTTGCAATTGTGTTTATTTTTATTATTTATTTTATTGTTTTGATGCTTGTTGAAGGAGGGTATTTAGCATCTGCTTTTCAAGAACATCAATTGTTTCCAAATAAATAGATAAAGTGAATGGATAATAATACTGGACAAAAGAAAGGTATTAAAACTATATTGATCCTGGCAGTAATTCTTTTATTGCCAGGATTTTTATATTTTGTACTAAATAAAAGCGGTTCTAATAGCTACGCCTCTTTGCCAATTTTTGGAAAGAAAGAGGTTCCGGGAACTACCCATCGTAAATGGGGACGTGATATTCCCGATACTATCTATCATACTGTACCCCCGGTTGATTTTGTGAATTTCGATGGCAAGAAAGTGCATCTATTGGATAATGATACAACACTTTCTGTCGTCCATCTGATGTACTCTAGAGATGCTTCATTATCGCGGACGATGATTAAGCGTTTGGATCAAATCGCTAATCGATTTATTCAGAATAAGAAGGTCCGTTTGTATTCAATTACGGTTGATACGGCATACGATACACCAGAAGTGTTAGCTAAATACGCAAAAGTTTACAAACCATGGACCAAATCTTGGTTTTTTGTGACAGATCCTTCTGTTGATATCTTTAAATTTGCCCAGGAAAGTTTATTACAAGATGCGCTTGTCAATAAGGAGGGCAGCAAACCATTTATTATTGGGTCTAATTATCTTTTACTTGATACAAAAGGACGGATAAGAGGTATTTATGACATTAATGTCAAAACGGATGTTGACCGCCTTGAGGATGAAATCAAATTATTATTGGTCGAGGAAGTCCGAAACCATCCAGCTACAATAGAACAAAAGAGGTAATTATATCATGGAAGAGAGTCTTAACAAGGAAAAAAAGTATAGTAAATGGATTTGGTTGCTATCGATTGTGATACCGATAGTGGTTGCTATCCTTTTTACGGTGAATTTACAAAAGCTGGGTTATGATGTAAAACCGCTAACATTTTTGCCTCCTATCTACGCGGCTATCAATGGGATTACGGCTGTATTACTATTTTGGGCTGTGGCTGCGATAAAAAAGGGTAATAAGGCTTTACACGAGCGTTTGGTCAAATGGTGTATTGCTTGTTCCTTAGCTTTTCTGGCGATGTATGTCGCTTATCACATGACTTCAATCGAAACGAAATATGGCGGCGAGGGAATTCTAAGACCGATCTATTTCTTTATCCTGATCACGCATATTTTGCTTTCCATTATCATCATCCCCTTTGTACTCTTTACATTTGTTAGAGGCATATCGGGTTCTTATGAGCGTCATAAAAAGCTTGCCCGTATTACTTATCCCATGTGGCTTTATGTAGCTGTTACCGGGGTGATCGTTTATTTGATGATCTCTCCGTATTATATTGGTTAGTGGTAAGAGTTGAGGGTCAAGGTATTGTGATGAAATACAATGGCACGCCGGATTCGAGTTGTTTAATCTGGTTTAATATTTAAATGAAATCGGATGCGATGGAGACTATATTCCTTGTATCCGGGAGTATAAACAGTATCGGATTAATCAGCCAATTCATATCGGCTTGATGGATCTGTAAAAATCATTCGCATATGAAGCGTATCTGGATTTATCAGGCCGATCGCCTGTTAACGGCGACAGAGGGACAGGAGATTGTTACTGACCTGAAAGCTTTTGCCGAACAATGGAAAGTGCATGGAAAACCACTTTCTGCATCCGCAGAATTGCGGGATAATCTTTTTATCATCCTTAAGGTGGACGAGGAAGTGGCGGCTGCATCAGGTTGTTCTATTGATAGTTCGGTTCGATTTTTAAAAGGAGTTGAATCGAAGTATGGTATTCAACTATTTGATCGAATGCAATTTGCATATAAAGGGGATCAGGGAATAGGCGTGGTCAACCGTGACGGATTTGAGAAGTTATTGGCAGACGGTACCATCAACGATAATACCTTAGTATTTGATAATACCATTACCCATGAGCATCAAATGGAAGACGCTTGGGTAATACCCTTCCATCAAAGCTGGCATAAACGACTTTTTAGATAGGTTGTAAAACCATTTTATATAAGAAAGGCCATAGTTACATATGGCCTTTCTTTTTGATCTATAGATCTGTATTGCTTCTCTTCTGATCGATCCGCCGAACAGCGATGGTTTCGCTTATTCAGGAATAGTATAATGATGCATATATTTTGCTATCGCATTTGCACGTCTATTGACATAAGCAGAAGGGTTACGCGCATCCCATTCTCTTGGGTTTGGCAATATGGCTATAATCAATGCGGCCTGTTTTTTGGAAAGATTGCTGCCTGTTTTGCTAAAATAATAAGAAGCTGCCGCATCCGCACCATAAACTCCCTGTCCCATTTCAATCACATTAAGGTAAACTTCGAGGATGCGTTTCTTGCTCCAGAATGTTTCGATAAGAATGGTAAAGTAGGTCTCGAAGCCTTTCCTTAACCAGGAGCGCCCTGGCCATAAAAAGACATTTTTGGCTACCTGCTGACTGATTGTACTTCCGCCGCGTAATTTCTTTCCCTGTGCATTTTTTTTAATGGCATTCTGAATTCCTTGCATGTCGAATCCCCAGTGTGTCATAAAGTGAGCGTCTTCTCCGGCAATGGCCGCTAACTTTAGGTTGTCCGAAAGTTCATCGTAATCCAGCCAGTTTTTTTCCAGTTTAAATCCCTTGCCCTGTTCTTTTAGCTCAAACCCACGTTGAATCATCAACCAAGTGATGGGAGGATTAATAAACCGCAGGCTAATGACCCAAAAGAGTGAAATGCCAATAAAATAGAGTACTACCCGTGTCACAATGCGCAGGATAGGAGATTTTATGGACTTCAATGGGTTGAAGGATTTTTTTTTGAAGGTATTTTGTTGTTTGCTGGACGTATTTTGTTTACCAGATCTTTTGATGGCCATGACTAATTTTTTTCGGATACAAACTTAGCTTATATTCTTGTTTAATGGAAATGATTTTGTCGAGAAGTTGAGTGTATCGTTTGCCAAAGCGACGATATTATCCTATTTTTACGCTTCATAAAAATTGATTTTAAAAGTTGGCAAAAGAAAAGAAAGTGACCCCATTGATGCAACAGTACAATGCGATCAAGATTAAGTATCCTGGAGCGTTGTTGTTGTTCCGTGTTGGCGATTTTTACGAGACATTTGGTGAGGATGCGATCAAAGCTGCCCAGATTTTGGGCATCGTTTTGACAAAGCGTGGCAATGGCTCGGAATCGGAAACTGCATTGGCTGGTTTTCCCCATCATTCATTGGAAACCTATCTTCCGAAACTGGTGCGTGCTGGCCAACGGGTGGCGATCTGTGATCAGCTGGAGGATCCGAAGACGACAAAAACAATTGTTAAGCGCGGTGTGACCGAGCTAGTGACACCTGGAGTCTCCTACAGTGACAATATTGTTCAACAGAAATCGAATAATTATTTAGCATCAATTTTTATCGAAAAGGAGCGGATCGGTATTTCTTTCTTAGATATTTCAACAGGTGAATTTCTGGTTGCTCAAGGTAGTGTGGCCTATATAGATAAATTGCTTCAAGGTTTTAAACCGAGAGAAATTATTCTTTCAAAAAAACAGAGCAAGGAGTTTACAGAGCAGTTTGGATCACAATATTACACCTATTTTCTTGACGAGTGGCCTTATACGGGTGATTATGCCACTGAAACGCTATTGAAGCATTTTGAAGTCTCCTCGATGAAAGGATTTGGTGTGGACCGCATGACTGCAGGAGTTGTTGCTGCTGGTGTAGCATTGCATTACCTCAATGAAACCGAGCATCGTAATCTGCAACACATTTCTACGCTTTCCCGTATTGAAGAGGACCGTTTTATGTGGCTGGATCGTTTTACGATTCGCAATTTGGAATTAATCGGATCGTTGAATGAAAATGCAGTAACGCTATCCGATGTATTGGATCATACATCCAGTCCAATGGGAGCGCGTCTGCTCAAGCGCTGGATCGTGATGCCGCTCAAAGACAAAAAGAGTATTCAGGAGCGATTGAATGTGGTCGATTTCTTTTTCACTAACCGTGATTTGCGGGATGAGCTGATTGGTCAGATCAAGCAGGTGGGAGATCTGGAACGTTTAATTTCCAAGATCGGACTGCAAAAAGCGAATCCGCGGGAAATTGTGCAATTGAAGCGCGCATTATATGCTATTGAGAAATTGAAGGAACTTACGGATCGTAAAGATGCTGATGCTCTTCGGACAATCTCAGATCAGTTAGATGCTTGTGCAGTTATACGTGAAAAAATCGAGCAACAGGTTCAGGCGGAGCCTCCTGCCGCAATCAATAAGGGGAGTGTAATCGCGGAAGGGGTGGACCCTGAATTGGATCGATTGCGCAAGATCGCTTTTGGTGGCAAGGATTATCTGCTTGAGATCCAAAAAAGGGAAGCGGAACTCACAGGGATTCCTTCTTTAAAAATAGCGTTCAATAATGTTTTCGGTTATTATCTGGAGGTCACTAATACACACAAAGATAAGGTTCCGACGACGTGGATCCGTAAACAGACACTGGTGAATGCTGAACGTTACATTACGGAGGAACTTAAAGAATATGAAGAACAGATTCTCGGTGCTGAGGAGAAGATACAAGCGCTTGAGAATAGATTATATGCTGAGCTATTGGTTGCCATTGCTGAATACATCAAACCTATTCAACTCAACGCCCAGCTCATAGCCAAGTTGGATGTACTGCTTAACTTTGCTGTTGTAGCGGAGAAAAACTATTATGTAAAACCCGAAGTCAGCGAGAGCAAGATTTTGGATATTAAAGGTGGAAGACACCCTGTCATTGAAAGAAACCTGCCGATAGGTGAGGATTATATTACCAATGATACTTTTTTAGATCCGAAAACACAGCAGATTATTATTATTACGGGCCCTAACATGGCGGGTAAATCTGCATTGCTCCGTCAGACTGGATTGATCGTGTTAATGGCGCAAATTGGTTGTTTTGTGCCAGCAAAAGAGGCTAAGATTGGCCTGGTTGACAAAATTTTCACCCGTGTAGGTGCTTCGGACAATCTTTCTTCGGGTGAATCTACGTTTATGGTGGAGATGAATGAAACCGCGAGCATCATGAATAATCTATCGGACCGCAGTCTTATTCTTTTGGATGAAATCGGTCGTGGTACAAGTACTTATGACGGTATTTCTATTGCCTGGGCTATTGCCGAGTTTTTACATAATCATCCTGCTGCTAAGGCAAAAACCTTGTTTGCCACGCATTACCATGAATTAAACGAGCTGACTACTTCGTTGGATCGTATAAAAAACTATAATGTAACGGTGAAGGAGGTTAATAACAAAGTTATTTTCTTGCGTAAACTTGTTCCAGGAGGCTCAGAGCATAGTTTCGGAATCCATGTGGCAAAGCTCGCTGGAATGCCGCAAAAGTTGCTTAATCGGGCCAATCAAATTTTGAAAAGGCTGGAGCAGGAGCGCACAGGTGGTGAGCAGATTAAAGATAGCATGCGCAAAATCCAGAAACAGGCCTACCAATTGCAGATGTTTTCTATTGATGATCCTGTCTTGAATAAGATCAGGGATATGCTGAATAACCTGGATGTTAATTCGCTTACTCCGGTTGAAGCATTAATGAAATTGGATGAGATACAACGCCTTTTGAAGAATTAAATCTTCCCTTGGGCTTGGGCAATTGATCTCAAGCGGAATTTTTTTCGATTTACATACGCCAGATGATGTTTTGTAAGATAGACATCATCTGGCGTATTTTTTTTCTGAAAGTGTCTGGTCTTATTGGCCAGAAAGAACCTTCAGCTCGCTTTCATTACTGTTGGTGTCTGCGAAGTCATCAGGTTTTTGAAGGCTATTTGCTTAAAACCTGAAGAATAGCTCCAAGCTTCCGTAATTTGCCTGTATCGGAATCAAAACCTTGCTGCTTGCATCATAAGGCGTGTAATGATAGCCGAGTTCGAAACCAATGTACTTTTGGTTTTTCATGCGAAATAGGGATGCGAGACCAAGTCCTAAGTGCACATTATTGATGGTTACCATACGATCGGTGTATCCGCCATCATAATAATAACCATCCGGATCATAATAACCAGAAGAATAAGCACTTTCTGTAATGCCTGTATCTGTAATATCTATGCCAAGAATACCTTTTGGAATCAGTATAAATTTGTCGTTGTCAAAAACTTTGTAACCTACAGCACCGCCCATAAATGCGGTCGCTGAAGAATTGACCGAAACATTGGAGCCCTCGTAATTGTAATCAATATTGCGGTCGTTTGAGTTGATGCGCACCTTGAAGCCACCTTCGAATATAAATTTTCTTTCCAGCGAGCTCATCAGCATAAATCCAAAGTTTATGTTGGTTCCGAAAATTTTGTTGGCTCCGCCAAGTGGGGTGACTACGCCGATTGAAGGAACATAGCCCAGTTTGGCTTTCTGTCTATCTCTGTACACTTTGGGGACTGGAAACCGCTGTTGATTATCTTGTTCGTTAGCTTGTTGGTCTTGTACGGCATTGGCAACTTCAGTATCTGAAAAAAGCTCTAAAATAGTTTTTTCCTGATCGGTTAACGTATAACTATCGGAAGCAAGCAGGGCTTTGGCTCTTACTTTTATCAGGCCGTCCAGGGGATGCCTTAATG
The DNA here is from genome assembly GCF_002337775.1 of Sphingobacterium sp. UBA1897. NCBI lineage: Bacteria > Pseudomonadati > Bacteroidota > Sphingobacteriia > Sphingobacteriales > Sphingobacteriaceae > Sphingobacterium > Sphingobacterium sp. UBA1897. The sequence goes on from NZ_DDGR01000026.1 coordinate 201,557, forward strand.
GCACGAAATTGTATTTTTCCTTATGCTGTTCGTATTGTGTTGAAAAATCGTCCTGGTCTGCCGCATCCAGTCTTTGTAGAAAATTTTTATCGAATTGATTGTCTATATAATTTTTGATCTCTGTTGTGGTATTCTTTTTTTCAATGATGTATATAAGAATACGTAAACGCTGTACAAACTCGTTGGTACCACAGCTAGCTTGTATACTATTGAGTAAAGGATCAATTTTGTCAAAGTCATTGTTGTTCAATGTTTTTGTCAATAAGGGAAGTATTTCAGTTGTATGCCGGTCACAATTCTCTTGTGCATGCAATAGTTTTGTAGGAAGCACACCGATGATGATCAATATCATAAAAGCAAGCTGACGGATATTCATGGCTTATATAGATTTGTTGCTGACTAAATTAGCAAATAAATTGCAGGATACACTGGTTTGTTTGTACCAAAGGTTCTAAAAGTTTTATCTTTGATGTATGGCGTCGATATTTCGGTTTAAACAGTTTGAGGTTGATCAGTCTGACTGTGCAATGAAAATTAACACAGATGGTGTACTGCTGGCTTCCTTGCTGGAAGTAGAACCTGTGGACCGGATACTGGACGTAGGTACAGGTACGGGAGTCATTGCATTGATGTTGGCTCAACGGCTCGTAGACAGTAGGGTAGAGGCTGTCGAAATTGACCCTTTGGCTGCTGCGATGGCTGACAGAAACTTCCGTAATTCCATTTTCCAGGAACGTTTAGTGCTGCATGCTTCCTCCTTTCAACAAATGGATGTACAAGGGCATTACGATCTGATCGTATCAAATCCACCCTTTTATACAGATTCCTTACATAACCCGGATGAACGCAAGAAGCTGGCGCGACATACCGATCTGGATTTTTTTGCTGAACTGCTGGATTTCGCCGCTTTACGTTTATCGGATCGGGGAAAATTAGTGTTGATCGTTCCAACGGCATTAGCGGAAACGTTGACTAAAATTTCGGCGGAAAGGGGATTATACTGTTCCAGTGAAGTACAAATAAGCTCCTTTGAAGGGGAATCGGCCATTCGGAAAATCGTTACATTTGAACGCTTACGCGTCGAACTGCTCGCTCAACGTACGTTTGTTATTTATGCCGCCAAGGGTATTTATTCAGAAGCTTATCGAAATGCCTTGGCACCTTATTTTTTAGCTTTTTAAGTGATGACAAAGATCGGATTACTCTCGGATACACATTCTTTTTTAGATGAAGCTGTATTTACTCATTTTGCAGCCTGCGACGAGATATGGCATGTGGGCGATTTTGGTGATCCTGATGTTGCGGATCGGTTAGCCGCTTTTAAGCCACTGCGCGGAGTATACGGAAACATTGATGGTCAGGAAATTCGTTTACAATTTCCAGAAGATTTGAGGTTTAGGTGTGAGGAAGTGGACGTATTTATGACACATATTGGTGGTTATCCGGGGAAATATGCTGCACGCATAAAAGGGGAATTGATGAAAAATCCACCTAAATTATTTATTACTGGACATTCACATATCTTAAAGGTTATCTTCGACCCCAAGATCTATTGTCTCCATCTCAACCCTGGGGCGGCAGGTAAGCAGGGCTGGCACAAAGTAAGGACATTAATGCGGTTTGAGATCAATAAAGATAAAATTGAGAACCTGGAGGTTATTGAACTCAAAGACCGTTAAGTCACCTAGATTCTTCTTTAGTCTTTTTTATGAATAGACAGCCGGACGATACTTTGGGTAATGGCAAAGAGATCGTGCGGTACATTCGGCTCTAATGTCACTAACATGCCTTTCGTTAGACTGATTTTGCTTCCGTTAACGCCAAAATCAATATTGCCTTCGACAATTTCCACAATAATTGATGCAGCTGTTGTATGCTCCTTTAGATATTGCCCTTCTGCAAAAGCCAAGCGATATTCTTTGCTGCCATTTGTTTCTAGCAGGAGGTCCATTTTGGGTTTTTTGTCCTGAAATGTGACGTTTTGAAAAATAGATGCTGTCTGCATGGTCGTTGTACTATTATCTGTTGTTGCTGATATATTGTTGATAAAGGTCCTGTAAATAGGTCTGTAAGATCAGGGCGTGGGTATGCAAGGTGTCATGGGCGGCATATAATAACGTAATGATTTCTTGTTGCTTGTTGTGGTCAAGAAATTCCTTGCAATAGTTGTTATGCTTTAGTTTTGTTCGATATTTTTCCGAGAAGTCATCCCACAAAGCTGGATTGTGGTGATACCAGATCCGAAGTTCTTTTGAAGGGGCAAGATTCTTATTCCATTCAGACAAATGAGCCTTTTCCTTTGTTATTCCACGAGGCCAAAGTCTATCGATGAGTACACGATACCCATCACTAGGGGAAGCTGCATCATATATTCTTTTTAGCACAATTTTCATGGCTATATATTATAAAATAACACTATTACTGATGTAAAATAAATATATGATTTTCAGCTGTAAAATGTGTCAGCTCGTTATCTTATTTCTTCTATAAATCGAAAGAATTTCCCTCTCGGATAGACGGGAAGAAGTTGGTGAAAACGATGGAAAGTTTCCTATTGCGGGAGTTTTAAAAGAAGTTTCTCAGGTACTATAGTGAATCACGAACTTCAAGAAGAAAGTTCTTCAAGCGCTCCAATGAATCTACAACACGTTGATTTTCTTTTGCCTCAGATTTGTTGTCACGCAGGTAATCACGTGCACCCTGTAGGGTATAACCTTTATCTTTAACCAAATTGAAGATGATCTTTAAATTGGCAATATCTTCTTGCGTAAATAAGCGATTGCCTTTTTTATTTTTCTTAGGTTGTAGAATGTCAAATTCACGCTCATAAAAACGTATTTGGGACGCATTTACATCAAACATTTCTGTAACTTCTCCCATTGTATAATACAATTTATTTATTTCACGCTCTTTGTACGGCATATCTTCACGATTAATCTATAGCAAACTTAATAAAAATTCCAATTCAAAAAGAAATTTTTGCGATCTCTTATCTGATTAGGGACTGACCGAGAGGGATATGGTACAATTTATGAGAAGCCAATAATAATTGTGTATAAAGGGAAATTTTTCTAAGTTTGACTAGTTTGAAAACGGTCTAAACATCATATATGATTATAGTTAGCAAATTTTGGACGAATTTCTTCTCTTTTGGAAAAGCCAATGCAATTACTATTTATCCTTTTATCTTTCTGAAAAATACCTTTTTTAAACAGCAGGACGACTTGATTCGTCATGAGCGTATACATTTGCGACAGGCGCTTGAATTAGGTATTCTCTTTTTCTATGTATGGTATCTCATAGAATTTGTCGTTCATTTTATTCAATTTAGAGATTTTGATAAAGCCTACCGGCGTATTTCTTTTGAGCGGGAAGCGTATGACAGGGAGGGCGAAACAGATTATTTGTCCAAAAGAAAAATATGGGCTTTTTGGCGATATCTTTAAAAAGATGGCCTATTCAACCCTGCCATAAAAGCCTCATAAGGTCATAGGCACAACAATTATGAGCTGAATTGAAGATGCTTTCTAGCCGATAAAATAGACACTTTCAAAAAAGAAAGCGGTGCCAAGAATATTCTTGGCACCGCTTTCTTTTTTATTTTGAGGATGATTATCCCACTAATTTAAGATAAGTAGCTACTTTGTTTTTTAACTGTCTACGGTCGACAATGAAATCCAAAAATCCATGCTCAAGAACAAATTCTGAAGTCTGGAATCCTTTTGGAAGATCCTTTTTGATTGTTTCTTTAATGACACGTGGTCCTGCAAATCCGATTAATGCTCCCGGTTCTGCGATATTTACATCACCTAACATCGCGTAAGATGCTGTAACTCCTCCTGTCGTAGGGTCAGTCAATAAACAAACGTAAGGAAGTCCTGCCTTTGCCAATAACGCTAATTTAGCCGAAGTTTTAGCCATTTGCATCAATGAAAATGCGGCTTCCATCATACGTGCACCTCCTGATTTGGAGATTAGCATAAATGGAATTTTATGCTCAATACAGTAATCTATCGAACGCGCGATTTTTTCACCAACGACAGATCCCATTGATCCGCCGATGAAACTAAAGTCCATACAAGCAATAACGATGTCTTGACCATTCATTTTTCCATGGCCAGAACGTAAAGCATCTTTCAGGCCTGTTTTGGCTTGACTTTCCTTTAAACGTTCAGGGTATGGCTTTGAATCGAAAAATTCTAATGGATCACCAGAATTTAGATTAGGAAATAGTTCTGTAAATTCGTTATTGTCAAATAAAATTGAAAAATATTCTTTGGAGCCAATTCTTAAGTGGTGCCCACAATATTGACAAACATAGTCGTTTTCTACTTGTTCAAGATGCAACAATGGTTTTTTACATGTGGGACATTTGTTCCACATACCATCAGGTGCTTCTTTTTTATTAGCGGTAGCTGTGCTAATACCAGCTTTTTCTCTTTTAAACCAACTCATACGATAGTTCTTATTCGATTACAAACTTATATAAATTTGCTTTTATATACAATTATAATTGTGTTGAATGTACATGCCAAGCGATTAAAACTCCTTGTGTAACAGGGCTTCTATAAATAGGGGAAATGCGGGTAACAATTGGGATATATAAGGTATTTCGCTGATTATTAGGTTAGAATTGAATTTTGGACCGGAGGATTAGTCAAAAAAAAATGGGCATAAAAAAAGGGTAAGCTACTCCTATCGCACCGCTCAACCAAATACCCTTGCTTTGTTCCCAACCTGGGGGAGTCAATGGGAGCTGGTCGTAGAAGACTTACCCGCCACAAAAGTAGAAAAAAAAACAGTTTTAGGAAAGAAAAAATGCTATTTTATCTTATGCTGCTGATTATCATTGCAATAAATTGTATTTAGTAGCTGCTCTTAGCTTTATTTTATGGTGGAAAATAGCTGGTATCTGTGTAAATCCGCTAACAATGGCGTAAAATTAGGGCTTGGCGAAGTCCACTGGCTGTAATTGTTCTTTTGGAAACGTCGGAAGTAGTATAATCTGGCGTATATGAGATCGACTTTGAATAGGCTTATATAGTCTAATTTCCCTTATTCAAAGTCGATCTCATTTTTTGGACTACATTTTTTCTTGATTGTATTCGCCCAATAGGGAATAATAGCCAAATAAGCCGAGTCCAATGGAGATTATGGGAGTTAAGATGCACAGGATAATGATTCCGAAAACGAGATCTTCCTGATGTCCCGTTGAAATCTTTGGCAGGGCCAGTTCAAAAATGGAGAAATAAGCAGTAAACAATGCTAAAACGATCCAAAGTATGCCGAGGAATTTTTTGAGATTATTCATGTGTTGCGGGAGTTGATTTGTTGTTGATATAAATACTGCCAATGATAAAACATACAATGGCAATGATAATAGGGTACCACAAACCTGCAAGATAGAATTGCGGGGTATTGGATGCTTCAGCATTTGTCGTTAAGTATGTCGATACCGCAGGAAGGAGGCCGCCGAATATTCCATTTCCAACATGATAGGGTAAGGACATGGATGTATACCGGATCTTTACAGGGAATAGTTCAACAAGAAATGCCGCGATGGGCCCGTACACCATTGTAATATAAATCACTTGTATAAAGATCAGCAGGACGAGCAGCATATAGTTCTTGCCTGCAAGATGGACTGTGGTTTTGGTCATTGGCTGTCCCTTGAGTTTTCCTGACTGATGTATCATGCTGGCTCTAGTAACTTCTGTCTGGTCCTCATATTGAGTCTTGGTGATCGAAATAGTTTCCGTTGATTGCGGTCCACGGGGGACCTCCGTTGTTTCGTTCACCTTGACTTTCTGTTCTACATTGGAAAGCTGGTACATGGATTCGTAAATCGGGCGATAAGTCAATACGGCAAGTAACATGCCACCGAGCATAATCCATTTTCGTCCAATTTTGTCACTAAGCCACCCAAATACGACAAAAAATGGAGTTCCCAAGAGTAATGCGATGCCGAGGATGGTATCGGCCTGGTCAGATTGAAGGTGCATGACCGTTTTCATGAAACTCATCGAGTAAAACTGTCCGGTGTACCAAACAACGCCCTGTCCCATGGCTGCACCAAAAAGTGCGAGCAGCACAAATTTGAGGTTGTAGCGGTTGCCAAAGCTTTCTTTTAGCGGATTTGTACTTGTTTTTCCTTCCGCTTTGGCCTTGCTAAATTCGGGTGACTCCTTCATCTTCTTACGAATAAGATAGGAAACATATACCATGACTAAAGATAGGAGGAAAGGAACCCGCCATCCCCAAGAATCAAATTGTGATTCACTGAGAAAGCCTTTAGTAAGGAGGATGACGACGAGTGATATGAAAAGGCCAAAAGTAGCTGTTGTTTGTATCCATGATGTCCAATAGCCCCGCTGGCCCAATGGGGCATGTTCAGCGACGTAAGTTGCTGCACCTCCATATTCCCCGCCTAGGGCAAGACCTTGCAAGAGACGAAGGATCAACACGAGCAGTGGTGCCCAAAACCCAATACTCTCATAGCTGGGGATACAACCTATGAGAAATGTTGCTCCGCCCATGAGCATTAAAGTAACCATAAACGTATATTTTCGACCGATAATATCACCTAGTCGCCCAAAAAATAGGGCGCCAAATGGTCGGACAACAAACCCTGCGGCAAATGTGGCTAGGGTTGAAAGAAAAGCCGCTGTTGGATTTTCTGCTGGAAAGAATTTGGTGGAAATTACAATGGATAGGCTGCCAAAAATGAAAAAGTCATACCATTCGATAAGTGTTCCCATGGAGGAAGCTCCGATGACTTTCCAAATACTTTTTGTATTGTTTTCGTTCATTAATTCTTGATTTTTGGTTGAGTATGATTCTGAATTTTTATTGCGATCCAAGCGGCATTTTAGTACTGCTGCATGATAGGAAATGAGCTAATTTTTTTGAATTTCCGTGTGTCCGGCAGTTTTATACCGTTTTCCGGGTAAGGCGTGAATGAGTGACTGCATTTCAAGTTCCAATAGGATTAAGGCTAATTTACTTTGTGGCCATTTTGTGAGGTCAATCATCTGGTCTATTTCTAATTGTCCTTTTTGCTGAATAAGTGTAAAAAGGAGTTGTTGGTCTTTTGTCAGTGTCAAAGGAAGGCTAAACTGTTGGTCAACGGCTTTTGTGCTGATTTCCCAATTCATGAGGTATTCGAGATCCTGAAGACCTCTAATCATATGAGCACGGTTGGTTTTGATGAGGTAGTTGGTGCCTTCAGAACTTTTTTCATAAACGGCTCCTGGAAAGGCGCATACATCGCGATTGTAGCTGTTGGCAATTTCAGCGGTAATTAATGCGCCTCCTTTAATTGCAGCTTCTACGACAATGGTGACATCTGCCATACCGGCTATGATGCGATTGCGCATAGGAAAATTACTGCGCTCAGGTAATGTGTTGGATGTAAATTCTGTCAATAAACCGCCTTGGTCTAGCATTTTTGTGGCAAGTTCGCGATGGGATGCGGGGTAAATTCGATCGAGACCATGCCCTAATACAGCAACGGTTGGAATATTATTTTTTAGTGCGTTGCGATGTGCTAATGCGTCAATACCATAAGCAAGACCACTAACGATTAGGGTGTCTTTGGTACAATTCATGGCTTCTAGCAAATCTTCGCATATTTTCTGGCCATAATAGGTCGCATGTCTAGTGCCGACGATACTAATAACTTTTGCACTGTTGAGTGGTTGGTTCCCTTTATAATAGACAACAAGCGGAGCGTCTTCACATTGTCGTAGCCTATCGGGGTAATTTTGGTCTTCCAGCCATAGCGCTTGTATCTGATGTTTTTCGATAAAAGCGAGTTCTTTTTCACAGGCGGGCATATAGCTTTTATTGTATATTGCTTCGGCGATTGGCTCACGTATCCCAAGAATTTGCATCAAATCTTTTTTTGAGTAAGCAAATATGTCCGCTAAATCGTGACCTTGGTCAATGATGTGACGCGCTGTTCTAGGGCCAATCCCCTTGATTTTCGTCAAAGCTATGCGATAAATTAGTTTCATAATTGGGTTTATCTAAATATATGAAAAATATAACGAGCTGTTGTACTTTTTGTTAGAATTGCTCAGGCTTGTTGTATTTTTAGTGGAATGACGAAGTTCTTAATCGGAGGAGATCACGTGCCTGCTGGAAAATTTGTGGATTGCTCTAGAATGAATGCAATTTTCCCGAGCTTATTTGAGATCTCTTGGGATGAAATATTGGTCAATTATGGAAAGAAAGAAGAGGAATTGGTAACTTTGAGCGATTAATGATATTTTAACTATGGAAATGAAAGAACCTTTTGATATAGAATTGGGGGATGTAGTTTATTCTGTTTTCCCTGAGGAAGAAGATACGTATGTTATTTTTAAGGATGGTGTGGAATACGTAAAGATTATTAAAGATAATGATACAAACTGGTTGAAACTTAATCCAGAAACGGACCTTCCTATGTTCGGTATGGATGAAGAAATCAATCTAATTGGCGTAGAAATTAAAAAGGAATTGGGTCTTTAGTCTCTTAAGTTAAAGATAGTTAAATACTTTTTAATTTTATTTATAGTTGGTTATTTTGGTTTGTCAATTATAAATATGGTACGTATCGGATTTCTATCTTTATTGTTTTTCTGTGTCTACTTTTCATTTTATCGGCCGGGAGTTTTTGCTCATCCAGCGGAATTTTATTGTCAGGATACCATTGGAAAAAAAGGAAGTCAAAAAGATACTTTGCGTTTGGATACTGTTTCGATCAAACGTAAATCAGCAGCGGATAAATGGGAAGAAAAAAAGGAGGAGTATAAGTCGATCTTTTTCTGGGGTGATACGAAAAATATGGTGACCTTGCCTCATCAGGGCGGAATTGCTGTCAATCTGAACAAGCTTTACAATAAATTCAGTCGAAAGGGACGAAATTCGAGAAAACTTCAACGTCAGTTTGAAAAAGAATACCAACAGGATCTGATTCGCGAGGAATGGTATCCGCTGACACAGGAATACAGCAAGCTATCGGGAGATTCGTTGCGCAAATTTAGGATATACTATGAGCCTTCCTTAAAATGGCTTCGTGAGAATGATCGCTATGAGAAGATCGCTTACATCCATAAGTGTTTAACGAACTACCTCGATTCTGTAGACATTATCCATAGGAGACTTCAGTTTCCTATGGGTAATGCCAAACTTTAATTACATAGGTACGTATACCAGATATTTTGTATCAAAGAAATCTTCTTTAAAGTAATCTGAAAGTGGGTGTAATTCTGCTTTGAGCTTAGATTCTTTGATCTCTTCGGTGAGATCTCCGCCTTTTAAGTAAAGAATTCCATTAGGGATCCCGTTTTTATCTTTTCTTGCGAATTTATTCTGTATCCAAGGCGTAAATTCTCCAAGTCTTGTCACCGCACGTGATATGACAAAATCATATTTGTCGTCGAGTTGTTCTGCGCGAATATGATCTGCTTCAACATTCTGGAGACCGAGTCCAGCTGCAACTTCACGTACGACCTTAATTTTTTTGCCGATAGAATCGACCAAATGGAATTTGACTTCAGGAAACATAATGGCCATTGGGATACCTGGAAAGCCTCCTCCGGTTCCCACATCCAAAATTTGTGTTCCTGGCGTGAGCTCTTGGACAAATTTAGCGATACCTAGCGAGTGTAACACATGGTGCAGGTAGAGGCTATCAATGTCTTTACGCGAAATAACATTGATTTGGCTATTCCAAAATGTATAGAGGTCGGCAAGTTTTGCAAACTGTTCTTTTTGAATATCCGTTAATTTTGGAAAATAGTTATAGATGATATCAACTGTTGGATTCAAAGCTTCGTATTTTAAAAGTGAATTATTTCCAGCTTATTTTTTTCTTTTTTCTGCTGAAGATGCCATTGATGCAAATATAGAAATAGTAGATGAAGTCTACCAAAGGCAGCCACCAAATCAGTTCCTTTACTTCTAGTTTTTTATAGATGTTGGCAAATATTATCCATTGGGCAATCAGCCTTAGAAGGTAGGCTGTAACGGGAACATACCAGTACATTGGAAAGGCAATCGCTGTTGCGATAAGTGCTACGTAAAAAAAGACTGCCGATACCAGCTGAGTGCCCAGCATGCGCTGATGTCGCTTTTTGTAAATGGTAGAGGCGCCTGAGTGTCTTGCTTTTTGCTTGTAATAGCTCCTCCAAGTCGCTTTGGGTTCCGAATAAACAATGGATTCGGCTGCCAGTGCAATGTTAACATTGGTCGGATTTGCATTTTGGTTAACAAAAAGATCATCATCGCCGGATTTAATATGCATATGTGCTGCAAATCCTTTGTTACGAAAGAAAAGGTCTTTTTTGTAAGCCATGTTACGCCCTACTCCCATATAGGCATCACCCTTTAGTGCATAGGAGAAATAACTCATGGCAGTATGGCTAGTTTCAAATCGAATCAATAGATTTAGCAAGCTTTTTTTCTTAAAATAAGGAGAATAGCCTAGTACAATTTCTGTTTCCGGTCTGAAAGCTGCGGCAATTTCTTTGAGCCATTGATCGGATTGTGGCGCACAATCCGCATCGGTAAACACCAGTGTCTGGTGCTTTGATGCTTTGATACCCATACTGACAGCAAACTTTTTACCATGTTTCAAGCGAATATGCTCTTTGATATCCACAATCTTTAAATGGGGATATTTTGCTTCGAAATCATGCAATATCCAAGGCGTATTGTCTGTTGAGAAATCATTGACAACAATTACTTCAAAATTGGGATAGTCTTGATTCAGTATACTCGGAAGGAATTCAGGAATATTATCCTGTTCATTGTGTGCACAAATAATAACGGATAGCGGTGGGAATTCGGTTCCTTCTTGTACAGGTTCAATTTGATAACGACTCAATTTGCTATATACAAATAAGATGTAGTACAATTGTATCAATAGGAAAAGACCCAATACTCCGAAAGCAATATATGGAAGATTGGCCAAAAATACGTGAAGGTCAAGCATAGCTCACAAAGATAAGTGCTTTCCGCAACTTTTTTATAGGGGAAAAATGATAATTTATTTTTGAAACATCCTGTTTGCAAATCTTTTTATAGTATTTTTGCAACGTATTCTAGGGATGAATCCGAGCTTGGGTGGAAATTAGGAAAGCTATAATGACTTTTTAAGTTGCAACTAGTTGAAAATGAGTTTTTAATTTTTTACTCCAAATGCCGATATCGCCATTTCCATGGCAAATCATTCTTTAAAATAGAAATAGTCTCAGAGGAAAAATATTAATGAAATTTACGCTACAAGCACAAGATAAGTTGTCAAAAGCACGTGCAGGTGTTGTCGAAACTGCACACGGTCCCATTCAAACGCCTATTTTTATGCCTGTTGGTACGGCAGGTACAGTGAAAGCAATTCATCAACATGAATTGAAGAACGATATTGAAGCGCAGATTATTCTGGGTAATACGTACCACCTCTATTTACGTCCGGGGCTGAATGTGTTGAATAAAGCCGGCGGATTGCATAAATTCAATGGTTGGGATCGACCTATTTTAACAGATTCTGGTGGTTATCAAGTGTATTCGTTGACCGAAGTACGTAAGATCAAAGAAGAAGGGGTTACCTTTCGTTCCCATATCGATGGATCAAAACATCTATTTACACCAGAAAATGTAATGGATACGCAGCGTATTATCGGTGCAGACATCATTATGGCATTTGATGAGTGTACGCCTTATCCATGTGATTATGGGTATGCACGTCGTTCTTTGGATATGACCCATCGTTGGCTGAAACGCTGTGTGGATCGTTTTGATAGCACTGATCCGCTTTATGGGTATGATCAGACTTTGTTTCCAATTGTTCAAGGATCTGTTTACAAAGATTTAAGAATTAAATCCGCAGAGACTATTGCTTCGTTTAACCGTGAAGGAAATGCGATCGGTGGATTATCGGTAGGCGAACCTGCGGAAGAAATGTATGCTATGACCGAAGTTGTCTGTGATATCTTACCGCATGACAAACCACGTTATCTTATGGGCGTAGGAACACCGGTAAATATTCTTGAAAATATTGCCTTAGGGGTGGATATGTTCGATTGCGTTATGCCAACCCGTAATGCTAGAAATGGTATGCTTTTCACACAAAATGGTATTATCAATATCAAAAATGAAAAGTGGAAAGATGATTTTTCACCAATAGAAGCGGAGAGTGATCTGCATGCAGATCAATTTTATTCGAAAGCCTATCTAAGGCATTTGATTAAATCACAAGAAATTCTTGGGGCACAAATTGCTTCTTTACATAATTTACATTTTTACCTTTGGTTGGTTAATCAGGCTAGGGAGCGAATCATTGATGGAACTTTCTACGATTGGAAAAACAAAATGGTGAAAATATTGGATCAACGTTTGTAGAACTAAATAGCTCAAGTAAAAAAATGCTGTCGTTAATCGATCGTTACATTATCAAAAAGTATCTAAGTACTTTTTTATTCACTATGGCGATATTTACTGTTGTCATGGTGGTTTTTGACGTGTCCGAACGATTGGATGATTTTTTAAAATATCATGCACCCCTCGATAAGATTATTTTTGAGTATTATGCGGGGTTTATTCCCTTTTACTTAAATTTTCTTTGTCCGCTGATCAACTTTATTGCGGTTATTTTCTTTACCTCCAAGATGGCGGACCAAACTGAAATTGTCCCAATTCTAAGTGCCGGGTATAGCTTTAACCGTTTGCTTCGTCCTTACATGATCGCTGCAACCCTGATATTTGCCATTTCTTTGGTATTCAACATTTTTATTATTCCGAATACGAATAAAATGAAGGTTGATTTTGAAAATATCTACGTAAAGCCACCCAAGGATAACTCGAGGGTTTCTACTCACATGCAATTGGACAAAAATAGCTATGTTTATATAGACAATTTTGATAATACAACCAAAACAGGATACGGCTTTGTACTTGAAATTTTCAAAGGGGATACCCTCAAGGAAAAAATGATGGCTGACCGTATTACTTGGGACTCGGTGGCAACAAAATGGAAGATCGAAGGATATACCAATCGTATTATCAATGGACTGCATGAACGCATGGACAAAGGAGCCGTTAAAGACACGACTTTGGATATGAAACCTTCGGATTTTGAGGTACGTGATAACATGTTTACCGCCATGGATACACGCGAATTAAATATTCGTATCCATAAGGAGGAGATCCGGGGAACCGGAGTTATGAACGACTTATTACTTGAGAAATACAAGCGTTATGTGTATCCATTTTCAGCTTTTGTACTGACCTTGATGGGTGTGGCACTGTCCTCCAAGAAAGTGCGTGGGGGGATAGGATTGAGCCTTGGTATTGGTATCGCGTTAAGTTTTACGTATATCGTCTTTATACAGTTTGCAACTATGTTTTCTTTGAAAGGGGGACTGCCACCGTTGATAGCCGTATTAATTCCGAATGTTACCTTCTTTTTGGTAGCACTATACCTGGCGATAAAAGCGCCAAAATAAATTTTTGTTCAGTTTTCAATAACTTCAGTGAGCCTGCCTTATAAAGGGAAATAATAGGTATTGCTCATCATTTCTATACAAATGTATTCTAGAGAATATGACTAAAATTCAATTAAATCGGAATATTCTAATTCTGCATTTAACAATACTTATTTGGGGATTTACCGGAATTTTGGGTAGTCTGATTTCCGTATCTGCCCTTCATTTGGTGTGGTATCGTGTTTCAATAGCGTCTATCGCGCTGTTGATCTATTTCTTGGTAACCAAACAATCGATTGTAGTTTCGCGGAAACAGTTTCTCCAATTTTTTATGGTGGGGGCCGTTGTTGGACTGCATTGGGTATTATTTTTTTATTCGATCAAAGTATCTACCGTATCGGTGACATTGGTTACGCTATCGTCGGTGACTTTATTTACGGCAATATTGGAGCCTATTGTGAATAAAAAGCGCATTGCACTGTTGGATATTGTAGTTGGTTTGGTAATTATCATCGGTATTTATACGATCTTTTCTTTTGAAACACATTACCTCGTTGGTCTATTGGCGGGGCTTGGTTGTGCGTTTTGCGCGAGTATATTTTCTATCGCTAATGCGCGTATGGTTAAAAAATCGAGCCCAACCCTGATTACGTTCTATGAGATGATGGGGGCATGCTTCTGGATCAGCATATTGATGTTGTTTACAGGAGATTTCAATGCTGAAATGAGACTGGGGCAGCAAGATTTAATTTATCTGCTGTTGTTAGGTGTGGTTTGTACGGCGGTGGCTTATGTTATGGGCGTTGCTGTTATGAAGGAATTATCTGCTTTTACTGTTGCGCTGACAACCAATCTGGAGCCTGTTTATGGTATTCTGTTAGCGATGTTGATATTTGGGCAAAAGGAGACCATGAGCGGCGGGTTTTATCTTGGAGCCTGTATCGTTTTAGGAGCAGTATTTACTTACCCTTATGTAAAAACCAAATTAGAGAATAGACAAAAGGATCTGGTTATTCGTAAATTGCATTAATTGAGACAGTGAAGTCAATTTATTGACTTCACTGTCTCTGGTAATCTACTGGAATGAAAATTCGCCAATCCCAATATTGCGCTCCTTATTGCGGTCAAGGTAGATCGTAACGATTTTTCGTTCTTGCTTTCCACTGCTATAGTAGGTATAAATTTCAGCCATGACAGCCGCTGGACCTGCTAGCGTCAGGGAACCATCGTTAAAGAAATCAACTTCAATTTTATATTTTCCTTTTAGTGCTTTTTTCAATAGAAATTGTTCAGGGCCATAGCCGCCAGTAAAGTCATTGCTGAGTCGACCCCCAATCGCTGTGGCTGGATTACTATAAAAGCATTTTTCTTGATTTGGATCAGTTACCCAAAGGTCTATATCGGTGTTTTGTGAATTCCAATTGATGACAACACGAATGTCAACGGGCAGATCCGCAATCAATTTTTTGTTCACGGTAACTGTGGAGCTTGCAGCTTTGTTTGCTTTAATGAGATTATTGATTTCCATAACCAATGTTTCTTCAATACCGTCATCGCGGTCGGCGGCTTCCGGGGAGTAGCTCTGGGTCAAAATCCCATATAATTGTTCTAGTGCTTCCTTGAACATACCTTTGTCTTGTAAGACAAGGGCATAATCGCGGTGGCTTTGTGGATCCATTGGACGCCATTTTAATACCTTAGCTGTAATGAATAGTGCATTATCGTAATCGCCCCATTCCCGTAACTTATAAGAGATGGTTTTATAGAGATCTGCATTTTCAATTTGTAAGTCTGCGAGTGCACTTAAAATGAGTAACGCTTTGTCTCGATCCCCTCTTTTGAAAAAGAAGTTTGCGACATCAAAATAAAAAGTTGGCGTTCCCATATACTGATCCCGAAGTTGGAGATAGCTTTTGTAAGGATCTTTGGATTGAATAAGGTCCTGTAAATAGGCTTGGTCTTCTTTAATTTCGGGGATGCTGATTTTTCCACGTATGTTGTTAATGCCGCTTGGCGTTTGTAGGCCAGCTACACGTCCTTCTAAGGATTGAACAACAGCGAATTCCTGAAGAACGTCCTCAGATGCGGCCGCCTTCGCCAGTTCGCTGGTTGCTGTATGGGCAGTGCTTGAATTGCCAGTTGCCGAGATGCTTTTCGCTGAGGTTCCGTCAGATGAACGCGATTCTAAGGCTAGCGTGGGAGCTGCAGGACTAGCTGAGGGACGCGACGGAATGGGGGTAACAGGAGCAACACCGGTAGCCATCTCTTCAGCAACAGCAGGTTCTGGAATGCGAACTAATCTTTTACGCTTTGGATATTTCTTTTTTTGCTGAAAATCGGTATTCCACCAGGACTGAAGCTGTTTGGTAATGTCTTGAGCCTGATCCAACAAGTCTGCTACACGTTCTTCCTTTGCGATACGTTCTTCTTTTATGAGCCGATTAAATTCGGAAAGCAATTCGGCAGGTGGAGTTATTGCATAACGTATGTAATCTTCTACAGTTTCCAGTACAATTAAGCTGGTATTTCGGGTAACAATACCGAACTGTTTACCAAGGGTTTCAATTTCTTCACGATTGTCTTCGTATTGAATATCCAGCGCTTCAATTTTCTTTTGTGCCCAGATCTGTTGTAGGTCAATTTCTCCATGGTCAGGTTGCAGCGCTATACTAATCTCTTGTGGTGCTTGTTGCCCATCTCCTACAAGTACTGTGAGCTGCTTCATTCCTGAGTGTTTCCCTAAGCCTGCGATAGAAAAATTGGCTTGTATTGGGGTACCTTTTTGAGGATAAACTTCCTCAAAATCATTTTTTTCTTTTATCCCCAGATAGATAAGGTTTATCGTATTTAGATTATGATAAGCTTCAGTTATTGAGGTATTGACTAAATTGATCATCTTTCCAATATGTTTTTGGGCAATTTGTTTTAGGACACCATAGTCCGACCCACTGGATGAAGTAATGCAATAGACTGGATTGTCAAGGCTCATTTTACTTTGACCAAATGTAGAAAGGCCGTCGCTAAACAGCAGGTAATTGCTGGCCTTTATTACACCGGCCTTTATTTGGCTATAATCTGTACCGCCATCGTAATTAATTCCTTTGATGTAGTTTTTGAGATCATTCCAATTACCTTGACTTACCTGAAACGTATGCCCTTTTACAAAGCGAATGTCCAATAAGCCCAGATCAACAGTCATATTGGGGTTTTCTTTAAAAAAGAGATCTAATAGCGCGAGTTCCTTTTCTATATCTCTATTTTTACTGCTGAGCGAACGGTCCCATATAATTCCAATGCTGTGCCCCCATTTCTTTTGAGCAGGTTTTATGGAGTTGACGCTTGCATTGGCAAGAAAATAAAAGGTATTGTCATTATTTGCCTGAAATAGACCTGATGTTTTCTTGTTGTCTGTCGGCAGTTGAATGACTAAATTTCGCTGGGATTTAAACTGTTGTTTATGTAAAGAAGCTGTGTAATTGCTGTTATGTTGTGAGAATGCCAACGAACCATCTGGTTTCTCTGTGAAATTTGGCTTATGTGTGTCTTGAAAGACATGGATATCCAAGGTGAAGTTTTCAATGGGGGATGTATAGTTTAAGGGTAGATGGTAGTAACGAGCCTGATCGGATGCTGTTGTCAAATTTTCCGAATAGCTGATCTGAACGGTGCGCTTCCCATTCGCTGGTAATGGGTAAATCCGAGTTCGGAAATTATTTCCTTCGACTTTTTCCAATAGACCCGGATCGACCCGGCGTGTTTCTATACTTTCAAATACTTCGGTACCTTTATTTTTATCGACTGGAACTGCCTGGCGTAATTTGCCGTTGATATCTAAGGCGTAGCCGCTCACGGAGACGCCCTCCGGCATAGGAAATGTCAGTTCGCCCTCGAGATCGCGATTGGTCTTATTGTCGAAGACCATTGTCATCGTCGTTTTGGCTATATTTCCGAAGATGACTACATCTACTTTTAGGTCTGCCAACATCACCTTGTTTTGCTGGCCATCGTCATTTTTAATTCTTAAGCTGGGTATTTCGCGTGTAGTTTTGATCTGAGATTTCGTATCCACATTGGAAAATACCAAAATTATGAAAAGGGCAACTATAATCTTTTTCATCTTTCTATGTTTAGTAGGTGAGGTCCGTGAATACATCGATGGTTCGCGGCACAATTAGTTGTTATTTTTCTAGTGATGCAGGAAAATTCAAAATTCCATAACCGAGGGTATTTAATTTTTATAGGGTGTTTTTTACGATAGATGCAGTTTATTTAAACTTATGTTAATGATTGGCTAATATCTGGCAATTATGTTTGCATCAGTATTCGGACAGCCAGCCAAGTATAGATTGTTTAGACTAACCCTACTGATTTATCAGATATGCAAGGCAACAGGAATAGAATTTGGCTATTGGAATGAACCTGAATAGTAGTAAACATTATTTGAAAAATTTGTACAGATGAAAAAAATATACAGTGTACTGGGGATGGCCCTATTGTGTGCTTCATGTAGTAAAGATGATGTGTCGCAGATTACTGACCCGACAGAACTGACCTATCCGCAAAAGGCAATAGCAACAGACCCAAAAGTATTAAGTGATATTAATGGTGTAAAAGTGTATAATGGAGGCTATGGGTCTTCGATGGTCCAAGATCCTACTGATAAATCTATATTTTATCTTTTAACTGATAGGGGACCAAATATTGATGGGACAGAAAGCGATAGTAAAGTATTTGCTACTCCGGCATTTGCACCACAGATTGGTAAATTCAGATTAAAGGAAAATACGCTAACATTGGAATCTGTTATCGAATTGAAAAATAAAGCTGGTGTGAAATTGAATGGTCTGCCAAATCCTGAAGGGAAGGGTGGTTCTGGAGAAAAAGCATTGGGGGTTGATGGTAAAGATCTAGGGAAAAGTGAGGATGGAATCGATTCAGAGGGGCTAGCGAGAGCGGCGGATGGTTCTTGGTGGGTCAGTGACGAATACGGACCACATATCGTTCATTTTGACGCTTCGGGGAAAGAAATCGAACGGATTAACCCTTGGTCTACGGGTAAAAAGTTGCCTTTGGTATTTGCCAAACGTCGTCCTAATCGCGGAATGGAGGGATTGACGCTTACACCAGACGGTAAAACACTGGTCGGAATCATGCAATTTCCACTGTATAATCCATCTAAAGATGCGATTAAAAATTCGTTGGCAATCCGTATTGTTACGCTGGATATTGCGAGCGGCGCCACGAAACAATATGTCTATATGATGGAGCGTACCGATTTGCAGGCTGTAAGTGAAATTGCTGCCGTGAGCAATTCAACATTTATTGTCTTGGAACGTGATGGGGAATATGCGACAGAAGCAACTCGCTCTACTGTATTTAAGAAAATTTATAAAATAGATCTTTCTGGCGCAACAGATATCTCGGATGCGAATAATACCGCAACTGGGAAATTATTTGACGGTAAAACTGTCGAGGAACTCAAAGACGCAGCTACATTGGCAAAGTATAATATTAAACCAGTCAATAAGACATTGGTTGCTGATTTAATGACTGACATCAAGGAATTGTATCCGCATGATAAAGCAGAGGGCTTGGCTGTCATTAATCCTTTCATGATCGCGGTATGTAATGATGATGATTTTGGGGTGACTGGAAAAGGCTTCTATGAGTCGAAAATATTGCCTTACATAAAGACTGTAGACAAAAACAGTATTTATTTTGTTAAGCTTAAGGACCCATTGAAATAGGCACTAATTACTGATCATAAAAAAGGTCCGTTGAATTCTCAACGGACCTTTTTTATGATTTTATACGGTCCAAGCTTTTCTCCTTATTGTTAAAGATTAAACGGTGGCTTGGCGTATCACTAGTATGACCTCCCTGTTGAGCGCGGCCTACTTTTATGCATTTATTGTCGCCAAGAAGTCTTTGCTTTCAAGCTCTGAATACCCCATTAAGTATTCATCGACTTTTCTCGCACATTCGCGTCCTTCGGAGATGGCCCAAACAACAAGCGATTGGCCTTTACGGCAGTCTCCGGCAGTGAAGATATTATCAATAGTCGTTTGGTAGTCTTTGTCATTTGCAAGGATATTTCCTTTTTCATCTACACGAACACCTAACTGTTCTAAGAGCGTATGTTCAGTATGTTGATAACCAATAGCCAATAATACGAGGTCTGCCGGTATTTCACGGATCTCGGATTCTCCTAAGCGGGTTCTTTTTCCAAATTCATCAACTTCGTATTGAACTTCTTTGATTTTTATAGCTTTGATATGGCCATCTTCATCTTTAACAAACTCTTGCGTTTCTGTAGCCCAAAGTCTTTCACAACCTTCTTCTTGGGAAGAGGAGGTTCCGAATGTGAGCTTGTCCATCGGCCAAGGATTGTTTTTTAGGCGATGTTTAGATGGTGTAGGTTTGCGGGCAATCTGTGTAATACTTTTTGCACGATGACGATTGGATGTACCAATACAGTCCGATCCGGTATCGCCGTCACCGATGACAACAACATGTTTGTCTGTTGCCAAGATGCGGTCTTGTTCGACAGCAATTCCACTTACTTCTTTATTCTGTTGGGTCAAAAAGTCCATGGCAAAATGTATGCCTTTAGCTTCATGTCCCGGTAATTGCATGTGCCAAGGAACGGTTGAGCCAGTGGCTAATATAACTGCATCATAAGCTTTTAATTCATAAAAGCTGATATCTTTGCCAACTTCTGTGTTAACCTTGAATTCTATTCCCGATTCTTTCATGAGATTGACACGGCGATCGATCACCGATTTTTCTAATTTAAAATCCGGAATACCGTAGCGGAGTAAACCTCCAACCTGGTCATCACGTTCGAAGACGATAACATCGTGCCCAGCCTTATTGAGCTGAGCGGCAGCCGCTAGTCCTGCTGGACCAGAGCCCACGACAGCGACGCGTTTGCCTGTTTTTAAATAGCTTTTATGTGCTTTGACATAACCCTTTTTAAAAGCAATCTCAATAATATGTTTTTCGATCTCCTCAATAGTGATCGGAGTACTATGTATGCCAAGTACACAGGCTGATTCGCATGGTGCCGGACATATTCTACCTGTAAATTCAGGGAAGTTATTGGTGGAGGACAAAATTTGATAAGCCTCTTCCCATTTTCCATCGTATACGGCATCGTTAAACTCAGGGATGACATTGCCCAGTGGACAACCTGAATGACAAAATGGAATGCCGCAGTCCATGCAGCGCGCGGCCTGCTTATTGAGCTCGTTCTCCGAATACCCTTTATTGAATTCCTTAAAGTGCTGTACGCGACCTTCCACAGCTTCTTTTGTCGGAAGCACGCGCTCAAATTCTTTAAAACCTGTAATTTTTCCCATGATGTGCTTCCTATATTATGCTTCAACTAATTTTTGACGAATGACATTTTTGTATTCTCTAGGGAATACCTTAATGAATTTATTTTTTTCTCTTGACCAATTTTGTAGAATGAAATCTGCTCTACGGCTATTGGTGAGTAAGATATGACGTTTCAGTAAGGCGATAATTGCGGTTTCGTCTTCACTTTCCAATGGGTCCAGATCGACCATTTCCTGATTGCAGTTTTCGCGGAAATCCTCGTTAATGTCGTAGATCCATGCGATACCACCGCTCATTCCGGCAGCAAAGTTACGACCCGTTGCCCCTAAGATCAGCGCACGGCCCCCAGTCATGTACTCACAGCCATGGTCACCAACACCTTCAACTACAGCTGTTGCGCCTGAGTTACGTACTGCAAAACGTTCACCGGCCTGTCCGTTGACGAATAGATGTCCGGATGTTGCTCCAAATAGTGCAACGTTGCCGATAATGATATTATCTTCCGGTACAAGAGCACTTTCTGCAACTGGATAGATTGCTAACTGCGCTCCTGATAGTCCTTTTCCAACATAATCATTGGCTTCACCTTGTAATTCAAATGAAAGACCCTTTGTTGAAAATGCACCGAAACTTTGTCCGGCCGAACCTTCAAATTTGAAATTGATGGTATTGTCAGGTAGACCTTCTGAACCATAGAGTTTTGAAATTTCATTGGATAACATTGTTCCGATGGTACGGTCTGTATTTTTGACCTTGAATGTGCCAAATACAGGAGTTTTGCTGTCTAAAGCCAATTTTGACTGTTTTAGAAGGCCCCAATCCAAAATCATAGCCATGCCGTGATCCTGCTCTTCGGTATTGTATAACGATTGTCCAGGCTCGTTGCGTTCTACATGTAGAATGTCTGTGAAATCAATTTTCTTAGCTTTCCAATGGTTTATATTCTCGCGTTTTTTCAAGAATTGAGCTCTTCCCACCATTTCGTTGATGGTACGGAAGCCTAGATAAGCCATAGTTTCCCGGACTTCCTCCGCGAGGAAGGTAAATAAGTTGACAATATCTTCTGGTTTTCCAGAGAATAATTTACGCAGTTCCGGATCTTGGGTTGCAACACCTACAGGACATGTATTCAGGTGGCATTTACGCATCATGATACAGCCGCCGGCAACCAATGCTGCTGTAGATACGCCCCATTCCTCAGCGCCCAATAGTGTAGCGATGATGATGTCGCGACCTGTTTTTACTTGGCCGTCCGCTTGTAACACGACACGACTGCGCAATTTGTTTTTAACAAGTGTCTGATGCGCTTCTGCAAGGCCTAATTCCCAAGGTAGTCCAGCATGTTTGATTGAACTGATTGGAGATGCACCTGTACCACCATCAAAACCTGCAATAAGAATGACGTCGGCATGGGCCTTCGCAACTCCTGCAGCAATGGTACCAACACCTGCTTTAGAGACCAATTTTACGTTGATTCTTGCTTGACGGTTAGCATTCTTTAGGTCAAAGATCAGCTGGGCTAAATCTTCGATGGAGTAAATATCGTGGTGCGGTGGTGGTGAAATCAGACCGACACCCGGTGTAGAGTGTCTGGTTTTTGCAATCCAGGCATCCACTTTGGGGCCCGGTAATTGACCTCCTTCTCCCGGTTTGGCACCTTGGGCCATTTTGATCTGTAGTTCGTCCGCTTGTGTCAGATAATTGGACGTGACACCAAAACGAGCCGAGGCAACCTGTTTAATTGCCGAGCGCATAGAATCTCCATTTGGAAGCGGTTGATAACGCAATTCATCTTCTCCACCTTCACCAGTGTTCGATTTTGCACCGATGCGGTTCATGGCGATGGCAAGGGTACTATGCGCTTCGTGGGAAATTGATCCAAAAGACATCGCTCCGGTTGCGAAACGTTTTAGAATTTCACTAGCAGGTTCTACTTGCTCCAACGGAATAGAATTGCGATGTTTTGCAAAGTCCAACAATCCACGAAGGGTAAACATATGTTCCTTCTGCTCGTTGATTTTCTGTGCATATTTTTTATAGGTTGCGTAGTCTCCTGTGCGACAGGCCTGTTGCAATAGGTGAATCGTGTCGGGATTCCAAAGGTGGCCTTCACCGCGGCGTTTCCATTGGTAAATACCGCCTTCTGGCAATAGATTTTGCGGTGTACGGCTTTTTTCAAATCCACGCCAGTGTTTTGAGAGGGCTTCTTTGGCAAGATCATCTAATGTCATGCCACCGATACGTGAGACTGCTCCGCAGAAAAATTTATCAACGACAGATTTGTCGATGCCGAGTACCTCGAAAATCTGCGCTCCGTGGTAGGATTGCAATGTGGAGATCCCCATTTTGGAGAAAATTTTCAACAAACCATTATTGACGGCCTTGACGTAGTTTTTGGATAATTCTGGCCAAGTGAGCTCTGTATCTAAGGTATTTTGTTCCTTCATCGTACGGATGCTCGCCAATGCCATATACGGGTTGATCGCAGTGGCACCGAAAGCTAATAGGCAGGCAAAGTGGTGGACTTCCCAAGCATCACCGGCTTCGACCACGAGACCTACAGCGCCACGGTTACCTGTTTTGATCAAGTGGTGATGGACTGCTGAAACAGCAAGTAACGATGGTATTGCTGCATGTTTGGAATCGATCGCACGATCTGACAGAATTAAGACTTCAAAACCATCACGTACGGCATCATCCGCATAGCGACACAAGCGTTCCAGACCTGCTTCCAATGATCCAGGTTTACCATCTGAGCGGAAATAAGACTGAATGGTTTTTGCTTGGAACAATCCTGTATCGATCGAACGCAATTTCTCCAGTTCTTTGGAGGTCAGGATCGGATGCGGCAAAGTCACACAGTGACAGAATTTCTTGTCTTCGATCAGGATATTGCCTGCATTACCGATGAATGTTGCTAAACTCATGACCAAGCGTTCGCGAATCGGATCGATTGGCGGGTTGGTTACTTGGGCAAAAAATTGCTTAAAATAACTTGAAATATGCTGTGGTTGATCGGAAAGGATGGCCAGCGGAACATCGGACCCCATTGAGCCTGTCGGTTCGTACCCTGTCAATGCCATTGGGGTCAGGATGGTTTCTAGATCCTCGCGGGAGAAACCAAATGTCTTTTGATATTTGAAAACGGAATCTTTGGAAAGATAGGTGTAGGTTACACGAGGCTCTTCCAGTTCTTCCAGTTTGATTTTGTAATTGTCCAACCAATCGCTGTAGGGCTGCTGGTTGATCAGCTGATCTTTTACTTCGTTATCGGTGAGGATACGGCCCTGTTCCATGTCGACAAGAAAAATCTTGCCTGCTTGTTGACGGCCTTTTTTGATGATGGTAGACTCCTCGATCGGAAGTGCTCCCGCTTCAGAAGCAACAACGACGCGGTCGTCTGAGGTTACGGCATAACGTAGTGGACGTAAACCGTTGCGGTCTAGTGTAGCGCCAATATGCTTACCATCGGTGAAGCAGAGGGCTGCAGGACCATCCCAAGGCTCCATCAACGTCGCATGGTATTCGTAGAAAGCACGTTTTAAAGGGTCCATTTGTGTATTGCCATCCCAAGCTTCAGGGACCAACATCAACATGACATGGGTGAGGCTACGACCGCTGTGTAAAAGAAGTTCCGCTACATTGTCGAGGCAGGCCGAATCGGACTGACCACGGTCAACGATTGGAAGTAAGATTTCCATCTCTTCTTCCGTAAAATAGGGTGATGATAAAGCGCGCATACCTGCATAAAACCAATTCAGGTTACCTGTCAACGTATTGATCTCGCCATTGTGTGCCAGCATACGGAATGGCTGAGCGAGCGACCATGAAGGGAAGGTATTGGTGGAAAAGCGCGAGTGAACTAAGCCAAAAGCAGATACCACACGAGGATCGCGTAAGTCAAGATAATAAGTTCCGACCTGGTATGTTGTTAATTGACCTTTGTAAATAATTGTTTTGCAAGAAAGCGATGCAAAGTAAAGAGGGAGAGGATATTCTTGTTGTTGTTTAACTTTTTGAATGATCAGGCGACGTAGTACAAAAAGTTTGCGTTCAAATTCTTCAGTGTTTGAAACGCCGTCCGGTCTGCTGACAAAAAATTGGACAATTTCAGGTTCTGCACTGAGCGCTGTTGGTCCAATACCTTCACGATTGACTGGTACTGGACGGTAGCCAAGGAATTTCATACCCCTTTCTGCTGCCGCTTCCTCAATCAAATCCCGACATATTTTGTTCATGTCTTCTTCTTTAGGAAGAAAGACCATACCTGTGCCATAATAACCTGGCTCTTCCAATTGTATACCCAAGTTGATACATTCTTCCCATAAAAATTCATGGGGAAGCTGGATCATGATACCTGCTCCGTCACCGCTTTCTGGGTCACAGCCACAAGCACCGCGGTGCTCCATATTTTCCAGCATGGTTAATGCATCTTTTACTTGTGCGTGTGATTTATTCCCTTTGATATGGGCGACAAAGCCTACCCCACAGGCGTCATGCTCAAAATTAGGGTCGTAGAGGCCCTCCGTTTTCGGTCTTTGTTGAATCATCTTTCCTTTTCAAATATTATACATTGCTAATATAGGAATAAAAAACGTAAATATTGTAAATATTCTAATGAAAATGTGTTTAATTTGATTTTATCATTTCTTTTAATGTGTTTTGTTGCTGATATTGTATTTAATGTTCGTTGCTATTAATACAGTTTGATGCGTAGCTGAATAATGCATCATTTGGCAATATTTTTTTGTAGGATATAGAAAAAGCATCCCAAGATTGCGAGAATATATATAAATTAGGCAAAGTATTGCATATCCTTTTATGCTGTATCGACATGGCTTAACTAAAGAGAATGAGATGAAAATAACTGAAATTGAAATTTATCGACTAAGCATTCCTATGGAACCTTTTGTCATTGCGACAGGGACAATGGACTATGCGCAAAATACTTTTATACGTATATATACCGATGCCAATATATATGGTGTGGGCGAATGTTCTGCCTTTCCGATGATCGTTGGAGAAACACAAGATACTTGCTTAGTTCTGGCTAGAGATTTTGCAAAGATCTGGAAGGGGCGCGATCCTTTGGCCATAGAAGAGCGTTTGGCGGAATTGGATTTGTATATTGCCGGTAACAAAACGATCAAATCGGCTTTTGATATGGCCTTGTATGATTTGGCCGCCAAACATGCTGGTCTGCCGCTTTATCAGTTTCTAAAGGGAACGAAACGAGAAATTACGACAGATATCACTTTAGGAATTGCGTCTCCGGAAGAGATGGCGCTGAAGGCAAAGCGTTTACAGGACGAAGGTGCGGTCATGTTGAAAGTTAAACTGGGGAAGGAGCCAAAAACGGATATTGCACGCATTCGTGAAATACGTAAGGCTGTTGGATTCGAAATGCCTATTCGCGTGGATGCAAATCAAGGCTGGTCTTATGCGGGGGCAATAGAAGCTTTGCAGGGGCTAGAACCTTTTAAGATACAATTTTGTGAGCAACCAATGCGTACCTGGGATGACGAATATTTACCGCAATTGCGCACAGAAACTATTGTTCCCGTGATGGCGGATGAATCTGTTTATTCTCACCATGACGCAGAGCGTCTCTGCAAAGCTGATGCTTGCGATTATATCAATATTAAATTTTCGAAATCAGGAGGTATTCAAGAGGCCTTAAAAATTAATCATATTGCCGCGGAATACGGCATTACTTGTATGATCGGAGGAATGCTGGAATCTCGCTTAGCTTTGGCTGCTAAGGTGCATTTCGCGTATGCTGCCCCAAATGTCAAGTTTTTTGATCTAGACACTTGTATGGTTGGCCATCTGGAGGATCCTGTTATCGGTGGTATTCAATATGACGGATACAAAATACATATCTCAGACCAAATTGGAATCGGGGCAGATATAGACCAAACTTTTTTAGATCAATGCGAGAAATGGATCATTTAAATTGGAAAAAAAATTATGAATAGTATGAACTGGGGAATAGGGACACAAGAGATTATTGTCCTGATTATTATCGTTATCTTTTTGGTAGCGGCCTATTTGTTTTTCTCTAAGTTGTTGAAAAAGTAGGTTTTAATTTCTTTTTTTTGATTGAATATCTTCTGTGAACTTGTTTTTCAGTTTTATAACTTATTTTTCAGTTGTAAAACTGAAAAATAAGTTATAGCTTTATGTTAGTATAAACAACGTGTCAAATTATGGAAGAATTAACAAAAAAAGAAGAGGAAGTCATGCAGGTGATCTGGAAGCTCAAAGAGGTCTTTGTCAAAGATATTATTGAGTATCTGGATCCAAGTGGTTCCATACCCTATAATACAATCTCCTCGATTGTAAGAATATTGGAAAAGAAAGAGTATGTAGGTTATAGAGCCTTCGGAAAGACTTATCAATATTATCCTTTGATTTCGAAGATGCAATACCGAAAGTTATCATTCTCAAGAGTGCTCGATCATTATTTTGATGATTCGGTTGAGAACTTACTGTCTTTTATGGTAAAAGAAAAGAAGCTTTCGGCAGAGGATATTCAGAAAATAGAACAACTCATCAAAAAACACGAAGATCATGAATAGCTTACTTTATTATTTATCTGAAGTTAACTGCAGTCTCGTAATGGGAGCAGTTCTTTATTTTCTGGTATTCAGACAGCTTTCATTTTTTCAATGGAACCGTTATTTTATCCTGGGTTTATGTTTGTTGAGTCTGCTTCTGCCATTTGGAACTGTACGTTTGGGCGAACTATTTCTTTCGCCGACAAGTCCAGTGCTCGCTTTTGAACAATCGAACACAGTTGCTCGTTCGATAGGAGCTTCGGGTGATCTCGTATCTGAAACAGAAATGGTCGATTCTTTCTGGCATTCCTTTTCGATTGGATATGGCATTGCTTATGGTTATCTGCTTGTATCTTTTGTTTTGTTATGCCGATTTGCGTTACGCTATATCCGCTTAGGCCGTCGTATTGGACAGCTGAGTCAGTATAAATTTGAAGGATTTACGATGGTTGCTCCCTTTGGACATTATGCAAATTGTTCAGTTCAGCATGTAATTGTTATGGAAGAAGATCAGCTTGATACGCCAGATGGAAAATTGATTTTTGAACATGAGAGCCAGCATATTGTTTTTAAACATCGCCGGGATAAATTGTTTATAGAAATTTTTCGTTGCCTTTTTTGGCTAAATCCATTTGTTTATTGGATGCGTAGACAGTTGTATTTGGTGCATGAATATCAGGTTGACGAGGTATTGGCCAATCGATATGGTAACACCCGCTATGCCCGTTTTCTACTGACTTTAACACAACAGCCCTGTCCTGCTGGATTGCAGAGCAGTTTATTTAACAATAGGCATGAGCTGGTTGAACGGGTTCAGGCCATGATGGCAAAACCTTCCTCTAAAAAGAAAAGATGGCAATACGTGCTGACCGTTCCTTTATTAGGCCTTTTACTGCTATTTTACTCTTTTATTAATCCACCGAAGAGCGTTTGGTTTTCCGCATCTTTAAATGGGAAAAAGAATCCGTCTAAAACGATCATCCTTGACCCCGGACACGGTGGGAAAGACAGGGGGGGGATTTCATCTTTCGGATTGGAAGAAAAATCATTGACCTGGGAAACCTGTTTACTTTTGAAACAGGAGCTGGAGCGCAAGGGGTACAAAGTAGTGTTGTCAAGGGCTGCTGATGAATATAAATTACTCAGAGACCGATCGAACTTTGAAGGGGATTTATTGCTATCGATCCATTTCGACAATGTAAAGGACAAACAATCTCTTCCAATTCGAATATTATATCAGTCGGGGGTTAATCATACGATGCTAGAAGAGCTTAACCGCAAATTTGCATTTAGTTTGGGACAAAGGTTGCAACAGAATGGACTGGCAGCAAGTGCTCCGGCGATAAATACAAAACTAGCGATTTTACGTGGTGCTAAAATACCGGCACTTCTTCTTGAGCTGGATAACATCAATGCCATTGATAAAAATGTGAAACCTGACTTTGTCAATAAACTAGCCCACGCTATAGATCAAAGTTTCGAATACTAAGCACTAATTTTCGTTTATATCATGAAGTTTAGGATACTTTTATGGTTATCCATGGCATTGCCATGTCTGTTATTGGCGCAAATAGTTCCCAAAACTAAACAACAATTAACTGACAGTACGATGCTGCGAAATAATGGATACGATTCAAAACGGATAGATACAGTGCTTGTAGTGGGATCAAGGCCTCTCGAACAGCAGCTTTTGGATCGTGTCCGTATTCGACCAGGCAGCAATCCCGTTTTATTGAATGGAAATACTTTCGCTGTTTTAAATGCCATTCCGAGTATAGAGGTAGACGAATTAGGGAACTTGTCGTTACAGGGAAAAACGGGCGTATTGATTACCATCAATGGCAAGCAGACCTATCTAACCGGAACTTCCTTGGTCGGCTATTTAAAATCTATACCGGCAAGCTCTTTAGAGAGCATTGATCTCATGACTATACCACCTGCGAAATGGAGTGCGGAGGGCGCTGGTGGGGTAATTGATATTCGTTTAAAAAAGGATGTACTGAAAGGTCTAAAAGGGAATGTTTATTTAGGTGCATCAAAGGGTAGGCTTTGGAAGTATAATAATGGCGTGAGCCTGCAGTATGGAATGAAGAGATGGTCCTTAAACTCCAGTTTTTCCGTTGCGCGCTCTTCAAATTATTTTGATGTTGACCGTAAGCGTGAACTTGCGTATAGTGAAAATGTTCATTATGTGATCGGACAGCTGAATAAGGAAACGAATAACACACAGGAATTAAATGGTCGTTTGGGCATTAATTATCGGATCGACAAGCAGTCGTCTGTTGAACTGAACTGGAATTATCTTCGTAATAATTATGAAGAGATAGGTGTCTATCAAAATGATTTTTCAGTCGATGGAACATTGAAGCAATCCACTGCTTCAACTAGTAACCTGAGAAATCCGCTGCATAGAAATAGTATAAATCTTCACTATGATTTTGCTGGGGAAAATAAGGATAAAGCGCTGCAGCTCGATTTTGATTATTTGCGATACAGCAGTATTAGGAAACAAGACTTGAAAACAAGGACAGTACCTTTTTTTTCCGAACAGCAAGAGCAGCAGCAATTTTTGCGTTCAAATAACCCGTTCTATGTTGATCTTTTTGGTATCAAGGGTGATTTTCAACGGAAACTTAGCGGGCCCTTTTCTATGGAAGCAGGCTTTCAGGCGAATCGGTCCCAACGTCAATCGTATGGACATTATCAAAAAGGGGAAAAGGAGTATGTACTGGCCGACGATGATAGCCTAGAGAATACTTTTAAACAAACGGAATACCTGGAAGCGATTTATACGGATTTTCAACTAAAACTTGCACAATGGGAGATTAAATTAGGTGTACGTGCTGAATACGCACAATTTCAGACGAAAATTGACTACATAGATCGAAATGCGAATGGAAGGACGCAAATGTTCAATCTATTCCCAACCTTGTTTGGTATTTATCGAATAGATAAAGATAAAGGTCAAGCGGTACAGGTCGCGTATGGGCGAAGAATATCACGGCCCAATTATCAAGATCTAAACCCTTCCATTTTCTTTTTCGATCCAAGCACAAGTTATCAGGGTAATGCGCAGCTTTCCCCTCAATTGTCAGATAATATGGATCTTAAATATGTTCATGGTCAAAAATGGAATATAGGGCTTTCTTTGATCAATCATCGGAATTATATCTCCATGGTCCATCAGGTTAGTGCGCAAAATTATACGCAAACCTATCAGAATATTGCCGGTGTTAAGAGTGCTGCTATCTCGATGAATATGGGAAAGGACATTGTTAAAAATTTGACAATCTATGGTTTTGGTCAGATTCAGTATGTACATTATAAAAATATACCCACGGAGCTGAATGATCTTCTGATCCATCGGGGACTTTGGTCCTTTCAGAGTAATTTTATGATGCAGTTAAATTTACCTTATCAAATGACAGTAAATTGGACAAACTCATACCGGACTAATGTGCTTTATGCCCAGACGATTATAAAACCTTTATATGAAATGCATCTGGCGGTCAATAAGCAATTTTCGAATGCGTTAAGTCTTACGCTGACGGTACGGGATCTGTTTCATAGCCGTGTTTTGAAACGAGAGATTTTGGGACAGGGATTCAACATTTATTCTAAAACAGTGGTCGATTCAAGAATTATTGGACTAAATTTTAACTATACATTTGGCCTTTATAAAAAGCAAAAGATCAAACAGACTTCGATCGAAGGAGAAGCGTCACGTTTATAATCGCAGACGAGGAATACCATTCTTTTTACATTTGTTAAAAAAAATGTGGTCTATACGCGTTTTGAATCTCTGTTGGGACGAAAATAGATTATATTCAGTACCTTTGCGATACTTATTATTTTATAAAAGTTAGAAAATATCATGAGTACTCAAAAAGGACCTATTTCTCAATTTATTGAGCATAATTACCGTCACTTTAACGCAGCTGCATTAGTAGATGCTGCAAAAGGTTACGAGGAACATCTATTGGATGGTGGAAAAATGTTGATCTCTTTGGGAGGTGCAATGTCTACCGCTGAATTGGGTGTTTCTTTGGCAGAAATGATCCGTCAAGATAAAGTACACTTTATTTCTTGTACTGGTGCTAATTTGGAAGAGGATGTGATGAACCTTGTGGCGCACTCACACTACAAAAGAATCCCGAATTATAGAGATTTGACAGCTGAGCAAGAAAGAGAGCTATTGGATAATCACTATAATCGTGTTACAGATACTTGTATTCCGGAAGAGGAAGCTTTCCGTCGTTTACAGAAACATCTTGAAGATGTTTGGCATGCTGCTGAGGCTAAAGGTGAGCGTTACTTACCACATGAGTTTCTTTATCAAGTTGTTAACTCTGGTGTGTTGGAGCAATATTATGAAATCGACCCAAAAGATTCTTGGATTGTTGCTGCTGCTGAGAAAAATTTACCAATTGTATGTCCAGGATGGGAAGATTCAACGACAGGTAATATCTTCGCTTCCAATGTGATCAAAGGTAAATTGAAAGCGAGTACTGTTAAATCTGGTATTGAGTACATGATTTACTTGACAGAGTGGTACCGTAACAACTCAGCAGGTAAAGGTGTTGGATTTTTCCAAATCGCAGGTGGTATTTCTGGTGACTTCCCAATCTGTGTAGTTCCGATGATGTATCAAGATCTTGAATGGGAAGAAGTACCTTTCTGGGCTTATTTCTGTCAAATTTCAGATTCAACAACTTCGTATGGTTCTTACTCTGGTGCTGTTCCAAACGAGAAAATCACTTGGGGCAAATTAGATATTGATACACCTAAATTTATCGTAGAATCTGATGCGACGATCGTTGCGCCATTAATCTTCTCGTATATCTTAGGTCATTAATCTTTTTGACATACAGAAAGGAGCGATTCTTCGCTCCTTTTTCTTTTCCCTTTTTCTTCGTTATCTTTACTGTCTAATATTTCTTTTCCCGATGAGCAATCTTACAACAGATAATCCCGTTGCACTTCAGACCTTAATGGATGAAACAATCTTTGGAAATGGTTTTGATTTTCAAGCCGATCTGTCTACACATCCTTTACAGGAGAAGAATAGTGCTCATGCGCAAGCAGCTATTGTACAAGCATCATCGGAAATGAAGGATACCTCGTATGTGGCGGTGGGTTTAGGTGCAGAGAAAGCCGCTGTAGCTATGGCGTCCGGCAGGGACGGCGATACTGTTAATCATCTGGAGGTATTGGGTGGTGAATTTATATATCAAGGAAATAAAGATCAGGGAGTACTTTTTATTTTACGCTACGAGCAATATCCCTACTTTTCTCCAGCTGCATTGGACGCTTTTGAAAAAACAATTGGTGCCTTGAAATTGACCAAAGAGACCGTTGCGGTTCTCAATTTGGCAAATTCCCATAACCCGAATGATTTTAAGCGCATTATGCAGTTTTTCCAACCGACTAAGATTATATTGTTGGGTGTGGAACCTGCATCGTTGAAACTTCCATTTATTGAACATAATTCCTATATGAAAGGCCGTATTGCAACGGTTTTTAATACGTTCAGTTTTGAAGAGATGTTTGTCGATGTGAATAAAAAGAAGCTGTTCTGGAACGAATTTAAGACCTTTATTGTTTCTTGATTTTTTTATCAGAAACTTGTTATGAATAAAATTGGGATTTAAGAGGGAATGTGAGCTCTTAAACCCCATCTATTATTTAATTGAACCGCATGCGACACCATCACTAAGGTCAGCAGTAGAAGAACTGCTAAATTAAACTTTTTCATTATTTTTATTGGGTTAATAGTTGCCAATTATTATAAGTTTTATTACAGAATATATATATCGTAATGCTTATTTTTGGAGGTGTAACTTCATGGAAAAATCGTAGCCCACTGCAAAGTGAGGAGCACGGTCGATAAAGCGAAAGAACAAACAAAAACTAAATTTGAAGAAGATGCTAGAACTTGTATTTGCAACCAATAATGCCCATAAATTAGAGGAAGTCCAAGCGATCGTGGGTAGTGCTTTTATCATTAAGAGCTTAAATGATATTGACTGTCAGGATGATATTCCAGAAACAGGTATAACATTTGAGGAAAATGCACAGCAGAAAACAGATTATTTGGTTAATAAATATGGCCTTTATTGCTTTGGTGATGATTCGGGATTGGAGATAGACGCATTAAATGGCGAACCGGGAGTTTATTCAGCACGTTATTCCGGATCGAGGGATATGGAAAAGAATATTGATCTTGTCCTGAAAAATTTAGGCGATAACCCCAATCGTACAGCGAGATTCAAAACAGTTATTTCCTTATATTTGAATGAGCAGCAGCATTTTTTTGAAGGAAGTATCGAAGGGAGAATTATTGAAGAGCGTAAGGGTATTGATGGTTTTGGTTATGATCCCATTTTTATTCCGAATGGCTATGATAGAACGTTTGCCGAAATGACAGCTGCAGAAAAAAACAGCATAAGCCATCGCGCGATTGCTGTCGGTAAACTTGCTGAATACCTAAAAACAAAATAGGTGAATATTTCAGTTAGATTAGAAGTAGGAGCTTCCAATTTACCAGGAGGGGATCGTAATCTGATTGGTTGAAGCCTTGAATAAAAAAAGGAAGCGCAAA
>NZ_DDGR01000026.1:235648-311731 GCF_002337775.1 Sphingobacterium sp. UBA1897
TTTGCGCTTCCTTTTTTTATTGACTTCTGCTATTATTTAGCTTTTACTTTTGTTTGGGTACTATCTTGAGCAGGTATTATCGCCGATTTACTAGTTGTTGAGTCGGACTTTGCAGCTACTTTGTCAGTTGCGGTCTTAACACTTGTTTTTGTAACGTTAGCTTTATCCGTTATTTCAGATGGCTTAGCTGTTTTGGTGACAGCGCTTGATTTATTGTTTGTAGCGTCCACCTCTTTTTCTTTCTCGAGCGTTTCGTTAGCACCAGCTTTCTTGGCGGCACCCTTTTGAGGGGTAGTTGTTTTATCGCCTTTTTTAATAGACTTCATTGTTCCAGATTCTTCACCTTCTGGTGCCGCCGGAACCGTAAATGACGCTTTTGAAAGATCCCTTTTTCGATTTAATAAATCATCTTTTGATTTAGGTCGATCTTCGGGGCGCCAGGTGAAATTCGGAAGAAACTCCTTGTCGGCCGTGACTTCAGCAATAGGATATACTTTGCCATCGACTTTCCGAATAGATACATATTCCTTCAGCTTATTATCTTCCATCAAGATCTTGAAACGACTGCTTCGATCATGGATAAGCTCAGTGGTTACATTGGTCTTTTCATCAATATTGTAGAATATATTTTCAGCGTTGCCATCAACAAACAGACGTTCCATACGGTTATTGGTGAAAAAGCTGGTAATCTTCCGGCCTTTAATCTGATTGAATTTCAATGAGTCACTTGTTGCGTTTACCATGAAAGCGTTACCGACGAGTAGCGAATTGTCCAATTTTTGATTCTTTACCTGTAGGAATATGGTATCTCCGGATATTTGTGAGTTTTCGGCCCACATCATTGGTTTTCCCATCAGTCTGAACATGGAATCTTGCATACCATAATACATAGAATCTGCTACGGCTTGCAAGTCCGATTTAAATAATCGGGCATTATAGTAAGCCTTTATAATCCGTGTTTTGGTCGTATCCTGGGCGAGAGAATCCCGTTTACCCTGTTGGGCATTTTTTAAAGCTGCTCCCATCAGTTTATCGGATTCACCGCCTTTCGGGATGATCGCTTTTTTACGCAATACACTATCAGCCTTGAGATTTTTTTCAATTTCTATCTTGTTTTGATCACCGACAATAGCTGGTGTTTTTTTTGCTGCAATCGGTTTCTTATTTGTAAGTGTATCTTGTACTTTTTTAATGCTCTTTTCAAGAACCGGTTTGCCGCTGTCTTTTTTAGGCAAACTGTCGATTCCCTTGTGAAGGTTATCTTTTATGTTTTCTAATGTACCTGTGGAATCAACTGTTGTTGAGCTGGAATCCTGGTCACCATAATCGACCTCATTGTCATCCTCAATCGCCCCACCTTCACGATTCAATTTAAAATCTTTTGCAATATAATCCCGGCGAAATATCATCTGTGAGAAGAGCGTGTCGGCAGTCATAAAAACAGAATCTACCTGTGAATCAGCCTTAAGTGGTTTATTATTGCCGCTTTTGATATTTTTACCTGGATGTTCCTTTTCTTCTAGAGCAACTTGCGATGTAGTTTTATTTGATTTGAGGTCATCTTTGTGTTGTTCTTTTTCAATCTTCTTCAATTCTTTAGCTTCATTTTTTAGCTCTTTCTCCGATTTTTGTTGGACGGGAGACAAAGAAGATACAGAATCTTTTTGTGTTGAATCTTTTTTGACAACCGAAATGATCAGGGGTTTGTCTGTCATCGTAATGGATTCGTTTCTCCCGTTGTACAAACCAAATCCACCATAGGCGTAAAATTTGTCTAAGGTATCAACAAAGACCACATTTTTTACGGCTTTACCGATTCCCACTTGTCTATCGTAGAATAGGCTGTCTCCCTTAAGAAACTTTGTCCCTTCTGTGTAGAGGTTGTTTTTAGAGAAATAAGCCTGGCCCGTTGCCATATGGTATCGGCCTTTTTCAGTATACAGGTTTTCCCCTTTATTTCCCTTGATATTGGTAGGCCCATAGAAATCAGTAATGCGTGTATTACCATTATATTTCATGGAGTCCGTGTAGACTTTTACATTGGTTGATCGGACCACAACTTTTTGATTGAAATAAGATTCCCCTGTATTTTCGAAATAAGTAGCTCGCTGGCTTGTAATTGTATCGCTTCCTGACAGAATACGCCCACCACTGTAATAATTACCGATTTTACTTCGCATATTATAGACAAGATGATCGGTTGTCAGTATAGAGCCACTGGTGCTGACCATTCGTACAGCGCCCGTAAGTGTAGCGAGCTGCATGGCCGCTTCATAGTGCAATTTATTGGAAAATATCTGCGTACCGTCGGGTTGAGTAATGATTACATTTCCAAAGGCTTCAAAAAATTGTCTACCAATGTTGTCTTTATGTAAATAGCCACTATCTGATGATAGCGTTGAGCCTACATGTTCATAGACTGGGCGGTAAAAGAGGATATTGCCGTCTTTTCCAGTAATAATATGGGATGATGAAAGAAGCTTTAGTTCATCCTGTTTCTGTGCTTGGACCGACAAGCCAGTTAAAATAAATACAATAAGTGTATAAATGTATTGTTTCACAAGGGCAAAAATATGGATTTTAATTGCTACTTCACTGGATTTCACAAATTTTAAGACTTGAATTTATCATTCGGACAAAATATACCGTAACTTTGTTATATGAATGTGCTGGAAAGACTAATGGGCTATATTGAAAAGGAGCATTTGTTGATGCCTCATGATAAAATATTGCTTACGGTGAGTGGAGGAAAGGACTCGATGTTAATGGCACATTTATTTGCAAAAGCAGGGTATACAATTGCTATTGCACATTGCAATTTTCAATTAAGGGGGGCGGAATCTGAAGGGGATGAAGCTCTAGTCAGAAAATTTGCAGCGGAAAATAATGTGCCAATATACGTGAAGCACTTTGATACACAAGCTTACGCAAAGGACCATCAGATTTCGATTCAAATGGCGGCACGGGAACTTCGTTATGCTTGGTTTGAGAAATTGCGACATGAGCTGCAGTTCGACCGAATTGCAGTAGCTCAGCATCTGAACGATCATATCGAAACGGTACTCCTGAACCTTTCACGTGGAACCGGTCTCCAAGGCCTCCAGGGTATTTTCCCTATCAGAGAGCGCATCATCCGACCACTACTTTTTCTGAAGGCTAGCGAAATTGAACATTTCGTGAATATGTATGGGATTGCTTATCGAGACGATCAATCCAACTTTTCAACAAAATATGCACGTAATAAGATAAGGATTGATATCATCCCACATTTTAAAAAACTTCAGCCAGATTTTGAGATGGTCTTCGAGCAGAATATCAATCATTTTAAGGAATCTTACCAGCTGTTGCAGCAATTTGTGGAGCCCATTCGGAGAAAGCTGTTTTACTCTATTGACGAAGGATGGGGAGTTCGGAAGGAAGATCTGGAACCCTATATTGATAATCTGCCTTTGCTCTATGAGTTGTTTTCAGCTTTTAATTTCTCAAAGCCGGTACTAAGTGATCTTCAACAAGCTTGGTCAAGAGAGTCTGGACGTATTTTTCAATCCGATGCTTACCATATGCTCCTGGATAGAAATGAACTTTTTATTCGTGAAAAGGAATTTATTTCACCCGATGAGGCTTTAATCACCTCCGAAACTTCAACTGTGGAGTGGAAACACTATTGTTTTCATGCCAATGTTTCTGCGGATCTAGCTATTGTCAAAGCGAGTGAGGTTGCAAAGCTGGATTATGATGTATTAGTTTTCCCGCTCACGATTCGATCATGGAAAGTTGGCGATAGCTTCTATCCTTTAGGTATGGAAGGGCGCAAGAAGTTGAGTGATTTTTTTATCAATAAGAAGATCAGCTTATTTGAAAAGGAAAATATCCCGATCGTGGTGAATGGAAATGGAGATATCCTTTGGGTAGCCAATTATCGCATGGACAATCGTTATAAAATTACCGCCAATACAAAAAAAGTCCTTACTTTAGTTTGCAGAACTGATTAGCAAGAAAAATTGTTGCTGCTAAAAATGATGGAAGGATCCTGAATGATACAAAATCTATAGCAGTAAAAATGATACTAATGAGGAGTTCAAATAGTAAGAGACAATGGTGCGAAGTCTCCAAATTAATAGCTAAATCTTAAGTAAATGAAAGAAGGTGTACTCTATTCGGAAAATCAATATTTAGGTCGTGACCGTGTTTGGATCAGCGTGCGTTTAGTGCTCGTACTTTTTTGTTTTACGGCATTTTATTTGAATTTAGACCATTTGATATCGAGCCAATTGTTCTTTATTGTAGGAGTAGGGATTATCATCACATCTATTGTCATGATGTATATGGTATTATTTCGTACGGAAGTATTTCAAGACCATATACTTATTAGTGGACTATGGTCTACTCGAGTCGTTAAAATCGATCTTGCCTCCATTACAAAAATAGAAAAGGCACCTTACAGTACATTCTTTTTCAATAATCCTGTTTATAATCTGCACACTAAAGGAAAGATTAAATTCTTCGCTGGAGGCAAAAATGCTGTTTTTTTAACAGATAAAGATGGTCTTACCTACGTGTTGGGTACACAGCGCCAGGAAGAGCTCTATCGAATTATTATGGAAACAAAAGCGCGATTAGGAAAGTCTTAAAATTTGTTAATAAATTCTTATCTGACATTTTAAAGACAACAGTTTATCGAGTTATTGGTTAAATTTGATAAAATAGCAACGAATTAACTATGGCATTTTTAAAATTTATACTTATTACATTCGCTGTTTACTTTGTAGTAAGATTCTTATTTAGATTATTTTTACCATTTGCAATGCGTAAAGCAGCTGAAAAGTTGATGAAAAAAGCGCAGCAGCAGGGTGGAGCATACGGTAGCCAAGGATCAGGTGGTACCTTTTATTATGAATTTAATGGTCAAGGGCAACAGGAAAGTAAAAGGTCTCAGCCCGAAGGTAAGGTACATGTCGATTACATTCCACCGAAAGAAAGCCCTGAACGCAAAGGGACTGAAACTGCTGGTGAGTTTGTGGATTTTGAGGAAATAAAATAATTTTTAGCAATCCAAATAGCGTATCTTTGTGCTATGTGGCTGAAGCAACTTTCTGTTCTAAATTTCAAGAATTACTCGGAATCATCTTTGGAATTTCTCCCCGAGGTAAATGCGTTTACAGGGAATAATGGTGTTGGTAAAACCAATCTTTTGGATGCGATTCACTATTTATCACTCTGTAAAAGTTATTTCAATCCAATTGATTCGCAGCATATCAAATCAGGAAATGATTGGTTTATGGTACAGGGTGAATTTGATAAAGAATCCATTAGTGATTTCATTTCTTGTAGCCTAAAAAAAAATCAGAAAAAACAATTTAAAAAAAATAAGAAGGATTACCCGCGACTGGCTGATCATATCGGCTTATTTCCTTTGGTCATGGTATCCCCAAACGATAGCATCATCGTTACAGATGGGAGTGAAGAGCGTAGAAAGTTTGTGGATAATGTGATTTCCCAAACAGATAATAAATATTTAGATACCCTGATTATTTATAATAAGTTTTTAGCCCAACGTAACAGTCTCCTTAAACAAGCACGTCAAACCAGTGTATTGGATCTTGGCCTAATCGAAATTCTCAATTTTCAACTTGAAGAAGTTGGAAATATTATTTTTCAAAAAAGAAGGTCTTTTATGGAGGAGTTTCAGCCGGAGTTTGACCGACACTATCAGTTCCTCACCGAGGATGCAGAGTCTGTTCAATTACAATATGAATCGCCTTTAATGACAGATTCTTTTCTAAATATTTTGGAGAAGAATTTGGAACGTGACCGTATGCTGGAACGCACAACGCAAGGAATACATAAAGATGATCTGATCTTTACCATTCACGGTGGAATGCCTTTAAAGAAGTTTGGTTCTCAGGGCCAACAAAAATCTTTTCTAATTGCCCTGAAGCTTGCACAATATTCTTATCTCCAGCAGAAAAAGGGTTTTAAGCCCCTACTTCTTTTGGATGACATCTTTGATAAACTTGATGATCGCCGTACACATAAATTGATGCAAATGGTTTCAGAAGATGATTTTGGACAGATTTTCCTGACAGATACGGATTCCGTGAGAATTCAGCGAATCTTTCACGAAATCAGCCGACCTGTTCGTATATTTGATATTGAAGGAGGACAAGTCAATGTATAAGAAGCAAACTAAAAAAAGCCTGGAATTCATTCGATCAAGCGACGATATGACAATTAAGGAGGGGGTTGAGCGTCTTCTTGAGGCTTATAAACTACGAAGAAAATTTGATGAAACTTCGATCGCATCTGTTTGGCCTCAATTGATTGGTAAAGCTATCGCTAATCGCACACAGCAGCTATATGTTCGTGATAAAAAACTGTTCGTACGTGTGGAGTCTGCTGTGATTAAGAATGAATTGGCGCTTATGCGAAGACAAATTCTAGGAAGGGTAAATGAATATGTAGGTCACGTCATTATTGAAGAAGTCGTGATTTTATAAAACCTCCTTTCATGTTAGATCAACTCTTTCGAGATTTTTTTCCTATTTCTGAGGCTAGTGCCTTAAAACTTTTCTCAAACTTCGAGCGTATTGAATTAAAACGAGGTGAATATCTGATCAAGGCGGGCGATTACTCTTCCAATCTGTTTGTGATAGAATCCGGATTAATCCGTCAATATGCTTGGTCAAAAAAAGGAGAGTTTACGCAATGGATAGGTACAAGGAATCATTTTGTGACAGATCTTGCTTCTTTCATGTTTGACAGGGCTTCCATATGGAATTTCCAATGCATTAGCGATTGTACGGTATACCGTTTGTCAAAGTCCGATTACCAGCGAATGGAATCCGAAATTGTGGAATGGAATAAATTTGAGAAGGCTTTTTTGGCAAAATGCTTTTGTACCATGGAGCAGCGAATCTCGGATTTTATTTGTCTAACAGCGGAAGAAAGGTATGTCCAATACTTTGAACAACATAAATTATTATTCCAACAAGTTCCCCTTCAATATATCGCCTCCGTGTTGGGTATGAGCCCAGAAACCTTGAGTCGTATTCGAACAAAAATAAGTTCTTGATAAAAGTCAAGAGCGAGCTGCCTGTCTTTTTCTAGTTTTGTCTTGTAGCTGTTAACGAACAACTTGCTTAATCGAACACGTAACCAAAATTTTATGTATTTATACGGTTCATAATAAGCTTGGAATAGTTTGTTTGTAGCTGTAATAATTGAAATTAAGATGAAACTAGAATAGCATCACATACGTTTTATCGTTATTTGAAGACAGCTGAAGAAGCTTGAGCTATTTTGTCGTTTCAGCGATAAAAAGTACAAAATGAAAAAGATTGAAACGAGTATTCTCATTGATGCAACAGCAGAAGAGGTTTGGCAGGTATTAAGTGAATTTAAGGCTTATTCCCAATGGAGCCCAACAATCAAACAGTTTGAAAAGCAACCGGTAGTCGGAAAACGCTGCAAAGTCCTTTTAGAACAACCAAACGGATTCAAGATCAAAATGAATCCAAAATTCCTGTCTATTGAACAGAATAGCGAGCTGCGCTGGAAAGGAGATTTATTCTTTCCAGGTATTTTTGATGGCGAGCATTATTTTAGGTTAGAGCAAGTGGGCGCTACGCAAGTTAGATTTGTCCAAGGTGAATTGTTTTCTGGATTGTTGGTTCCTTTTCTGGGAAAACTACTGATAGAAACAAAGCGCGGATTTGAACTTTTCAATATAGCGATAAAAAGACGGGTAGCGTATCGTTCTTAACTTTCCACAGGGATCTGTTAGTATAGTTTATTTATAAACACGATATTTAACAAATTTGTCGATGAATGTTATCTTATGCACATTTTTATGTGTATAACCCCTTAGTTTTGCACATTTTGTTATTTTTTTGAATCCTTTTGGTTTGCGTTATTAACAATTAAGTGTTGATAAAGGAGTACTTATGCACATTTTATGTTAATGTATATAGGTCGGCAGGCTACTTATTAACATTTCTTGTGTTAATAAGTAGCCTGTTTTGTTGATAAGTATGTTGATGGGGGTAGTTTATACACAAATTACCAACAATGCTGTTGTTGGGAATTTTGCAAATAGTTAATAAGGGGAGTATCTATTGAAAGTTGATTTTATAGGAATTGCTCCAAATCACCTTTTCCTTCACGAATAACATCAAAAGTTCCTTCTGTAAGATCGACCACGGTAGATGCGACATTATCGCCATAACCGCCATCAATAACAGCATCAACTAGATCTTCGTATTTTTCATGAATTAATTCGGGATCAGTAGAATATTCAATAATTTCATCTTCATCGTGAATGGAGGTTGTCACAATAGGGTTGCCTAATTGTTTGACAATTTCACGAACAATATTATTGTCTGGCACACGTATACCCACAGTCTTCTTTTTGGAACTTAGTAGCTTAGGGACTTTAGTTGTTGCGTTAAAAATAAAGGTAAAAGGTCCAGGCAAGGCTTTTTTTAATACACGGAATACGGAGGTATCGAAGGATTTTGTGTATTGCGAAATATCTGTTAAATCATAGCATATAAATGATAGATTGGCCTTTTCTGGTTTTAGACCTCTAATTTCACATACTCGTTCTATGGCTTTTTGTTGCGTGATATCACAGCCGATACCATATACGGTATCAGTAGGGTAGATGATTACACCTCCACGCCGTAGAATATCAACCGCCTGTTCTATTGCCTTGGGGTTAGGATTGTCGTTATATATCTTAATAAGCATTTTCTATTTTTGTTAAGTACCTGAATTAGGTTTAATCTTAGCCGCTGTTGTAGGATGTCAATAGGGCAATGGTTATTATCTGCATTCAGATACGCTATATCTAAAAGAACAACAGCCAAAATATTTTGTTTTGGCTGTTGTTCTTTATATTAAAATTCTGCGTTTTTCGGCGTACGTGGGAATGGAATGACGTCGCGAATATTGGTCATTCCTGTCGTGAATAAAACGAGGCGTTCAAAACCTACGCCAAATCCTGAATGCGGTACCGATCCAAAACGGCGTGTATCCAAGAACCACTCCATTTCTTCTGCAGGAATACCAACTTCAGCCATGCGATCGAGTAAGCGATCAAGATTTTCTTCACGCTGCGAACCACCGACCATTTCACCAATACCTGGGAAAAGAATATCCATGGCACGTACGGTGTTTCTTCCTTGCGCATCCGGCTCATTTTGCTTCATATAGAAGGACTTGATTTCGCGCGGATAGTCTGTTAAGATAACAGGTTTCTTGAAGTGTTTTTCAACCAAGTAGCGTTCGTGTTCCGATTGTAAATCAGCACCCCAATCATCAATTAAATATTTGAATTGTTTCTTTTGGTTTGGTTTGCTACGCTTTAATATTTCAACGGCATCGGTATAGGTAACGCGTTCAAAATCGTTTGTTAATACGAAGTTTAATTTCTCAACAAGATTTAATTCTGAACGTTCTGCAGCAGGCTTAGATTTCTCTTCTTCCAACAAACGATTGGTTAAGAACTCAATTTCTTCTGGACAGGTTTCCAAAGCATATTTAATCACATATTTCAGCAAAGCTTCGGCCAAGTCCATATTGTCCTCTAATTCATAGAAAGCCATTTCAGGTTCGATCATCCAAAATTCGGCTAAGTGACGTGTTGTATTTGAGTTTTCCGCTCTAAATGTCGGACCGAACGTATAGATGTTTCCAAATGCCATGGCACCAAGCTCACCTTCCAATTGGCCCGATACAGTAAGGTTCGTCGGTTTTCCAAAGAAGTCTTCTTTGAAATCGATATCTCCATTTTCTTTGCGTGGCGGGTTTTTTAAATCCAGGGTTGTAACCTGAAACATTTCTCCAGCACCTTCCGCATCCGAACCTGTGATGATTGGTGTATGCATGTAGACAAAGTCGTTTTCCTGAAAAAACTTGTGTACCGCAAATGCTAAAGCATTACGCACTTTGAATACCGCATTGAATGTTCCGGTACGGAAACGCAAATGCGCAATTTCACGTAAAAATTCTAAGCTATGCTTTTTGGGCTGTAATGGATATTTTTCGGGGTCAGAGTCGCCAATAATACTTACTTCAGTAGCTTTTACCTCAACTTTTTGCCCTTTACCCAATGATTCTATCAATTGACCTTTTACGCGAACTGCTGCTCCAGTGGTGATACGTTTTAAGATATCTTCAGGTGTATTTTCAAAATCGACAACTGCTTGAATATTATTGATTGACGAACCGTCATTGATTGCTATAAACTGATTGTTGCGGAAAGTTCTTACCCAACCTTTAACAACGACCTCTTTGCCAAATTCTGTGGCATTCAATAGTTCCTTTATTCTTGTGTGTTCCATCTTAATTTTTG
The DNA here is from genome assembly GCF_002337775.1 of Sphingobacterium sp. UBA1897. Taxonomy (NCBI): domain Bacteria; kingdom Pseudomonadati; phylum Bacteroidota; class Sphingobacteriia; order Sphingobacteriales; family Sphingobacteriaceae; genus Sphingobacterium; species Sphingobacterium sp. UBA1897. The sequence continues at coordinate 246,003 of NZ_DDGR01000026.1, forward strand.
GAGATTGACTTGTAAAAGATGCTTTGTTAAAAAAGCAATACAAAAATAAGCTATTCTGTTGGTTTATTGGTTATAAATGTTGATTTAATTCACTTAAAGATGGTTCGTTAACCTGCACAAGGAAAATATATGTTGAAATAAAGACAGGTGAAAACTCCAAGATTGGGAAATGGCACACAGCTCGTTTTGCTACGGAATATAGGTTTGCTAAGAGAACTTTTTGTCTGTGTGGCGAACGATAGGAAGAGTAGAAACAAAAAACGCGGACTATAACTAGTCCGCGTTTTTTGTTATGATGATTAAAGGAATTAACCTTTCAATACTTTCGTTACCAATTCAGCAGCTTCTTTCAATAAGATTGCAGAATAAACTTGTAAACCGGACTCATCAATTAATTTTTTCGCTTCTTCAGCATTCGTACCTTGAAGGCGAACGATGATTGGAACAGGGATGTTACCGATTTCGCTGTAAGCATCAATTACACCTTGAGCAACACGGTCACAACGAACAATACCACCGAAGATATTAATTAAGATCGCTTTTACGTTAGGGTCTTTTAAAATGATATTGAAACCAGCTTTTACAGTTTCAGCATTTGCAGTACCACCTACGTCCAAGAAATTTGCAGGTTCACCACCAGCTAATTTGATGATATCCATTGTAGCCATTGCTAAACCAGCACCATTTACCATACAACCTACGTTACCATCTAATTTAACGTAGTTTAGGTTTGATTCACCAGCTTCAACTTCCGTTGGATCTTCCTCAGTTACGTCACGCATAGCAGCGTAATCTGGGTGACGGTACAAAGCGTTCTCATCAAGATTTACTTTCGCATCAACTGCTAAGATCTTGTCGTCTGAAGTTTTTAATACCGGATTGATCTCAAACATAGAAGAGTCTGTAGAATCGTATGCTTTGTAAAGAGCGGCAACAAATTTCACCATTTCTTTGTGTGCAGCACCAGAAAGACCAAGATTAAAAGCAATTTTACGTGCTTGGAATCCTTGTAAGCCTACTTTTGGATCGATTTCTTCTTTGAAAATCAAGTGTGGTGTTTTTTCTGCAACTTCTTCGATATCCATACCACCTTCTGTAGAGTACATAACGATGTTACGTCCCTTAGCACGGTCTAATAATACAGACATGTAGAATTCTTTTGTTTCGCTCTCGCCAGGATAATAAACGTCTTGAGCTACCAAAACTTTGTTTACTTTTTTACCTTCAGGTCCAGTTTGAGGCGTTACTAATTGCATGCCAATGATGTCAGTTGCTCTTTGTTTGACTTCATCTAAGTTCTTAGCTAACTTGACACCACCACCTTTACCACGGCCACCAGCGTGAATTTGAGCTTTAACAACAACCCAATCAGAATTGTAGTCTTCTTTCATTTTTTTGGCCGCTTCCACAGCTTGCTCTGGAGTATCTGCTACGATACCTTCCTGTACGCGCACACCAAAGCTCTTTAGTATTTGCTTTCCTTGATATTCGTGAATGTTCATTTGCAAAAATATTTGGCGTAAAAATATAATTTTTTGGGGGATAAGACAAGGGATAAGTTGCTCTTTTATCTATTTTTTGACATTTAGACAAAATAAAATGGCTGGAATAGAGAAATAACAGCTTATTTATTCAAACTCGTGGTATCGTAAATTTATTTATCTTTGTCCTATGATGTTACATGCCAAAGGAATTCACAAAGCTTATGGGTCATTACCAATTTTGAAAGGTGTTGATATCGCTGTTGAAAAAGGGGAAATCGTCAGTATTGTTGGTGCTTCAGGAGCTGGTAAAAGTACACTGTTGCACATCATTGGTACCTTGGATAAGCCTGATCAGGGAGCGGTTTTCATCAATGGTGTTGATGTTCAAAAATTGAATGCTAAAAAGCTCAGTGCTTTCCGAAATGAACATATTGGTTTTGTTTTTCAATTTCACCATTTGCTGCCTGAATTTACAGCCTTGGAAAACGTGTGTATTCCAGCTTTTATTCAAGGAAAGGGGAGGTCCGAGGCGGAAGCTAAAGCAAGAGAATTGCTTGAACTATTAGGGGTTTCTCATCGTATTGATCACAAGCCTGCTGAAATGTCTGGCGGAGAACAACAACGTGTTTCTGTGGCTCGTGCTCTGATCAATGATCCTTCCATTATTTTGGCAGATGAACCTTCGGGTAATCTTGACTCAGAGAATGCAGCAGCTTTGCATCAGTTGTTTTTTGATCTTAGACATAAATTTCAGCAGACATTTATTATCGTTACCCATAATGAGGAACTTGCCCGAATTTCGGACCGAACGATACATATGCGCGATGGGTTAGTCGTGTAACAGTAATCCGGATTATAACTATATTTTTAATGAAGAAAATACTCATAACTTTCGGGACCAGACCTTTGGCGATGCGTATCGCTAAAAGACTTGGGGCTGATTTCGAAATAGTATATGCAAGTTCAGAAGACATTCCCGAATTGCTTTTAGCGTCAGGGAAATATGCCAAAATTCCAAAAGGTCTTCTTCCTACTTTTGCACATGACATACTCAAATTAAGTTTAGACCAACAGGTTGATTATGTGCTGCCTTTAGGTGGTTTTGAGCTGGAACCATTGGCTGCAGCCAAAGTTTTATTTGAGGAATATCAGATTTCAGTTCTTGTCCCCGATAAAGATCTGCTTGAAACTATTCCTGTTATGGAAAATCCGCCAGCTGATTTGCCTTATAGACTTCTGTCAAAGGGCAACGATTTATTGGACTCAGCGACTTTCGAAAGATCACTGGATGGATTGTTTGTTGCTTCGGATTCCGGGGAGGATTTAGCATTAATCTGTGTATCCAAATAGAATCTTATTTTTGTGGCTAGTGTCATTAAGGTTTTAACCCTGTTGACACAGCCCTTAAATTTTAAGCTTTTACATATCATGATGTTCCCAGAAGAAAAAAAGGTATATGTTTTTGAATTAGATGATGTTGTTTTTCCTAAAAAGGATTACTTACTTCAAGTATATTATCTTTTTGCTAATTTTATAGAATTTACAGAGACTGTTCCGGCTCAAGCAGATTTGGTTCAATTTATGAAAAATCACCTCGAGCATCAAGGTGAGAATTTATTGTTCGAACATGCGCAGCAAACTTTTGGATTTGATCAAAAATATAAGGAGAATTTTGAGCGGCTTCATGTCAATGCAATTTTGCCACTACGGTTACATTTGTTTGATCATATTAATACGCTGTTTAGGCAGTTAAAAGCCGCAGATAAACATGTTTGTATTTTGACGAAAGGAAATCCGCTAGAACAACTCAATAAAGTCAAATTTGTGGATTGGGGTGAATATGGGGATGCTGTAAAAGTTTACTTTAAGGATGAACTTGTTTTTAGGGGAATTGATCCATTGGAGTTCCTCGCCAATGAGTTTACGGTGGACACGACCGCAATTCAATTTGTAGACTAAGTTTACAGTCAGTATCTTTGTTGAATCTACCAACAATAATTGTTATTAAAGTCGTCGTCGATATTGTTGAGAAAAAATTATGATTAGGGATATAAAAGCCCTATTTTTATATAAAGCCCTTGGATTTATGAATAAAGTGAACAAGCCTGCCACGATTAAAGAAATTGCCAAGAAGCTGAAAATCAGTCCTTCGACAGTTTCTAGAGCATTGAATGATCATCCTAGTATTGGATTGGTGACAACAATGCGCGTAAAAAAAATGGCCGAAGAATTGAATTATGAACCCAATCAAACGGCTATATTCTTCAAGCAGCGTAAAACATTTACGATTGCTGTTATCTTACCGAGTTTGTCTGAACCGTTTTTTTCTTTCGCCATTAGTGAAATTGAAAATGTTGCATCAGAACACCGATATACTGTGCTGATGGGACAATCACTGGATGACCCCGAGCGTGAAGAACAGATCTTAAAAACATTTAAAAACCATCGTGTCGATGGGATTTTGATGTCTATAGGTAAAAAGACGACCAATTTAGAATTCATTGAGAAATTGGAAGCGTCTGGTATCCCGATTGTCTTCTTTGACTGTGTGCCTAATTTACCCAATATCAATAAAGTACAAAGCGATCTTTCTACGGGTATGAACGAAGCTGTGGATGCTTTCGTAGCGCGTGGACATAAAATTATTGCCCTTGTAAATGGGCCGAAAACCTTGCCGGCTAGTGAAGATCGAAAAGTAGCTTATCTATCCGCCATGAAAAGGAATGGTATGGATATTCTAGAAAAGAATATCATCGAAACAGACCTGAGTACGGAAGGAAATGAAAAGGCTATGGATAGTATATTTGCGATGTCTGAGCGACCTTCTGCAATTATATCTTTTAATGACTTTGTTACACTTGATTTGATGAAAGCGGCCAGACAGAAGGGGCTTGTCTTAAATCAAGATATTTTCTTTATTAGTTATGCCAACTATCCGTTATGGCAATATATGGAAAATCCGCCAATGGGACGCATAGAGCAATTTCCGGGAATGCAAGCGCGTAAAGCGGCTGAAATTTTATTTGAACGCATTGACAACACCGAAATTGTCGATCAACAGATCGTCTTTAAGTCGCGATTGGTTATGTAATCGCTATTAACCATTCGATCATAAAACTAAAAAGGGGAAAATCGTTAGATTTTCCCCTTTTTAGTTTTTTTGTTTTACTACTACAAGTGGATCACTTCACCGTAAGCATCAGCACAAGCTTCCATAATCGCTTCACTCATTGTTGGGTGAGGATGGATGGTTTTAATCATTTCATGACCTGTCGTTTCCAGTTTGCGGGCAACAACAACTTCTGCAATCATTTCTGTAACATTGGCTCCGATAAGGTGTGCGCCTAGGAACTCACCATATTTAGCATCAAAGATAACTTTAACAAAGCCATCTTTCGCACCAGCAGCTGAAGCTTTTCCTGAAGCTGAGAATGGGAATTTACCAACTTTAATTTCATACCCGGCTTCTTTTGCCGCTTTTTCGGTATAACCTACAGAAGCAATTTCTGGGGAACAATATGTACAGCCAGGGATATTATTGTAGTCAATAGGTTCAACATGTAGACCTTTGATTTTTTCAACACAAGTGATTCCTTCTGCTGAGGCAACGTGAGCCAAGGCTTGGCCTTTAACAATGTCACCGATCGCATATACACCTTCGATGTTTGTTTTGTAGAAATCATCTACAACAACACGGCCGCGATCAGTTTTTACACCAACCTCTTCCAAGCCAATATTTTCGATATTTGGAGCGATACCAACAGCCGATAATACAATCTCTGCTTCGATAACTTCAATACCTTTTTCTGTTTTGATAGAAACTTTGCTCAACTCACCTGTTGTGTCAACGGATTGAACTTCAGATTTCGTTAAGATGGTGATACCTTGTTTCTTTAAGCTTTTCTCTAATTGTTTTGAAATTTCTTCATCTTCAACAGGAACGATTCTATCCATAAATTCTACGATAGTTACTTTTGTTCCGATTGCATTATAGAAATAAGCGAACTCAACACCGATAGCACCTGAGCCAACAACAACTAAAGATTTTGGTTGTTTAGGAAGTGTCATTGCTTGACGGTAGCCGATGATTTTTTTACCATCTTGAGGTAAATTAGGCAATTCACGTGAACGTGCACCAGTCGCTAGGATGGTATGTTTTGCCGAATATTCTTTAGTAGAACCGTCTGCTCCTTTTACATCGATTTTACCACCTTTTTTAATTTTTGCAGTTCCATTGATGACGTCGATTTTATTCTTTTTCATCAAGAACTGAATACCTTTACTCATTCCTTCAGCAACCCCGCGACTTCTTTTGACAATAGCGTCAAAATCAGCCTCACCACCTTGAACATTGATGCCGTAATCAGCGGCATGGTTTAAATATTCAAATACCTGAGCACTTTTCAATAATGCTTTTGTAGGGATACAGCCCCAGTTTAGACAGATTCCGCCTAATGATTCGCGTTCAATAATCGCTGTTTTGAACCCTAACTGAGCGGCTCTAATGGCAGCAACATACCCGCCTGGACCACTACCGATTACAATGATGTCGTAATTCATATAAATAAATATTCTGTAGTTGAGTGTTATAGCTTCAAATGACAAAATCTGTGAAGCATATATTCATTCAAAAGTACGCATTTTTTCTGATGAATATGAACTATTTATTGTAAAATTGGCGGTTTCTGATAAAACACTGTCGCTGTTTCTAGCAGAATGTCACATCCTGGTCAAAGGGGGAAAAATAATAGTTAAAGCGTTTTTAGAGTCTTATTTTTGAAGTTCACAATACACAGTTTATCATTATGTTAAGAATATTCAGACAGATCGCCCTGTGGGAAGCAATCTCCACCATTTGCTTGTTTTTTATTGCCATGCCGTTGAAATATTTCGCGGGAATCCCCGAAGCAGTCAAAATAGCCGGTTCCATTCATGGCTTCTTTGTCGTTATCTTCGTCGTTATGCTGATCATGTCAACTGTAGAATACAAGTGGCCTATATTAAAGGCGGTGAAATATTTCTTGGCTTCTTTAATCCCTATTTTTGGCTTTTGGGTGGAATTGGATCTTAAAAAAGAAATTGAAGGAAAGAGACAGAAATCATAGTTTGTTTAAAAAATACAAATGCATAAATTTTTACAAAGGGTTAGGTAGGGGGGAGATACCAAATTAATAAAGACAGGGGAGATGTTTAATCATCTCTACCTGTCTTCTCAATCCCCATATACGCATAGGTAATGCTATCTTTTCCATGAGGAGCTGGATTACCATCTTCATCCAAGTTTACAAAGACCAATTTATCGATCGATAGAATTGTTTTCCTGGATATTTTATTGCGTACCTCGCAGCGCATCGTTAAAGATGTTGTTCCAAAATTGATCGCTTCAATACCCAGTTCGAGAATATCGCCTTGCTTGGCTGAGCTTACAAAGTTTATTTCTGAAATAAATTTCGTAACCACTTTGGGATTTCCTAATTGAACGATAGCATAGATGACTGCTTCTTCATCAATCCATCGCAGTAGTGTTCCTCCAAATAATGTTCCATTGGGATTTAGGTCTTCGGGTTTGACCCATTTTCTTGTATAAAAATTCATCGTGTATAGGTATTTATGACAAAGGGGAAAAGTTTCCTTTTCCCCTTGAGTATTCGATATTTATCGCCTAAGCGTGTATTGCTCTGTTTGCTGTAGCTGCTAGCGCCGCCTCTTTGATTGCTTCAGTATAGGTTGGGTGTGCATGGCAAATACGTGCGATATCCTCTGCAGATGCACGGTATTCCATAGCTACGGTTGCCTCACCAATCATATCTGCTGCACGAGGACCAATCATATGTACACCTAATACTTCGTCAGTTGTCGCGTCTGCCAGTACTTTTACAAAACCATCCGTGTCACCAGATGCTTTTGCACGACCAGAAGCTTTGAAAGAGAATGATCCAGCTTTGTATTTCACACCTGCCTCTTTAAGTTGCTCTTCAGTCTTTCCAACAGAAGCAACTTCAGGCCAAGTATAAACAACACCTGGAATCAAATTATAATCAATATGTGGTTTTTGACCTGCAATATATTCTGCAACATATACACCTTCGTCCTCAGCTTTGTGTGCCAACATTGCTCCAGTGATCACATCACCAATTGCAAATACACCTTGTACAGCTGTTTCCAAATGGGCATTAACAGGGATTTTCTTGCCTCTTTCTTCTACTGTGATGCCGATATTTTCTAATCCTAAGCCTTCAGAATATGCGGTACGACCAACCGCTACGATACAATAATCGCCTTCTAAAGTGACTTCTTGTCCTTTCGGATCTTCAGCGGTTACTTTTACAACTTTACCTTTCGCGGAAGCTCCAGTTACTTTATGACCTAAATAGAACTCCATGCCCAATGATTTTTTCAAAACACGTTGTAGTTCTTTTCCTAAGCCACCATCCATTGTACCGATGATAGATTTTGCAAATTCAACAACAGAAACTTTTGAACCCAAACGGGCATAAACTGAACCTAGTTCCAAACCTATAACACCACCACCAATGACAATAAGGTGTTTTGGAATCTCTTTTAGGTTAAGTGCTTCGGTTGAGGTAATGATTCTTTTTTTATCAACAGGTAGGAAAGGCAATGAAGTCGGTTTCGATCCCGTTGCGATAATTACATTTTTACCAGTGATCTGCTCTGTAGAACCATCTGCTTTCGTTATTTTGATGGTGTTTTTGTCCACAAATGAACCCACACCCTGAAAACTGTCAATTTTATTCTTCTTAAATAAGAAGGTGATACCAGCAGTATTTTGGGCAATGACATCGTCTTTACGAGCAATCATCTTTGCCATGTCTACTTTCAGATCTTTCAAGCTGATGCCAAATGCATCAAAATTGTGCGCAGCATTGTGGTAATGCTCCGAAGAATCTAAAAGCGCTTTTGAAGGAATACATCCAACGTTAAGACAAGTACCACCAAATGTGCTATATTTTTCAATAACAGCTGTTTTTAATCCTAATTGGGCACAACGGATAGCTCCTACATATCCGCCTGGACCACTTCCGATTACAATTACGTCGTATTGCATTGATTACGTTTTATTTTTTTGTACCACAAATTTAATGATTATTAATGGGATAGGAAATCAAAACTTACGATTTGTGACCAAAGATCCTTACTTTACATTTTTTTGATAAAAGAATGGAAATTATGCACCTCGGGGAACAATGAATCGGTGTTAGTGGGGGTATAAAATTGAAAAAAGGATATTCATAGTTTGAATATCCTTTTTTACTTATTAGTTATTCTGCAACAATTTTTCCTTGCATGACACCATAGTGACCAGGGAAGCTACAAATAAACGTATAAACTCCTTTTTCAAGAGTAAAAGTGATTTTATCAGTTTCTCCAGGTCCCAATAATTTTGTGTGGGAAACAATTGAAGATAAAGCTGATTTTGGAATATATTCGTCTGCAGCAGCTGCAGCAGCCTCAGCACCAAAAGTTGGAAGGTCAACACCTGGTTTTAGGATAACTACGTTATGTCCCATGGACTCTTTTGGCATAGTACCGGCATTTTTGAAAGATAATTCTACTGGCTCACCCGCTTTTACACGGAATAAATCCTTATTATATTTCATTTGATCGTTACCTTCTAAAGATAAGCTGTTGGAAATAGCCACGTTTTCAATTCCAGGCACTGTTTCTGTTGCTTGGCTTTCTGTTGAAGTTGTCGCTTCTGTACTAGTTGATTTTTCAGACTTGTCACTGTTTCCACCACAAGATGCAATTGATAAAGCAACTGCAACTGCTGGTATCATAAAAAGTTTTTTCATTTGAATGATTGTTTGTTTATCTTTTATTTATTGTAGGCATTTCCGCAGCCTTTAGCGGTTTAGTGATGAAGTTATGACGAACGTAATTCCTTTCTGGATGCGCGTTCATGAGAAATAACATCAAAACATCTTGATTATGTTCTAAAATTAATGATTTCATTGATAAATTGAAACTATCATTTCAATTTTGACAATAAAGTATCAATTGTTTTATATAATTTGATAGGATCGAATGGCTTTCCAACAACTTCATTGGCTCCGGCATCGAGCGCTTCCTGTTGTTCGGCTTGGAGCACAGAGGCTGAAATGGAAATAATCGGCATGTTTGCGATTGTCGGATTCGTGTTTCGACGTATTTCCTTGATCGCTTCAAAACCACTCATGAGCGGCATATGGGCATCCATAAACACCAGGTCGATTTTTTTCTTATTGATTTCTTCTAGTGCGATGAGTCCATTCGTTGCCAAAGTAATTTCGCAATTCCAGCTCTTCAGGATATTTGCCAGCATAAAGCTGTTTAATTCATTGTCCTCAGCAATGAGAACCATCGGGAAGTTGAACTTCGGCAATTCCGTATAGAGTACCTGCGTTTCTTTTTCTACGGGTTTATCTTTGATTTTGTCGAAAGTACATTCAAAAGAGAAAATACTCCCTTTACCATATTCACTCGATGCAAAAACCCGACCGTTGAGCAGCGCAGCAATACGTTTTACAATTGCGAGGCCCAATCCTGTACCGCCAAATTTTTTGGTGATACTATCTTCTCCCTGTTCAAACGCAATAAATATTTTTTCCAGGGCGTCTTCCACAATGCCGATCCCTGTGTCTATAACCTGAAACCGTAAACAGATGCTATGGTTATCCTCTGTTAGAAGCTGAATTTTTAATACAACAGAACCTTCCAAGGTGAATTTGAAACTATTGGAGATAAAGTTGGTCAATATTTGTTTCAACCGTAGTGGATCTGTCAGAAAATAACTTGTGATCCGATCGTCTACATCAATTGAAAAATTCAACCCTTTGTAGTTGGCTTTATCAATAAAGAGATTGTTTAGATCATCTGTAATATCTTGCACTGATGTCGACTCCATATTAAGTTTCATCATGCCCGAGTCAACTTTTGAAAGATCCAATATGTCGTTGATAATGGTCAATAGATTTTGAGAGGCAGAGTCCAGTTTATTGATCCAGTTTTCTTGCTCTAAAGTGAGCTGGGAGTTTTTTAACATCTGTGTAATGCCCATGATACCATTAATAGGTGTACGAATCTCATGACTCATATTGGCTAAAAATGTTTCTTTCGACTTTCTGGCAAGATCTGCCTCTTCTTTAGCTTTGAGAATGGCCTGTTTTGATTCTTCTAAGGCAATGTTTTTCTCTTTAATTTCCTGCTGTATCAGTAATTGCTGAACAAAAGATTTTACTTTTGCGATGGTCGCTTCGGGGTTCAGCGGTTTATATAGATAATCCACAGCTCCGCTATTAAGTCCCTGAATGAGGTATTTGTCTTCTTTTGAAATCGCTGTTACCATAATCGGGATAATATGGTTTGTTTTCGGATTCTTCTTTAGGAAGGAAACAAATTCAAAACCATTGATTTCTGGCATCTGTACATCAACGAGCGCTAAGTCAATATCCTCTTTCCAGCAGATTTTTAAAGCTTCGTTGGGATCTGTGCTCGTCACTATATTTATATTTTCGATATCCTCCAGCAGTGCTGTAAGACTGATAATATTTTCAATTTTATCATCGACAATTAATATATTTATCTTCTTCATTATAGCAAATCTAAATACAATTTTAAGTCAATTGCTTGATGTAATCTTTTATTTCTTGAATGCTCAAAATGCGTTCCTGTGCATCGAGTTGAATAGCTGCTTCGGGCATGATGGGAACTTCAGCCGTCGCAGGGTCTTGTACAAAAGTCGTCCCGCCGTACCGTTTTATCATTAATAATCCCTGTGCACCATCCTGATTTGCTCCAGAGAATAAGATAGCGGTACAATTTTCTTTATATATTTCGGCTACAGATTCGAAAGTTACATCAATTGATGGTCTTGAGTATTGAACAGGTTCCGAGATATCCAAAGAAAAGCTATAGTCTGGTTCAACTAAAAGATGATAGCCAGCAGGGGCAAAATAAATGGTCCCATTTTCTATCGCTTCCTTATCATCTGCAGTTTTTATTTTTTGAACAAGCGCTTTGGAAAGCGTGTCCTCAATACTAGAAGCATATTTAGGGTTTCTGTGTACAATGACAATAACGGGTATGCGGATTGGTCGTTCCAATGACTTTAATAGATTTAGAATGACACTAAACCCACCGGCAGACCCCGCTAACAAAAGAATTTTCCTTTCCATCACCTACTAACCAATTTTTTGGTAAATATTCTGTTTTTTGTTTACGACCTTAAATTTAGCAGCGTCTTTATAGTTGATTAAAGATTCTTTCGCTCCCAAACATAAGAAGCCCAGATGGCATAGTGAATGATAGAATAAATCCAGGACTTGATTTTGCAGTTCAGTATCAAAATAGATCAATACATTACGGCAGGTAATCAGTTGAAATTCATTAAAAACGCCATCGGACACCAAGCTATGCATAGAGAAAAGGACATTTTTTTTCAGACTATTATTAATGGTAGCTGCGTTGTACATCGCTGTATAATAATCCGACAGTGAGTTTTTTGGTTCTGTTTTAATAAAATTTTCCGAGTATTCTTTAACTTTCGCGAGGGAATAGATGCCGCGTTTTGCCTTTTCTAACACTTTACCGTTAATGTCGGTACCATAAATAAATGCACGTTGGTAAAGATTTGCTTCTTCTAACAATATGGCCAGCGAATAAACTTCTTCGCCAGTAGAACAACCGGCACTCCACAGTTTTATATGTGGATAAGTTGCGAGATAGGGAAATACATCCGTTTTTACAGCTTTATAAAAATCAGGATCCCTAAACATTTCAGTTACATTCACTGTAATTTCCTGTAGGAAATAGGTGCTGAATCCGGGCTGATTAATCAAATTGGACTTTAGCTCCTGTAGATTGAGCTTGTTAAGTTCCATTATTCTAGTCACACGTCTTTTTAAGGAAGCTCTTGTATAACCGGATACATCATAGCCGTGGAGATTTTTGACTATATCAATAACTTCTTCCAACTCTTCAAAACTTATCATTGCTACTATTTTATCGGTTAACTCAGCCATACGCGCATCAGAGATATTAATTTGTCAACATCAACCGGTTTACTAATATAATCGTTTGCTCCAACAGCAATTGTTTTTTCTCTATCACCTTTCATTGCTTTCGCTGTCACAGCAATAATAGGAAGGTTTGCAAATTTCTTGTTTGCCCTTATTTTTTCAATAGCCTCATAACCATCCATGACGGGCATCATGATATCCATTAAAACAAGGTCAATCTGTTTATTTCGTTCAAGAATATCTAGAGCTTCCTGGCCATTGTTGGCAATTTCAATGTTCATATCATAGCTTTCAAATGCGGTACTAAGGGCAAAAATATTCCGCATATCGTCATCTGCGAGTAATACTGTTTTTGAAGCTAAATTGTTCTCAGCAATTACAGAGGATCCTGAGTGATTGAACATCGTGTATTCGTGCTTATTGCTGCGAATTTTATTTAAGAATAAATTAACTTCATCAATCAGACGATTATTTGATTTAGCAGATTTAAGGACCATCGCCTGGCTGTGATGCAAAATTTCGGAAGTCTGCTCTGTAGTGAGTTCCATTGCCGTATTGATGATAATGGGTAAATCCTTAAATTGAGTGTTTGATTTGATTTCATTCAGGAGTTCAATGCCTGATTTGTCAGGGAGATTCAGGTCCATAATGATGCAGTCAAACAATTTCTCTTGATCTAATAAATCGAGCGCCTGTCTCGCATTGAAAGCCTGAAATATCTGAATATGCTGTTCTTCTAAAGATTGTTTGATAAAATCGCTTTGGATTTCCTGATCTTCCACCAGCAGAATTTTTTTCAATGGATGACTAGTCGATGCTTTTATTTTTAAGAATGTTTCAGCCAAAGATTCTTCTGACACGGGTTTAGCCATAAATCCGATGGCTCCGGCAGAAATAGGTTCATCATGTAAAAATGTTCCTGCCGACATCATGTGTACGGGAATCTCCTTGGTGCTGTCAATTTTTTTGAGGTTACGAAGAACTTCCCAACCATCCATTTTAGGCAACATAATATCTAAGATAATTGCGGCAGGTCGTAAATTTTGTGCTTTTTGTAAACCATCTTGCCCATCATAGCTGATGTAAACATCGTAGCCGTTTTGTTCGGCGTAGTCTTTTAGAATATCTGCAAAAATAAAATCATCCTCAATAATCAGAAGTTTATTGTGTTTTCCATCGTTGTCGATCGACTTCGTTTTTTCGACTATAGGATTTTCCTTCGGAATTTGCGTTGGTGGATTACTTTCTTTTTCGACAGATGTTACTTTCGGGACTGAAATTTGAATCTCCTGTTCTAGCGGGATACTGAAGGTGAAAATACTACCTTCACCAACCTTACTGGATAAGGTTATTTTCCCTTTTAATAAGCTAGCAATTTCGCGGCATATCGATAAGCCTAAACCAGTGCCACCATATTTACGACTCGTTGAGCCATCTTCCTGTTTAAAAGCATCAAAAATTAGCTCTTGTTTTTCTGGAGCAATGCCAATACCGTTATCTTTTACCGTAAAAAGAAGATTTTCAGCTTCAGCTTCTATCGCTAAAGAGACTTCGCCCTTTTCACCTGTAAACTTGAAGGCATTCGATAATAAATTCTTGAGGACTTGTTGTATACGATGTTCATCACCGATGAATTCCTGCGGTGCATTTACATTGACATCGAGTAGGAAGTCAATATTTTTCGACGCTGCGGTATCATTGAAAAAATCTTTAATATAATTGACAAGATAGTTTGTGTTGATACGTTCTTTTTGGACTTCAACTTTACCGGATTCAATTTTTGCCAGATCCAACAATTCGTTAATTAAATGAAGGAGATCTGAGCCGGCACTGTGAATGACAGAAGCATATTTTATTTGATCCTCACTGAGGTTTTTCTTTTTGTTATCCTGAAGTAATTTGGCAAGAATGAGAATACTATTAAGTGGTGTCCGCAGTTCATGGCTCATATTGGCCATAAATTCAGATTTATATTTGCTGGACAGCTCTACTTCCTCTATTTTTTGGGCTATGGCCTGGCGGGCTTTTTCTAGATCTTCATTTTGTGCAAAGAGCAATTTAGCCTTCTCGTCCAGCTCGTTATTGGTTTGGATAAGTTCTTCCTGCTGTACTCTAAGCTCTTCCTCAGAAGCCTCCAACAAATGGGTCTTGTGGATTAACTCCTCATTGGTTGTTCTCAATTCCTCCTGTTGCGTCTCTAATTCCTCGGTTTGTTGTTGAAGTTCCTCATAAAGATCGGCAAGCTTTCCATGAGTTTGGGCTACTTTGATAATAACGGCAATGTTATCTTTTGCTTTATCCAGGAAGTTAAATCGTAGTTGCTCGTCTTTCTCATTGACAATGGGGCAACAGATTTCCATGACACCGACACAATGGCTTTCATAAGAGAAGGGAACAATATAAATCTCAGCGTCTAAGTGATCGGATAACGAGGTTTCTAAGATAAGATGCTTGTGGTCAATATCTTTTATTTTAACGACTTCATGATTGTTTGCAACTTCGCCCAAAATGCCATCGTTTTCCTTAAACGTTCGTTTGATATACTGTGTGGAGGAAATACCAATTTTGTGGCAAAGCTGATACTCCTGATAGTTATCATCGAAAATGTAAATCGTCCCACCTAATGCTTTTGTCGTGGAAGCAATAGCATGTAGGCTTATTTCGGCAATTTTCTTGTCTGTATAGTCACCGCGTAATTGTTCGTCGATGCCATTAATCGCATTCAAAATCCAGTTATCACTGTTGGTCTGTTCTTGCAATAGTTGGAGACTTTTATTGGATTCTTGTTGACTTTTCACTGTAGACCTCAGAAATCTAGAGATCGAGGAAATTTTAGCGAGAATATAGAAGAACCCACTTAAGCCAATGGCGATGAAAAGGTAAGTAATGTACTGGGCCAGTTGCAGTTCATTTCTAGATTTTTCTAAGAGTCTTGCCCGTTGGTCTAATAGATCTCTCGACATGAGATCGATCTGATTTAATATCGAGGCCTTTCGTTCGTGAATATTATGGGATATGGATTGAGTTTCCTTTGTGTGATCGATATCCTGCTCAAAGTCGTAAAATGCAACGATATCTTTGCGGATGTTTTCAGTGCTGTTTGGCTGAACATGATAGAAATCATCTTTCAAACTTAAAGACCGCAACAGTTCGTCCATTTTTTTAAATTCCATTTTATAAGGAATAAATAGTGAAGCGTCTTTCTTATTCAGGTAATCAAGTTTGATGTCATTTACTTCGTCTACACTTGATTTGATTTCATTAATAATATTGAATCTATTTTCGGCAACACGAACAATACTTCGCTCGTTATTTAAATTATGATGCAGCGATATGAAAAAATATAGGGCTGAAAGGAAGATAAGCGAAAAAGAAATTATCACTCCTATGGTAATTTGCTTTCTATAATTTTTTCGATTCATGTTAGAATGAGTTTATCGTTTACTTTTCTGTAGGTATTGTGTTTCGATGGTACCTGGGGAAAAAGATATATGTAAAATAACAAAAAAACTTGCTATTCCTAAAATAATCAAAAGTCAGCATAGAAGCAAACCTATAAACAGTCAAGGGGCATTCCAAAATAATCGATTACCGCGCAATAGCGATTTTTTGTTACGTAAGCGTAGCTCATACCATTTTTTGTCTTTTAATTCTGAGTTGCAGCAAGTAGGGATCAAGCAGTGATCAAATTAGGTCTTTTAACAGTACTTGTTCAGTGTTTGTTCAGTGCTCGTTCAGTGATTGTTCAGTGATCACTCAGTGTAGACTGAATAAGCAGTGACTGATCACTGTCTAAAAATTGATTGAAAATTGTTCTTAGCTATATGTTGGTAGGGAGATAGTTCAGTCAAGTTTATTAAATAGAAGAAGAAAAAATGCTTATAAAAACAAAACCCTGATGATGGGCACCAGGGTTCGTTACTAACCAATTATAAACCTAAATTATGAAAAGACTCTTTAAGGGCTTCTAAACTAAATTAGTTGCCGTGTTGTGCCATGAAAACTAAAAATGATTGTTTTTTTTAATCTTATGCAAGCTTCAAGTAAATAACTCTTCTGATTGCTTGCTGTTAGTGTTTCATAGCGAGATAACCTTTAATTATCTTCTACAAAGATACGGTAAATATACAGTAGCATCCAAATATTTTTGAGAATAAGTTGCTAATACAACTATGTTGTGACACACAAATGATATTTTGGCTTAACTGAATAATTATCTGACAGTCCTGTCAATTAGATCAGTATCGCTACGCGAATTATTACTCGAAATGCCTTACTTTTACAAAAATAAATTTTTATGGTATTGACCGAATTTAAATCGATAAGAGCATTTGTATTGGATGTAGATGGTGTATTGACTGATGGTACTGTACAAGTTAATGAAGAAGGGCATCAGTTACGTACATTTAATATAAAAGATGGCTATGCTATGCAGTTGGCGATCAAGAAAGGCTATCCTATTTTTATTATCACAGGTGGAGGTTCGAAGGGGGTCGAGCAGCGGATGAAAGGTTTGGGAATCAAAGAAGTGTATTCAAAAGTTAGTGACAAACTGTCTAAAATGAAAGAACTTGCTTATGATTACAAGCTTGAATTAAATCAGCTGATGTACATCGGTGACGATATCCCTGATTTTAGCTGCATGAAGTCTGTTGGCGTAGCTGTTTCTCCGGCAGATGCAGTAGAAGAGATCAAGAAAATTTCACATTATGTGTCTGGTTTTTGTGGCGGAAAGGGAGTTGTGCGTGAATTGATCGAAAAGGTCATGAAAGTACAAGGCAAATGGTATGAGGATGAAACAGTAAAAAGTATATAAGGATGTTGAAAAATCTAAAAAATAGAACAATTATATTAGGGTCTCAATCTCCACGGAGAAAACAGCTGTTAGCAGGGCTTGGGCTGACATTTGAAGTCGACGTTCGGGAAACGGCAGAATACGTGGATCCGAATTTATCCGCTGCAGAGGTCGTTCGCCAAATCGCTATTTGTAAAGCGGAGGCATTTGGGGATAAAGACGATTGTTTGGTTATCTGTGCCGATACTATTGTCGTATCGGATAAGGGCGAAATATTAGGTAAACCCAAAGATGAACAGGAAGCCAGAGCAACACTAACAAACTTGTCTGGTAAGAAACATTTGGTGTTGACTGCCGTAGCGATCTCATGGGAGGGTAAGATTAGCACTTTCGTCGAAACGACAACTGTTTATTTTTACGAATTAGATGCGGATGAAATCGATCATTATGTTACTAAATTTTCACCATTAGATAAAGCGGGTTCTTATGGAATACAGGAATGGATCGGCTTAATCGCCGTAAAAAAAATAGAGGGAGAATATAATAATGTGGTCGGATTGCCAACGGCAAAGCTTTATCAAGAATTGAAAAAGTTAATGTAAAAAAAGCGGCAAAAGCCGCTTTTTTATTATTCATTGATTTTTTAGCTTAGCTATTATTTGATGAAATAACGAACCCCAGTGTAGAACATGCGTCCTGTTAATGGTCCCCAAAGCATTGAAGTGTCAAAATAGTTTCCAAAGGGTTGATCCGCTGCAAGTATTGGCATATTTTGGAAATAATTAGACAGATTTTCTCCGCCCACATATACAGTGAAGTTTTTCTCTTTCCCAAAAGTTTTGCTAATCTGCGCATTCATGGTCGCATAAGCTTTTGATGCTGTAGGCATTTGATATTCAACGGGGTTCTCTGCTGTTGACGGAATGCGTTTTTGTCCAACAACATTCAACGTATAGTCTACACTCCAGCCAGAATGGTGATTATAAGCTAGGTTTACAAAACCACGGTGTTTGGCCAATAGCGGTTTGGTCTTTCTGCCACTTTGAAAATCAGTTTGGACATCAAGTAAGCGATAGGCCAATCTCGTTTCAAAATGTGGTGCTGGCATAAAGCGAAATTCTGTTTGCAAGCTATTGGAGAAAGACTTCCCATTCAAATTGTAAAAATTGATCTCTCGGGGATTTTCGTAATCGACCACGACCTGATTAGAGAAGCTGTTGTGGAAAAATTCAACGGATGCCGAAGCCTCACGTCCAAAGATCCGCATACTTTGGTCTATCGCTATTCCGCTATTCCAGGAGACTTCAGGTTGTAGGCCATAAGCTTTATCGTATATATTAGGCGATTGAATAACCAATTTTCTACTACTTGCCAAGACGGCCGTATTTTCTGCAAATATATTTGCTGTACGTTGACCTCTTCCTGAGCTAGCTCGAACCGTTGTTCCCGAAATCGGTGCATAACGTAAATGGATGCGTGGTGTTGTAAACCAACCGTACAGGGAATTATAGTCTTGGCGGAGGCCGATAATGGCATCAAATTTTTCTGATGGACTATAGGTATATTCTGCAAATGCTCCCGAAACCACTTCTTTCCTTTTGAAGTTTTGATCTTTTAAATACCACTCATTGTAATTGTCATAATTAATCGAGGCACCAACGCGATACTTGTGAGCGACAGTGCCGATAATATCTTGAAATAAGAGGTTAGCATATCCATTTTGTTGGTCTGAATTGTAGTTATTGAGCCCAAAATAGCTTTTTTGATTGTAATTCGACCCTGCAAGCTGGAGACCTATGCTGCGGTGCTTATTTTCGGGGAACACATAACCAATTTTAGCGAAACCTTCTACACGTTCAATATCAAACCCTAAACCATAGCGATTCGTTGTACCCTTATCTGTCTTTTCGTTAAAATCAATCTGCCCGCCTGTACGGTCGTCATTGAGATATTTTACCCCAAATTGTACCATAAGTCCTTTCCCATTTTCATAGAACCAACGGTTGACCCCAGAGAATAGATTGCCAACGGGTATATCTCTAAATCCGTTGTGGCTAAAGTTCATGGATTTATTGTACATGAAATTGTCGTGCAACAGAACTGCGGTGGACCAATGCTGACCAATTTTTTGTGAAAGATTTAAGTTGACATCTGTGCGTCCCATGTTGTTAGCATAGGCATTAAAAAACAATCTTTCTGAATTTTGGGGTTTTTTCAATTCGACGTTTATCTGTCCGGCCATGTTTTCGAAACCGTTGGCTACGGAACCGATACCTTTCGCGATTTGAATTGATTCAATCCATGTTCCTGCAATAGAATTTAAACCTAAAGGAGAAGCGAGCCCACGAGGTCCGGGTAAATTTTCAACGGTTAATTGGGTATAAATACCACTAAGGCCCAGCATTTGAATCTGTTTGCTGCCTGTTACAGCATCAGCACTGACGACATCGACGGAGGCATTGGTTTCAAAGCTCTCGCTTAAGTCACAGCACGCCGCTTTGAATAACTCCTTTCCTGTAAGAACTTCCAGTCGTGCAGGTGTCATACGGTCGATGTAATTTGAGCGTCGTGTTCCTTTTACCTCGACTTCCATCAACACATTTCCTTTTGCTGTAATCATGATGACTTCATGAAGATCTTTGATGGTGATGGTGTCAGGTTTCATCCCAACATAACTTACAACCAATTTGTTGAATCCTTCTTTATGGTCCAATTTAAAAACACCATTTTCGTTTGTCCTTGTGTTTTTGGTTGGAAGGTTGGCCCAGTGTAAATTGGCACCAATAATGGGTTTAAGATCCCCCTTTTCATTTTCTTCAACGACAACACCGGTAACTGTATGTGGATGGTCATGGTTATCGGTTGTTACAGTTTTCTTTTCGGGTATTTTGCCATTTTCCAATCGCGGATACATACAACATTCATGGAGTTTAGCGTAGGATTCATCAGTGGCAACCAAGTTGTCTACATCATGACCAACTTGAGCAATATTTTTCTTGATTGTCTCCAGTTGAACTTTTTGGGGGTTATATTTGATTTGCAATAAGTTGTCTCCTGCATTCCAAACGGCCGTTTCTACGCCATGCATTTTTGCGGCAGTTTCAATACGTTTTTTACACATGGCACAGTTCCCAGCCACTGTAAGAGTCCTCGTACTGTCGGTCTGTGCCTGTACAAATGCCAGAAAAAATAAGGATAGAATGGTTGTCGTATATATTTTTTTGAAAATTTGATTCATCATTTTAATTAAGAGTATTCGCTTCAACTAGCATTTAATTTTTACCTTCATGATACCACGCAACCACATTCAAGGGGTACGGATTTATTTTTTCAGTTCTACTATTTTTGCTGAATGATTTAAAATCCACTGTTTTTTGTTCCGTGACAAGCTACGGAAAGATCAATGTTGGGAATGACAGTCTGCCGTTCTCACGAAATATAAAAACTATACTGGACTTCGGTCAATTCAAGAAAATGAACTGCGTTCGGTGAAAAGAGGTGATATTAAATTCTAAAATTTTGATTGAGAATAAAAACAGGTGGGTTCTGTCTATTATCGCTCGCAAAATCGGTATACTTTAATTTAGAAAAATCGTCCTCCTCCCCAGAGAAATGATAATAATTAAGTATCCAATGAAGCGTAACTATTGCGGGAGAAAAAGTGTTAAAATCAAGATTTTGTGTTACTCGGCTGAAGTGATCGACCTTTTGTGCTTCGATCTTAACATCTTTACAGCTTCCTGTTTCATGACAGTGGTTCTGCTGTTTTTTTGCAGACTTGGCACAAAGAGGGCAGGCCATAGTATGGCTTTCCGATAACGATACACTTTTTGTTTCCCCTTGGCAAAAATGAAGATGCAGTGAGGCACCACTTGCTGCGAGCAAATAGAAAAATAAGCCGATAAATAGTGCAATTTTCTTCATCGAAGCAAAAATAAAGAAAATATGTAATTTTTTTTTGTAATATTTTGGATAAATGTTATAACTTGTAGTAACAAATGAAAAACCAAAAATTACCAGAGTTATGTATTTATTATTTATCAATCCGGTCAGCTCGTATTTGTTAGCTATCTTTTTGATTGTTGGGGCAATTCTATTGTACAAGGGATTCTATCATCTGGTTCGTCGTATACAGGAATAGTACAGTGTGTTCGATCTTTTTTCGGAACACTTTATCGGATAACAGCGTATGTAATTTAATTCCTGAAATTTACCTATTCCAGGAAGATGTTATAAGAATGGGAACATTTTTTAAATGCTCCCTTTCGTTTTGTTTATCGGCTTAATAGAGGATCACTTTTTCCCGCATTTCCAATCTCTACACGACCCGCATATTGTTCCTCAAAGTTTAGAAAACCGGCGCAGGTGAGGCGGAAATCATACCAAAAGTTTTGCTTAGCCAAATCAAAATGTATCCTAATGGATTGCCCACCTTTAAGTTGCAGACTCCTTTTTTCTTTTCCATAGCTGATATCCTCGAAAACAAGTTGCTGGGTTGTTTTCCCCTTGTTTGTACATGAAAAAGACAAACGCCCAGTAAACGCGGATTCATTTTTACTTTTTTCATAGGTACAGCGGACCTTTAACTCTGGGTTGTTTGTGTCACCTTTAAACGCTCGATAAAATCCATTTGGGCCATAGATTTCGAGGTGGTACATTTTTTTATCGAAGGAGTCTAGCGACCATTGGTCCGTTACACGATCTCCAGGAGAAACAGCATAATTTCTTGAGGTTCCAACTTCTCCTTTGTAGCTAGCAGCATGGTAGACGGTAAAAGGTGAGCCCGCAGCATGTTTGCCAAAAATTTTATTTGAAGCTTCAAATGTGACCAAGTAATCCCCTTTGGATTGGTATTCGCCATGCACATAAAGTTCATAGGGAAGGATACATGAATCCCGGAGCCCTTTTTCTTGTTTTGGGAAGTAGGGAGAACTGCTGGGGTCTTGCTCTATTTGTTTGATCTCCATTGCGCTGAGCGCTTTGAAGCCCATGGGAAGGCCTTTGAACTTGGCTTGGTGAATCTCTTGGATAAAAGGTTCCCGTTCTAGTACAATCGGTTTGTTAATGTTTTCGCCATGATAGGGCCTAAATGCCGAAGTTAAATCTCCACATACTGTACGCCGCCAACTGCTGATGTTGGTTTCTTTTATATCTTTCTTGATTTTGTGGTTAATAAACTTCTCTAGGAATTGTAAACTGGAGGTATGGTCAAACACTTGCGAATTGACCCAACCACCTCTGGTCCATGGAGAAGCAATGATCATCGGTACACGATAGCCAAGACCGATATTGCTTTCTCTTCCGCTTTCAGGATAATATTGCTCATCGCGGCGTACATATTCTAACCCAGGGTTGATTCCCGCTGATACTTTTCCGCTTTCTGTATCATCCGGATTTGGAGCTGTAAAGGGGGCAAAGTGGTCAAAATACCCGTCGTTCTCGTCATATGTAAGTATAAAGATTGTTTTTTTCCAAACTTCTGGATTTTGGGTAAGAATGTCCATGATTTCGCTAACATACCATGCGCCAAACCAAGGAGAATCAGGATGGTCAGAAAAAAGCTGCGGTGGAGCCAGCCATGATACGGTTGGAAGTTTACCTTCCTCGACATCTTTTCGGAATTGATACAGAACATCCCCTTTAGGGATCTGTAACTCGCGCTGTTGTCCCCCTTCTTGATAATGCATTGTTTCCAATTCCATATAATCGGGCTGTGCACTGTTGTTAACAAAAGCACGGCGATGAATATCTTTTGTCCGCTCATCGAACTTTTCAAAGTTCTCGGCAGTATATAGCTGTAATTCTTCTAGCGTATGTTTGAGATTTTTCTTTAAATTTTCAAGCGCTTCGCCAGCTGTTGTTTCGCTAATTTTGCGTTCGAGATCTTCTTGTTTTAATGTCAGGAGCTGACGATAGCGCGGATGATATTTGACTTGATATTGGGGGAAGTATTCCATCGGATTACAACCAAAATTGGCGAGCCAGCTATTTGCTTCGCCACTATAACCAGCGCTGCTCGAAGAAATTTCATTTTGATAGATTTTCCAGTCTACGCCTAATTCCGAAAGGCGTTCGGGGAAAGTTGTCCATGTTGCTTTCCCGCTAAACTCGGAGTCTCCATTCCAAACCAAGGCTTTTCCTGTAAGATTTTCCCGGATATTGGCTGTCCAGAAATAAAGCCTATTCGGATTCGTGCCGGTGATGCTCGAACAAAAGTGTTGGTCGCAGATTGTGAAAGAGTCCGCGAGAGAATAGTAAAATGGAATATCTTCGCGACTATAATGTCCCATAGTCAACGGTAGATTCGAAAATTCTTTAAATCCGGAATGTTTTACATCCAACCATTTGTTCATCTTGCCTTTATTGCGAGCATCTGTTTGGTCGGTCCAGTTGTGCGGGAGACAACCCATCCAGGTGACTTTTGAATCTTTGATATCCAATCGGAAAGGAGCAAATGTTTCGCCGGATTTTTGCGTCTGAAACCAAACTTTATTCCGATTGGGTTGACGGATAGCTCTAGGATCATTGAAGCCTCTTACACCACGCAGTGTTCCAAAGGCATGATCAAATGAACGGTTTTCCTGCATTAATAAAACAACGTGCTCGGCATCATAAAATGTGCTGCCCAATGCTGGATTTATAGCCATCGCTTTCGCAATAGCGGATGGAATAACATGGGAGATAGAAGCTCCCCCAGCAAGCATAGCCGCTTTCTTTAAAAAATCTCTTCGCGTATCCATGGTTATAACAGTATTGATTTGATTGGCTGCCTATTGCTTGGTTGATCAAGGCAACAAAGTTATTCTCTTCGAAAAATCACATTTTCGAAAACTGCCTTAAAAATAAGAGTTCGATCCAAGAAAAAAGACTTTAGACCGAACTCTTATTAAAAAATTAACGCTTTGCTAATTTCTAGCCTACATATTAAGCTTTGATAGACGCAATAAATGCTGGAATCTGTGTAAGATAATCCGGTTCTTTTAGCCGTTTGACAAATGCTGTACCTATAATGGCACCGGCCGTATGCTTACTTGCTTTTTGAAAGGTAGGTTTATCGGAGATACCGAAACCAACGATCAATGGGTTTTTTAATTGAAGATCATGTATCCGCTTGAAGTAAGCAGCTGTATCGTCTCCAACATCAAGTGTTTTACCTGTCGTTGCATTGGAAGAAAGTAAATAAATAAAGCTCCTGGAAAGGCTGTCTATTTTTCTGATTCGTTCTTCAGAAGTCTGCGGTGTTACAATGAATATATTTGCAATCCCATTTTTCTCGAACGTCTCTTTGTAAAGTTCTTCGTATTCATCCATGGGTAGGTCAGGTATAATGACACCGTTTACACCTGCATTTTTACATTCTTCACAGAATCTTTCAACACCAAATTGGAGCACAGGATTAAAGTAGCCCATCAAAAATACGGGAATGCTAACATGTTTACGGAGGTCAATCAATTGATCGAACAACTTTTTTACGGTCATGCCGTTTGCCAAAGAGACTTCTGAACTGTGCTGAATGACAGGCCCGTCTGCCACTGGGTCGGAATAAGGAAAACCGATTTCCAAAAAGTCCGCGCCAGCTTCTTCCAATTTCTTGGCAATACTTATTGTGCTGTCCAATGTTGGATATCCAGCTGTAAAATATATCGATAAAAGGGGAGTACCTTCTTTTTTTTCAATTGTATTCATGCCTTAAAAATCAAAGTATTTCATATAATTATCTAGATCCTTGTCACCACGTCCAGAAAGACAGACAACGACAGTCTCATCACCTTTAAAAGGTATTTTTTCCAAATAAGCCAGGGCATGAGAACTCTCAATAGCCGGTATGATACCTTCTAGTCGGGTAAGCTCAAGACCTGCCTGCATCGCTTCGTCGTCAGTCACACTTACATAGTTACCTCTGCCGGATTTGAATAACCAAGCGTGTTGAGGGCCAATACCGGGGTAATCGAGTCCTGCCGATATGGAGTAAGGTTCTATGACCTGGCCATCCGCTGTTTGCATCAGTATAGATCGGCTTCCATGTAAAACGCCCTCTTTTCCTAGTGCTGTTGTCGCAGCGGATTCGCCTGAATCAACACCATGGCCAGCTGCCTCTACGGCATACAATTGAACCGATTCTTCATCGAGGTAATGATAGAACATACCTGCCGCATTGGAGCCTCCACCGACACAAGCCAATACGATATCTGGATTTTCTCTTCCTGTTTTTGCTAATAGTTGTTTTTTCGTTTCTTCAGAAATAATAGACTGAAAGCGAGCAACCATATCGGGATAAGGGTGTGGTCCCACAACAGACCCAATGATATAATGGGTGTCGACAGGATTGTTGATCCAATCTCGCAAAGCTTCATTGGTCGCATCTTTTAGCGTTTTGGAGCCCGATGTTGCGGGAATAACTTCGGCACCCATCATTTTCATCCGTGCTACATTTGGAGCTTGACGTTGAATATCAACTTCTCCCATGTACACCGCACATTGTATACCTTTCAGCGCACAAACGGTAGCTGTGGCAACGCCATGCTGTCCTGCGCCTGTCTCGGCAATGATGCGCTTTTTACCCAAGCGTTCCGCTAATAGAATTTGGCCAATGGTATTGTTGATTTTATGCGCTCCGGTATGGTTAAGATCCTCCCGTTTTAAGTAAATCGTAGTTCCATATTTTTCAGATAGACGCTTGGCATGATATAATGGAGAAGGACGTCCGACATAATCGCTGAGCAGTTGGTTAAATTCCTCCTGAAAGCTCTCTTCTTCGATAATTTTGAGATATTCTTCACGTAGCTCTTTCACATTGGGATAGAGCATCTCAGGGATATAGGCTCCTCCAAAGGGACCATAATATCCTTTTTCATTGACTTGATATATACTCATTTTTTAATAGTATTTATACTGTGGCTTAATAGCTCAATATCTTTTAAGCCGGGTTCTACTTCAAATTTTGAATTTAAATCCAGTGCATATAGCCGTGGATCATTTCTTTCTAGCGCTGTTTTGATATTTTCGGGATCTAAACCGCCGCTGAGAAAATAGGGGGTAGTAAGTTTGTATTGGTCCAATAGGGACCAGTCAAATTGTACTCCTGTACCACCATAGGAACTACTTTTTGTATCAAATAAAAAGTAGTCTACAATTTTAGCGTAAGGATCCAGCTGTATCCAGTCAAAGTTTTTATCTACTCCGAAGGCTTTCACGATGCTAACTGCTGATTTTTCTTTCAATTCAAGACAGTATTCCGCAGATTCATTTCCATGCAGTTGAATTGCATTTAGTTGGAATTCAGTTATTTTATCTAGAATTTCTGAAAGGCTGGCATTGACGAAAACTCCGACCTTACTTAGGCTGTCAAGGTCCTTAATGTATGAGGAGGAGCTTTGACCAACATAACGTTTGGATTGATCATAAAATATGAATCCCATATAATCGATGCCCAAGGAGGCTACAGCGGTTATATTGTCGGGATATTTCATGCCACAAACTTTTACTTTGATCGCCATTTTATTTTTTGATTAGTTTTTGGAAACTGCGCAAAGCTTTACCTCCCATCAATGAACTTTCAGCTTCATAAAAACAGTCACCAAAAGATTTTTTGGGATTAAAGGTCTTAATCGCAAATGCGGCATTCGTCAAAACAACATTGTTCTGCACATCTGTACCCTGATTGTTCAATATAGATAAGAATGTCTGGGCGGCATCTGCTATCGTTTCACCTCCCGTCAACTCCTGAGCTGAGACTGGGGTAAAACCAAGTTCTTCCATGTTGTAGTAATTCTCTCCTTGGTTGTTGATTACCTTAAAATCACCGGTCATGGATATCTCATCATAACCGTCCAAAGCATGAATAATGGAATATTGTTTGTTGGTATTTTGGTATAGATAACCATACAGTCGTGCTAATTCCAAACTAAATACACCAACAGACTGAAATCTAGGATTGGAAGGATTTGTCAATGGACCCAGCATGTTAAAGAAAGTCTTAACACCCAATGCACGACGTATCGGGGCAACGGTTTTCATGGCAGGGTGAAACAATGGCGCATGTAGGAAACAGATATTGGCTTCATCAAGTTGGCGTTGTAGCTCAGCCTTGTCGTTGCTGAACTGATAGCCTAAATATTCCATGACATTGGATGAACCACAGCTCGAAGATACCCCGATATTACCGTGTTTTGCGACATGGTAACCAGCCCCAGCAGTGATAAAAGATGCTATTGTCGAGATATTGAAGGTATTTTTACCATCCCCACCTGTACCGCAAAGGTCAATTAAATCATAACCGTTAAAATCCAGCTTGAGGCATAAATCATACATCGCATCTCTAAACCCTCCAAGCTCTTCAACGCGAATACTGCGCATACCATAAGCCGTCATAAATGCCGCAATTTGGTGACTGTCATACTTGCCCATGGCAATGTTGGTTAGGATCTCGTAGGCTTCTTGCCGAGAAAATGTCTTGTATTCAAATAAATGCGCTAAAATTTCTTTCATGGTAATTTAAATAAAAAAAGGGCTTACCTTATTTAGGCAAGCCCATCATATCTTGACGTATTAATCAAATAATGCAATAGGAGTTTGCCACAACGTTATTCGTTGTGCCACCACCAAGCTTTATTTGATACAGTTGTTATCATTGTTATTTTTATTAATACAAATATGGTTGATAGAATTATAAAATGCAAGTGTTTTTATTGAAAAATTTTTAAGAAAGCATCTTTGGCTTAATATTGCTCACAAATATACTTTAAAATAAAACCTGATAAGCGTGCATTTGTGTAAGACTAAGCGTGATATTTAAGGATTCTAACAGCAGGCGTCTGATAAAATAGGGGCAATGAAAACTAATAGAATACAAAATGAGCTTTATTGTTCCCTTTGGAAACTAATGTAAAAGAGGCAATTTTGCTATCACGGATGACTGCTGCAAATACAAAACGCTTGAGGTATTTGACAAAGTAGACTTGTTGCGGGTCAATACCTTCGAGATCGATATCACTTGTTTCTTTTCTTCCTGCTTGAGCAAAGCTAAGATATTCCAGTTGGTTGATATCCTTGCTCTGTACATTTATCCTGATTTCATCGATGCTTGCCAATAGGTATTCCTGTAGATCTTCGTCCAGTTTTTTTGATGTTATTAGATCTTGGCTTAAAATAATATCAGTCGCTAAATTAGGATCATTCAAGCGCTGGACAAACTTTTTTAAAACAACAACCTGTTCATTGGAAGTTTGTTGTTCCTGAGCAAATAGGCTTTGGCTGACAATACAGCCAATAAACATGAACAACAATAGCTTTAATTTTATCTTCATACTTGTAAGACTTGTCTTCATCAAAATAGATTAAAACTATGGAATAAAAACCTTCGGGAGGTTATGGATATCGTACTGAGTTGTCTCCGAAGAGAGGGCGATGTCTTTAATAAAAAACGCCTTTTGAATAAAGGCGTTTTTTATTTTTTAGTATTCATCTTCATTGAAGAAGAAATCGTCTTTTGTTGGATAGTCGGGCCAAATTTCTTCGATATTTTCATATGGCTCACCATCGTCCTCAAGAGATTGTAAGTTTTCAATCACCTCAACAGGTGCACCCGAACGAATAGCGTAATCGATTAATTCATCTTTTGTTGCTGGCCATGGTGCATCTTCTAGATGCGAAGCTAATTCTAATGTCCAATACATATAAAAACAATTTAAGTTCTCTATTTTCGCAAAACTATGATTTAATTTAACTTAAGCAAGTAAATCACGTGTTATTTTTGCTGTATTAATATAAGTTGTTGATTTTTAGCGTTATAATATTTTTAGATATTCTCAAAGTCACTTCCCTTTTCGTTTAACGCATCAAGTCTTGGTGACACTGATTTGATTTCTGGGTTTGGATAATCATTTTCGATCAAGCCATCTCGCATGCGTACAATACGGTGTGCATGTAATGCGATATCCTCTTCATGTGTCACTAGAATAATGGTATTACCCTTGGAGTGAATTTCCTCCAGTAGGCCCATAATTTCAATGGACGTTTTGGTGTCAAGGTTTCCTGTTGGCTCATCGGCAAGTATAATGGAAGGATCGTTGATCAATGCTCTTGCAACAGCAACACGTTGTCGTTGTCCACCCGATAGTTCATTAGGTCTATGATCCATACGATGCCCTAAGCCGACACTTTCCAATGCTGCAGTAGCTTTTTCCTCACGTCTAACTTTATTATAGCCCGCGTAAATTAGGGGAAGCGCAACATTTTCAAGTGCTGTATTCTTTGGTAACAGGTTAAAAGTTTGAAAGACGAAACCAATTTCTTTGTTTCTTACTTCGGCGAGTTCATCGTCAGTCATGTCACTCACATTAATCCCATTGAGGATGTATTCTCCTCGGCTTGGCGTATCCAAGCAACCGAGAATGTTCATTAACGTGGATTTGCCTGATCCTGAAGGCCCCATTAAGGCAACAAATTCTCCTTTATGGATGTTGAGTGTAACGGAGCTTAAGGCATGAATTGTTTCCGCACCAATTTGGTATTCTCTAGCAATATCCTTGATTTCGATTAAGATCTTTCCTGACATATTTTTTGGAGGTTCTCTAGGTTATGAAAATACGATTTATTCTTCATAATCCAATAGGAATGCATTTTGTCGTATACAACTTTTTCTAGTTCTGATGCATTATCATCGTTAAAATCTTTAGTTTCTATCGGGTTGAATACATGGATTTTAACTATTCCCGGCCGAGATCCCCTTTTCGAGCCGTCATCGAAAAAGATATCCCAGGCATTTTCTATGATAATGGGTACTGTGGGAACGTCATTCTGAATAGCGATTCGAAAGGCTCCGGATTTAAATGCATGAATCTGTGGCGGAAAACTATCGTCGATTTTTCCTTCTGGAAAGATAACGACACTTCTGCCATTTCGGACGAGTTCATTGGCACGTTGGAAGGCCTTGAAAGAAGATACTTTACTTCTTCTTGTGACCGGGATATCTATTGTTTTGAAAAAAATACGTGTAACCGGATTTTTAAGCAATGAAGCTTTTCCGATAAAAGAAAAAGGAGCTGGGCACAAATAGGTGAGGGCTGTTATATCCAAGACCGAAGTATGATTGGGACACAATACCATGGAACGGTTCCAATCTATTTTTGATTCATAGCTCACCTTAAAAAATACACCAGCTAGGGCCGAACCACCAACTGATACCCAGCGTCGCATACGGGCGATTCTAGCATAGTTTTTTTCGGGACGTCGTGCTAAAAAATAGATATAAGGGAAAAACAGAAGAAAAACAAGTAGAACGCTGATAAAATACCAATACCGATGGAGTTTTTTGAGCAATAGGATCATACAAGTCAACTAATTTTGACCTAAAGTAAAGAAAGAAAATGGATAATTAATTATCCATTTTCTTTTTTAGTCTACTGTGAAACCATATTTCTTGTAAATATTCTTGGCCGTTGGTGAGTCCATGAATTTTAAAAAGTCATCTGCAGCCTGCGTATGGGGGGCGTTTTTAAGCTTTGCAGCAACGTAAGTTGCCGTTGTATTTTGCGCATCAGGAATGGTGATCCCTTCAACTGGATGGCCAATTAGTTTTTGGTAAACGACTTCAGAAGCCCAAACGGGAGCCGCATCTGCCTGTCCATACAATATACGCATGGGGCTCTCCCTATGGTGGATCTTGGTCAGATAAGTGCTGCCATCTTTGACCTTATCATCCATGATTTTCTTGACGAGTTGTTCGCCCCCGGCTTTTTTATAAGATGCTTTGATCTGCTCCCCAATTCCTTCCCATTGGGGATTAGGCATGCTAATACGAACTTTGTCATTCCCCAGATCATTCAATGTTCTGATATTAGCGGGATTTCCTTTTGGAATCATCAAACAGATATTGTTGTAGCAATAAACCTGTGTATGGCTGAAGTAATCTGCCATCTCGTTGATCGCTCGTTTGCTCGCTGTGTAAATATCGGGCTTATGCGTAATACGTAGGTTGCCTATCGTGATTGATCCGCCTTTAATCTGTTTAGCTAAAATGCCCGGCGGCAGAGTTTCAACAAAAATACGTTCGTATTGTGGGTATTCTTTTTTGAATGATGCAAGTAGATCATCGACAACCATAAATTGATTGCCAGCGAAAAAAACGGTAAGCTGCGGATTCTCGATATCACCATATAAATCTGGAATATTGTCTATCCCGGGTACCGTAAAATTTAGAGCCGATTTTGGTGGATTATTCCAGGGGGGATCAAAACGATGTTCTTGTGCCTTAATTTCCTGGGCTCCCAATAATACGATAGTTAGACCAAGCAGTAGAAAATTTTTCATTATACTTATGGTTTAACGATAACCCAACCTTCATTTGCTCTTAAGATTAATTCACCATTTCCGCTAGGAACATAGCCTATAAAATCAAATAGTTCTTCTTTGGCAATATGTTTCTCTTCCAACGTATTCAGGCACTGGGCTACGATAACGCCTTTCTCGACGAGGTCTTTCAAAGGTTTCTCATATTGGCTGTTCTTTTTTAGGTAAGCTTCGGTACCACCGGAAAATGCAACCAACTCAATCTGTAAGTGTCCTTTTAACCGTGGGTCTTTCAAGACATTGTTAATATTACGGATTGCTTTTTCAATTGTCTTTGGATCATTGCTGTCCAGCTGATAAATGGCTTTATACGCTTTTTTCTTAGCAACGGCACCGCTGTATTGGTGGTTATTGAGCAACAATTTATTGTCCTGTGCTTTCGCTTGAATAGTCGTTATCGCTACTAAAATGCAAGCGATTGTAAATTGTTTTTTCATATTTATTATTGATTTAATGGGGTATGTATGTTTAAAAATTAAAAGGTCCGAGTTTATGTTGTTCTATACTAACGTTATCGGCATAAGGTGGATAGGGGCTATCTTTGGGCTTTTTGCTTAGATTAGGATAGTCCAATTGTTTGTTTGTTTTTTGAGGTCTATCGAAAGAATTGATATATGCTGCGACATCATAGGCCTCGTCGTCTTTCAATTGAGGTGCATCATAAGTTGCGCCTAAAGGCATATTAGCTTTGATAAAACGCGTAGCGGTAAGCAATCTAGCCATTCCTGCGCCGTCATTGTAGCTGTCTTTTCCCCATAAGGGTGGATATTGATATCCTTTTCCCGCTGTTTGTGCCAGCCCCTGACCATCCTTTCCATGGCAACTTGTACATTTATTCTCAAAGACCAATTTACCATGTTTCAAGTCCGCGGCACGATTGGGAATATCCATTTTTATAAATCCTTGGCCTGCCAACCGACCTTTATTAACTGTATTTATGCTGATGTTTTTAATATAGGTGATAATGGCTCTCATTTCCTTGCTATTTTCAGGAATGGCTCGGCCGTTCATGCTTCTCTCAAAGCAACCGTTGATGCGCTCTTCAAGTGATTCAACCTTATTTTCTCGTCCAATATAGGTTGGAAAGACATTGGTGAGCCCGACATAAGGTGCAGCAAAAGCCTTTGTGCCTCCATTGAGATGGCAGCTGCTACAGGCAAGCTTGTTTCCGATTTTGACCTCCCCATCATAGAAATAATCGTATGTATTTTTGATTAGCTTTTCACCATAACTGGCCATTTTGCCTTCGGGATTATCTTTGAAAGAGATTTCCTTAAATTGGGAAACGTGCGTAATAAGCGAGTCGTTGCGCATTTCAAGAGAATCTGTTTGCTTTTTGTTTTCCTCATGTTTTAGTGGAAATACACATAAGGTCGTACATGTAATGACCAATGCTACAATGATCCAGCTGAGTGCCTTTAAATAATCTGTTAGTTTTTTATATTCCATTACGCTAATTCATTTGTACAAATCTAGCCGCCTCAAATCTGGAATTAAAACGAAGTTTATTTATGAGATATAACATTTGGTTATAACTTGAAGTTTTGCCGCAGACAGAATTGCAAAAACTGGTTGGGCGTACCGGCAAGTCCTCCATATAAATGGGTAAAATAGAAATAACGTTCTATTGTCAATTGTGGAATATCAACAATGGTCAATAGATTATTTAACACTTCTTTTTGCACCGTATGAATAGATAAAAAAGCAAAGCTGTTGCGACGAGCAAGGTAGCCTTTGATACTCTCTGTTGAAGGCAAGATCATTTCTATCTGTACTTCGGATAGATTAATGCTTTTATCTTTTAGTGCATTCTCAATAATTGTTCGTGTACCCGATCCCTGCTCACGTAGTACCAAAGGTAAGCGCGTGATATCGGATAGTATTGGATTTTTTAATTGAGCTAATAGTGGGTTTTGGCTATTTGTGACCAAAACTAACTCATCCTTCATAAAAGGAATGTATTTCAGCGCCCGGTTGTCGGTAGACCCCTCCGTGATACCTAAATCCAATGTTTTGTCGATAAGCTGTTCCTCAATACTGCGGCTATTGGATTGAAAAGACTGGATGCGGTTGTTGGGATATTGGGATAGAAAATCGGCAAGCAGCGCAGGTAAAACATATTGGGAAATGGTTGTGCTGGCTCCTAAGACCAGATTTCCTTTTCGCCCTTCCTGCAATTCCTGTATTTCTTGGCCCGCCTGGTTATACAGATTGATAATCTGTTGGGCATATTTATAGAGAATCTGACCTGAATCAGTTAAATTAAGATTGTTGCCCTTTCTTTCGAAGAGTGGTACGCCAAGTTTCTTCTCTAGTTCTTGGATGTTTTTGCTTACGGCTGGTTGTGAGATGAAAAGGGCCGAAGCCGTTTTGGTGAAATTAAGGTGCTGAGCCGCAGTGTAAAATACAATTAAACGAAAATCAAAATCCATAAAACGATAAAGGGTTATTTCTAAAATTTAAAAATAACCCTTTATCTAATGAAAAACTAAATTATTTGCTTAGTTCCGCGTAATATTTATGAAATAAAGGAATTGTTGATATTCCCATAAGGTAATTCTCAATACCATACTTTTCATTTGGAGAGTGTAGGTTGTCACTATCTAGTCCGAAGCCTAGGAGTACAGTCTTTAAACCCAATACTTCTTCAAAAAGAGCGACGATTGGAATTGAACCACCACCACGCGTTGGGATAGGCTTAACACCAAAGGTGTCATGTAGGGCTTTTTCTGCCGCTTTGTAAGCAACACTGTCGGTCGGTGTGACGACAGGTTCACCACCATGATGAGGTTTAACTTCTACTTTCACATAGTCTGGTGCAATAGATTCAAAATGTTTTTTGAAAAGCTCCGTAATACGGTGAGAGTTTTGGTTTGGTACAAGACGCATTGAAATTTTTGCATTCGCTTTTGAAGGCAATACCGTTTTGGCGCCTTCACCGATATAACCACCCCAAATACCGTTTACTTCTAAGGTTGGGCGAATACCGGTGCGTTCTAATGTTGTGAAACCCTTTTCTCCCCAGATATTTTGGATACCCAGGTCAGTTTTGTATTCTTCAATGTCAAAAGGTGCTTCATTTAATGCTTTACGTTCTTCAGCCGTCAATTCGACAACATCATCATAAAATCCAGGGATAGCGATATGATTGTTTTCGTCATGTAATGATGCAATCAGTTTTGCTAATATCGTCGCCGGATTGGCTACTGCTCCACCATATACGCCAGAGTGTAAATCTCTATTAGGCCCTGTAACTTCAACTTCAACATACGAAAGTCCACGTAAGCCAGTTTCTAACGATGGTTGAGCCATGCTGATCATCGATGTATCGGAAATAACAATAACATCAGCTTTCAGTCTTTCAGTATTTTCTCTAACAAATGTACCCAAATTTACTGAGCCCACTTCCTCTTCACCCTCAATCATAAATTTGATGTTGCATGCTAATGCATCATTTTTAATCATGTATTCGAAGGCTTTTACATGCATATAAAACTGACCTTTATCATCAGCAGAACCGCGTGCGTATATTTTGCCATCACGGACCGTCGGTTCGAAAGGAGGGGTATCCCACAATTCGTATGGATCAGCAGGTTGTACGTCGTAATGACCATATGTCAACACTGTAGGAAGTGCCGGATCGATAATTTTTTCTCCATAAACGATTGGATTACCAGCGGTAGGACAAACTTCTACATTGTCGGCTCCGGCTTCACGCAATTTCTGAGCAACAAATTCAGCAGTTTTTTCAACATCTCCTTTAAATTTAGGATCGGCACTTACTGATGGTAAACGCAATAAATCAAACAACTCATCCAAAAAACGTTGCTTGTTTGCTTCTACATATTCTTTAATGTTTTGCATATTGTTTGTGTTTGAAACAAATTTACACAAATCGAGACATTTAACTCAATTTGTTGTAACCTTTTCGGGAAAGGCTGCGACTAATGTAAAAACTAATTCAAATAATTATGGAAAAGCAATCAGTAGGGGCCATTTTAGGAATCGGACTATTTACATGTATCACGTTGTGTGTTTATTTTATTATGCGGTATCGGAGCGTGGCTGTACAGATTCCAGGTGAAAATAAGAAAAGAGAGTCACTAGATTGGCAAAAGCCCGGGATTTTGGTACTTGGTATAGGAATAGGATTATTCATTGTGGGAATTTTGGACAACTACATGAATACTGATTTGCCAGATTCACTTGCCGTCGCAATTTTGATTATTTCTGCGGGTGTTGCAATGATAATTGCTAACCGATTGGATAAAAAACGCGATATTTAACCCGCCAATGGATGAAATCTATATTCGAAAAGTTCTATCAGGCGATGTGGAATCCTATCGTTATTTTATAAAAACGTATAAGGATATGGCATTTTCTGTCGCTCTTTCTATTGTAAAGGAAGAGCATTTGGCAGAAGATGCCGTTCAGGATGCATTTATAAAATGCTATCAATCGCTGTCTTCCTTTAAAGGGAAATCGAAATTTAGTACCTGGTTTTACCGAATTGTTGTTCATGTTGCTTTTAATGCTATTCGTCATAAGAAACTGGAGTTGGTCAATTTTGATCTATCCCACCATGACATGTCGCATGAAGATTCCGTATTGGATGAAATAATCGACCACGAAAGAAAAGAAATGATCAACGATGCACTCACTATTCTGCCCGCTCGCGAGTCTGTTGCATTACGGTTGTTCTATCTCGAAGAACAGTCGATGGATGAAATTAAAGAGATTATGGGCTGGACATTAGCGAATACCAAAGTGATCTTGCACCGGGCCCGTAAAAATATGCAGATCATTTTAAGTCAGTTAATTAAAAAAGCGGAGTATTATGGATAAGGAACAGGAAAAATTCAAGAAAGTTATGCAAATGAGTAAAATAGAAATGCCATTTGATGATTTTGAACAACGTATCATGAACGGTATTGCTGCGCTCGAGAAAGATAAAGAGAAAGCCCTGTCAAATAAAAAGTATGCGATTACATTTTTTCTTCTTGGGACTGTTTGTGGCATGATGTTCAATAATTATCTGATGGCCAAAATTCAAGTTGCAGACATTGCCCCAGATCTTAAAAATTATAGTGAGATTGGTGGCCAGTTATCTTTTGCTGTTTTGATATGCTTTTTCTGTCTTCAGTTGTGGCGTTTGATCAATATGCAACAAAAGAGGCATTATCAGGTATAGTGAAGATCTTTTGTATGAATACATCGGATCTGAGCTGCTGTAAAAAGGACCTCTTATTTTGCTCGAAAGGGGAACTATGAACCAAAATCCATTTTTTAAGAAATAAAATTAAATTTACTGTAACAAAACATTGGTTTTATCTACTAATGTTATATTGATATTAATTTACTATCCAACAATTTTATGAAAAGAGTTTTACAAATTCTCTTATTTTTCATTTTTGCTATTCCTGGTTTGGCTTTGGGCCAATCCAAGATTGCTGGAAAAATAGGTGATGTAAAGGACCAACTAAAGTTATCAGATGCAACAGTTATGCTGTTGACCGCTAAAGATTCCATATTAACAGGCTTTACGAGATCTGACGAAAATGGTCTGTTTTCCTTAGCCAAGCCTGATACAGGAGCTTACGTGCTGATTGTGAGTTATCCCAAGTATGGCGATTTTTATACGGAGATTCAATCTGGTGTGGATTACTCCAAATTGGCTATTGGTCTAACAAATACAGCCACATTATTACAAGAAGTCATCGTTACTGGACGCATCCCAATCACAATTAAAGGTGATACCACAGAATATGATGCCGGCAGTTTTAAAGTTGAGAAGAATGCCAAGGTTGAAGACCTGTTGAAAGCTTTGCCTGGCATCACGGTTGATGCATCTGGAAAGATTACTGCACAAGGTAAAACAGTCAAAAAAGTATTGGTAGACGGTGAGGAATTTTTCGGTGATGATCCGACACTGGTGACACGAAATATCCGATCGGATATGGTGGATAAAGTTCAGGTATACGAGAAAAAATCCGAGCAGGCAGAGCGAACAGGAGTGGATGACGGTCAGCGTGAGCAAACGATCAATGTAAAGCTAAAAGAAGGCTCTAAAAATGGCATGTTCGGAAAAGCGCTTCTTGGCGGTGGAACCGACGACTACTATATGGGGCAATTGATGTTGAACAAGTTTAAGGGATCGCAGAAAATATCAGTTTATGGGCTTTTCGGTAATAATGGTACCACGAGCATGAACTGGCAGGATGCACAAAAGTATGGTGGTGATTCAGGTGTTTCCTATGGTGATGACGGATCGATGAGCTGGTCTAATTTTACGGATCCTTTTTCTGGACAAGGAGTTATTGGTGTACCTAAGGCCATAAATTCGGGCGTTAACTTCTCGGATAAATTTGATAAGGATAAACATACAGTCAACATTAACTATAAATACGGAAGATTGAGCAGCGATGGAAATGATGAAACGATTACAACTGGTTTGATCAATAACAAATCAGTGAAGAATGTAGATTCTGAAAATGACCAGCATCGTGCCAATCTGAAATATGACCTGAAATTAGATTCGTTAAATCTCTTAACCATACGAGGCGGGGCATCAAGAAAGAATCTCTGGTCAGATAACAAGCGTGAAGCTTATCAGTTTGGCCAAAATGCAGATACAACTATTGCTGAGAATACGCGAGAATTGGTGAAAAATAATATCAACGAGTTCAATTTTAGCACTTATTTTACGCACAAATTCAAGAAAAAAGGACGTTCTTTTACATTCGATGGTCAATGGAAAAGAAATGAGATGAAAGGTACTGGACATTTAAATTCCGACCTGAGAAATTATAGCTTAAAAACAGACTCAACTACAGATCAAAGTAAGGTGCGTAACAATACCAGTGACGTGTTAAGCGCTTCAATTTCCTATACCGAACCTTTATCCAAAATTTGGAACCTTGTTGTGGGAACAGGAATTGAGCAAAGTAATAGTAGTTCCATCGTGGAGTCTTTCAATAGTGCTGGAGCCGGAAATTATACGCAATTGGATCGGCGTTTCAGTAATAACTATGATTTTGATAGAAGCAGCAATAGGTACAAATTGGCTGTTGTTCATACAACTGAAAAATTTAAGTTCACTGTGGCTAATAATTTCAATAATGACAAATTGAAACAGTTCAATAACTATACAAGCGAGGGGATTACAAGAAGTTACTTTACGTATAATCCAAATGTAAGTGCAGGTTATTCCTTTACAAAAACTAAGGGGTTATGGATGAACTATACCGGTAAAAATCAATTGCCTTCTTTAAGCCAGATCCAACCGATCTTGGATAACTCAGACCAGATTAATCGCTATTTGGGAAATGAAAACTTAAAACCATCATTTAGAAACTCATTAAATCTGAATTATAATTCGTTCCGTGTGTTGACCGGAAACTATGTTTATGTCGGTGGTAATATTTCTACCGAAAAGAACCCGATTACGCAGAATATTGATACCCTAAAAGGGATTAATACATATACTTGGAATAATGTTGATGGTAAGACAAATACTTCCCTGAACGTATGGTCTGGAGTTTATTTCAAGCTGAGCAAAAAACTTGGCCTGTCCAACTCGCCACAGTTTTATGTGAATATGAGTGATAATTATAATATGTTCAATCACCAATTGAATAAAGTAAATACGACGAACTTTAATTTTACGTATAATTTCAAGAGAGATACCAAGACAGGTTTAAATTTTGACCTGAACTTTAGTCCGCAATATCGTTTGATGAAATCAAGTTTGGAGCGCAATACCAACAGTAATGGTTTTGTTTTCGCTTCCAACGGAAGTGTGGAGTATTTTTTCAACAAAACATTTAAGGTTTATACCAATTATACCTACTCCTACGAGGCGGCCACCAAAGCTTTTGATGAGAAGTTTGAGCAGTTTTTGTTGCATCCGGGTGTAAGCAAGAAATTCCTGAAAAATGAATCGTTGGTGTTGGATTTTATGATCAACGATGTTCTTAACCAGAACAAAGGCTTTAGTCGCTCGGCATCGACTTCTGTCTTTACCCAACGCCGATATGATACGATACGCAGATATTATATGCTTAAACTATCATGGGATTTTACAAAAATGTTTTTATAAAATATTAAGCGAAATACAATGTTAAAATATATCTTTTTTATCTTCTTCTGTTGTTCAGCCTTAGGTCTTAAAGCACAGTATACGTTGTTTGGT
Organism: Sphingobacterium sp. UBA1897; assembly: GCF_002337775.1. Lineage (NCBI taxonomy): Bacteria > Pseudomonadati > Bacteroidota > Sphingobacteriia > Sphingobacteriales > Sphingobacteriaceae > Sphingobacterium > Sphingobacterium sp. UBA1897. The sequence goes on from NZ_DDGR01000026.1 coordinate 285,843, forward strand.
CGATCGGGAACTATTTCCTACGATAAGACGATGTATATGAAGAATATCGTAAGTAAAAAATTCATCGCTAAGGCCGATGATAACTCAAAACAGTTTTTTGAGCGTATAATACCGAGATTACCAGAAAGTGCCGTGTTAAAGAAGTCAATGAAATTCAATACCACGGAGACTTTGTTCGAGTCGGTAAAAGACGAGAGCCTGGATGCAGAGATTAAGCAGTATATTATGATGCTTGCGCTAGACTTTGATGCAGCAACACTTTCAAATATGTCCAACCGATCCTTTTTGAGATACAACGATATCGTAGGTGAAAAAATCATCGTTCAGGATTCCATGAAGCGTATCAAATGGAAAATCACAGATGAATACCGTGAGATCGCTGGCTACAATTGCAGAAGAGCCAATGGTATTACACCGGATTCCATTTATGTCATTGGATACTACTGCAATGAAATTCCTATCAGTGGCGGTCCAGAGTCCATCAATGGTCTTCCGGGAATGATTTTAGGCTTGGTCGTACCTAGTCAGCACGTTTCCTATTTTGCAACAAAAGTTGAACTCAGCAACACAGTTGTGATGGACAAAAAGAAATTTGAGAATACGAAGGTAAAACGAATGACAAGAAAAGCCATGACAGATCAGATTACAGGTGTGCTGTCTCAACATATGAATAAAGAAACTGTTCAATTTATTATGGAACTTGGCAATTTATAAAGATCACAGCATGCTGTTTAAATAATATGTTGTGTATTTCTAACTGTTTAGATAAAAAAGCTCTTCTTTTGAAGAGCTTTTTTTATGATTTTTAATTTGTATTATGTTGTTAATCAATGGTTTGTTTTATTTTTTTAATATCTTTTTATTACTTGTATTTTTTTTGAGATAAACTAAAATTAACTGAAACAAAATATTAGTTTTGTGCACGAATTTTATTATTTATATAATTATATACTATCCAAAACTATATTATGAAAAGAGTGGGGCAACTACTTTTACTTATTTTATTCTGTTTCTGCGGAATAGTTCATGCTCAATCCCGTATTGAAGGAAAAATCACTGATGTAAAAGATCAGCTTAAGCTGCATAATGCAACAATTATGTTGTTAACAGCTAAAGATTCCATTTTGACCAATTTTGCCCGTTCGGATGAAAATGGTAAGTTCTCTCTTGAGCGGCCTGATACTGGACAATATTTTATCATTGTAACCTATCCGAAGTATGGTGAATATTACGCGGAGATCTTGCCAGGGCAGCATTACAATAACATGTCTATTGGAATGACCAGCAGCGCAACCTTGCTGGAGGAAGTCATTGTTATGGGACGGGTGCCCATTAGTATCAAGGGCGATACAACGGAATATGATGCAGGAAGTTTTAAAGTGGAAAAAAACGCCAAAGTTGAAGATTTGTTGAAAGTCTTACCTGGGATTACCGTCGATGCCTCTGGAAAAATTACTGCCCAAGGAAAAACAGTGAAGAAAATGCTTGTTGACGGGGAGGAGTTCTTTGGTGACGATCCTATTTTAGTAAGCCGGAATATTCGTTCTGATATGGTTGATAAAATTCAGGTCTATGAAAAGAAGTCTGATAAGGCTGAGAAAACAGGGATTGATGATGGTGAACGTACACAGACAATCAACGTGAAGTTAAAAGAGGAAGCTAGACGCGGAATATTCGGCAAAGTGGATGTTGGTGGAGGTAGTGATAAATTCTACGCTGGACAGGGCTTTTTGAACTATTTTAATCAATCGTTTAAAGCTTCGGCTTATTTGATTGCAAGTAATACCGGCAAGAGCGGACTCAGTTATGAGGAGGTATCAAGCATGGGGGGTGATTACGATAGAGGCGATAATTTTAATGGTGAAGGTATTCCTAAGTCCTTGAATACGGGATTTCTATATTCAGATAAAACCGCTAACAAAAAGCATGCTTGGCGAATCGACTATAAGCATATCCGATCCGATGTTGATCTGGATCGCAGCGTGTTTACGCGCAATGCGGCACGCGACACGATATTGACTAGCAATAGCAGCACATTGGCTTCAAATGAGAACAGAAAGCATAATATTGGTTTGAAATATGAATTTAAGGTCGATTCCATGTCGGATTTAACGGTTTGGGCAGGTGCAAACAAAAGACATGATCATAGTTCTTCAGAGACACAATCAACTACTGTAAATCAATTTGATCAAAAGATCAACGATAACATGCGAAAGTTTAAGAACGATTCTAGGTCAGAACAGTATAATGCCTCGGCACTCTATGTAAGACGTTTTAAAAAGAAAGGCCGTTCGTTATCATTCAACTATTTTACATCGGGCAATAAACAGGATGGCGAGCAAGATTTGTTTTCTAAACTTAGATTTTACAAAGAAGGGAATGCTGAAAGAGATTCGACTCTCGACCAGAAGAAATTTGTGAAAAATAGCTCTTTTTCCACGGGGGGTGAATTTGCTTATTCCGAACCGATTTCAAAAAAGATTATCCTTTCTTTCGAATATGGATTGAATCTCAACAGAAATAACAACGCAGTTAGGTCTTTCGATAAAAATCAGAATACCGGTACTTTTGATAGACTAGATAGTTTGTATAGCAATGATTTCTTATATAAAACGATAAAAAACACCTATAATTTCGCAATTAATTACAAGCCCCTGGAAAAGCTGGTGGTCAATGTCTCGAATAAGTTCGAGAACAGTAATCTGTCGCAATTAAACCGCATGGAGAATTCGAGACTCTCACGATCATTTTTTGTGTATAATCCGCTGGTTGATGTTAATTATGAAATACAGAAAAATAAATCGATCAATTTGGAATATCAGGGTACCAATGGTTTGCCCTCTTTAAATCAGATCCAGCCACTCCGGTCGAATTTGGACCCTTTGAATGAATATCTAGGTAACGAAAATTTGAAACCATCCTACACCAATAATCTGAATCTAAGCTTTAGAACGTATTCCGTATTGGAAGATAAGTTTATAGGTATATTTTTAAGTGCATCACGTACAAACAATGCTTTGGTGCAAAATACAACGATTGATTCACTGGGTAAGACTACATTTGTTTGGGGAAATTTGAATCATAATAGCAACAATCAAATTAGTATCAGGCCAATGTATTACGGCAAATTATGGAAAAAAATTCAATTGAGACATGGAGGCGGTCCATCGGTATCTTTCAGCAACAATTATAACTATGTCAATACTGTTTTGGCGAATGCCAAAGTGCAGCGTTATGGATTCAATTATAGTCTACAGCGATCGACAACGAAAGGCTTGGACTTTGGTATTGAATTGTCTCCAGGCTATCTTATACAAGACAATTCCATTGGTGCAATGGAAGATAGTAAGGGATTTACGTTTTCATCTGAAGGAAACCTAAAGTACTTTCTTCCGGCTAAATTTATTGTGCGGGCAGATTTTAGCTATAATTATCAGGCTCCTACGGCGGTGTACAGTAAAAAATTTGAACGATTTGTGCTGAGCCCTGCATTATCGAAAAAATTCCGAAAAGATGAAAAGTTGGAATTGACCTTTATGGTTAATGACCTCCTCAAACAGAATGTGGGTTTTGACAGAAGTCAAAACGGGACACTACTGACCGAACGCCGATACAACACAATCAGCAGATATTATATGGTTAAGCTCACTTGGGAAATAAATAAAATGCTCGTAAAATCGAAATAAAATGAAAGATATCAAAAATTTACTCGCCCTATTGCTGTTCTTTTTCTGGGGAACCACAGCTTTTGGACAATATGCTTATTTTCCTACGCAAGGAACAATTACTTATGACAAAACCGTGTTTCTTAAAAACCTGCTCAAACGCTATGCAACCTATGCAAAAGACGAGGATACACGTAACTCCATCAAAGAAATGATCGGGCAGATTCCCGAAAACCAGGTGTTAAAAAAGAAACTGACATTTTCTAATGATGAGGTCCTCTATGAGCATATTGCTGAAGAATATTCGGATGTTGTTAGCGGGCTGATGCGGTCTGGGATTTTTGAGTCAGGAATAAGTGGCTACCAAAATTTGAAAAGTAAAGCATTTAATTCTGTCTTTGAGTTAGGCGGGGAACGGGTTGTCGTGACAGATTCGACATTAAAGATCAAGTGGAAAATCACGAATGAATACCGTGAAATCGCAGGTTACCCCTGCCGTAGGGCCAATGGACTTGTATTGGATTCCATCTATGCCGTTGCTTTTTATACGGATCAAATTCCTGTTTCGGGAGGTCCTTCGGCCTTTAATGGACTACCGGGGATGATTCTTGGTTTGGCTGTTCCAGAGCTGCATTACAATATGTTTGCAACGAAGGTGGAGTTGGGAGCCGTAAACCCTTCATCGGCTACCCTGTTAAAGAAGAAAGATAAACCCTTGACCAGGCAGCAGGTTTATGATAAACTGAAGGCCTCTTTCGGTGATTACCTGGGTATTAAGATTTATAATTTGGTGATAGCCTGTACATTTCTGTAAAAACCAACAAAAAAGGCCTTTCATTTGAAAGGCCTTTTTTATGTTTAACTTCGAAAAAACTATTTTCCGTCGTTTTTCTTAGCAGTAACTTCGTTACGAAGTTCTTGTGCTAAGGTTTTGATTTCTTGTAATCCTTTACGTACACGTGTACCAGCTGCAGAATTACCATTGTTGAAGAACTTGTCTGCATCAGCTTCGATAGAAGCTACTAACTCTTTTAATTTTACGTAGTTTTCCATTTTTTTATAATTATAATTTTAGTTTTTATGGTTTTTCCTAAACACTCCTTAAATATACAAAAACGAATCAAATAGAAAATAAATTTCGTTTTTTTTTATCGAAAAAGCTTAAAAAAAACTATTCAACAATCTTAAGTTCGTCAATAATGTTGGTTGCTCCTGCAAATTTATCGATGATAAATAATACATAACGGATATCAACTGAAATTGTACGTTGTAGCTTATGGTCGAAGATCACGTCACCAGCCATAGCTTCAATATTACCATCAAAAGCTAGGCCAATTAATTCGCCGTTGCCATTTATTACTGGTGAACCTGAGTTTCCGCCTGTTATGTCGTTGTCACTTAGGAAGTTTACTGGTAAATATCCTTTCTTGTCGGCATAACGACCATAGTCCTTATTATTGTACAGATCCATCAAACGTTGTGGTAAATCAAACTCTTCGTCGCCTTTTTTGTACTTCGCAATAGTGCCTTTTAACGTCGTGTAAAAGTTTTTGTCGGCGTCATTACGGGGATCTTGTGGTAGGCCTTTGATCGAACCGTAAGTTAAACGTAACGTACTGTTCGCATCTGGATAGAATTTACCTTTTGGATTCGAAGCTAATACCCCAGCGACATATTTACGATAAGCACCTTCAAATTTGTCGTCTTGTGTTTTCCAGCTAGGATCTACTTGACGGTATCTGTTAAGTAAGGCGGAAGAAAGTTTATACAATGGGTCATTGGCTAAAATTTCAGCGTTAGGGTTCTCCAGGTAATTGTTCAAACGCTCAGCAGAAGCGAAGATGCTGTTCTTCACAGATTCTTTGACATAAGCCGTAAAGTCACCATTATTTTTAGCAGCCAATTCTGCAATATATGGTGCAATATTTCCTGCTTTTTTAGCATAAAGATTCAATTCGTCAATCAAAACTTGCTCTTCAAGCGGCATGTAAATTTTTTCATAACCTGCATCGATGGCGGATTTTAAACGAGGAAGAATAGCGTTTCTTCTTGCTTCATCTCCAGCAGTATATACTTCTAAACCTGATCCAATTGTGTTCGGTAAAGCTGCAATTGCACTAGAACGCAACATGCCCATTAAATAGTTGTCATGTCTAGCTTTCTCGTTTGTCGAAGCATAAAATTCGTTGATTGTTTTGATTACATCACCGTATTCTGCTTTGTTTGCGGCTTTATTTGCCCATTTGTCAAATTTAGCTTCGTCTTTTGCTTTAGATTCCGCAGTTTTATGTAATGTCAAAGCATCAATCATTCCTTGACGGTTTTTCCAGTAATTTGCTACCTGAGAGTATTTTGAAGCGTAGTTCAATTTTACAGCTTGGTCTTGATCCATGAATTTTTTCATGGCATCCATACCTGTTTTAGAAGCTTCCACCCAAGCTGGATAAGCGAATTTAACATTCTGATTGATTCCCCCAGCGGGCATCCAGCGATTGGTACGACCAGGATAGCCTAAGATCATCGCGAAATCTCCTTCTTGAACACCTTTTAAGCTGACAGGTAGGAAATGTTTAGGTTTCAAAGGGACATTATCTTGTGCATACTCTGCTGGATTACCATTTTTATCGGCGTAAACTCGGAAAATTGAGAAATCTCCGGTATGACGAGGCCATTCCCAGTTATCCGTATCACCGCCAAATTTTCCAATGCTATTTGGGGGTGTTCCCACCAAACGGACATCATTGTAATCTTGGTATACAAAATAATAATACTCATTGCCTTGGTAGAATGATTTTACTTCAACTACATACTTACCATTTTCGCTATTCTCTTTTTGAATTTTGGCAATTTCAGCAGCAATGATTTTTTTTCGTTCATCTTCAGCCATTTTGTTGTTGACCAAACCTAAGATGCGTTTTGAAACATCATCCATGCGTACAAAAAAGCGAACTGACAAAGATTTAGGCTTTAACTCTTCATTTTTTGATTTGGCCCAGAAACCATTTGTTAAATGATCATTTTCTGGTGTAGAAAGTTCAGCAATAGCACCATATCCACAATGGTGGTTGGTGAATACCAAGCCTTGATCAGAAACGATCTCAGCAGTACAGCCACCATTGAATTGTACGATTGCATCTTTTAAGCTAGAGTGGTTAATGCTGTAGATTTCTTCGGCACTTAAGCGAAGCCCTTTTTTCTGCATATCTGACTCATTCAGACGCTTTAGATACATTAAAAACCACATTCCCTCATCGGCAAATGCAGCAAAGCTTGTTGTGATGAACAACAAACACATCCATAATTTTTTCATATCAACCTGATAAAAAGTTTGTTTATACCCTACAAAAATGCTTTAATTCTCTTAAAAACCAAAATATTAGACTTTATAATATGCTTTTTACCAATTTTTATGTCAATTGAAAGTAAATGTGTACCGTATTGGTTGTCAAGGAAAGTCAAATGGACTCTTTTCCTTATCTTTGCAAGATGCAGCAATCATTTGAAAATTTTAAATTCAATAAACAGATCTTAAATGCGATAGCGGAGGCGGGGTATCAACAACCGACAGAGATCCAAGAAAAGGCAATTACTCCAATATTGGCCGGGCAGGATGTGATGGGAATCGCTCAGACGGGAACTGGAAAAACAGCGGCATTCGTTTTGCCGATGCTGATGAAGCTAAAATATGCTCAGGGAAATGATGCGCGTGCGTTGATTTTGACACCAACGAGAGAATTGGCCATGCAGATCGAAGAAAATATTAAGTTGTTTTCTACTTACCTTGATTTGCGTTCAGTGGTACTTTATGGTGGATTAGGACCAAAAACTCAGATAGAAGAACTCGAAAAAGGAGTGGATATTATCGTGGCAACTCCGGGTCGATTTTTAGACTTGTACCTCGAAGGGCACATTGTTGTCAAATCACTCAAATTTTTGGTCTTGGATGAGGCCGATAAGATGATGGATATGGGTTTTATTAGTAAGATCCATCGTGTACTTGAAATTGTGCCACGCAAACGTCAGAACTTATTGTTCTCAGCAACAATGAGTGAGCTTGTTCGCAAAATTGCAGGTGATTTCTTAGCGTTTCCGACCATTATTGAGGTGTCCGAACAAGCTACACCAGCCAAGACGGTAAGTCAGGCGCTATATGTTGTTCCCAACCAAAAGACAAAATTGAATTTACTTCAACATCTCTTGAAAGATGATGAAGCGTTTAGTCGACTGATTGTTTTCTGTAAAACAAAGCAGGTAGCAGATAATGTCTTCCACTTTTTGGAACGTAAATACGGTAAAGATGAGGTTCGTGTTATTCATGCCAATAAAGGTCAGAATACACGTATCAACTCCATCAATGCCTTTAAGGAAGGGAATATTCGTATTTTGGTCGCAACGGATGTGGCGGCGCGAGGGCTTGACGTTTCTAATGTAAGCCATGTGATCAACTTTGAAGTACCTATTGTTATAGAAGATTATGTGCATCGTATTGGACGTACCGGGCGAGCTTTCAATGAGGGGGATGCTATTACGTTCTGTAATGATGCCGAGAAATATTATGTTCGCAAAATCGAAAAATTGATCAAGCAAAGTATCCCTGTCTACGCACTACCAGAGGATGTCTTTATAGAGAAAACACCCTTTCATGAAAAACAGGATATTGCGCGCGAGATTGATAATCAAAAGCGGAAAGATGATCCAGATTTCCAAGGTGCTTTTCACGAGAAAAAATACGTTATCAAACAGAAAGAAGTGCGGGAGGCACAACGAGCTTCCGGATTTAAACCAAAAGCAAAAAGTAAAAGTAAGTCTGCAGGCGGAAAATCGGGAGGAACAAATCGCAATTTTAAAAAACGTTAATTTATTGTGCGCTTTACACCACTAAATATCGCTAGTGCATGCCTTGTTGCCTGGTTTGTTATGGAAAACCCCAATGACGAAAAGGCCTTATTTACTTGGGGCGCATTTATCCTATTGTTGTTGATATTGACCGTCATTGATATTGTATTTAGGGTCTTTGTAAAGCCAAATAAAAAAATGTGGTTATTACAGTTGGCATTTTTGGTAGTCGTTTGTGTCACCAGTTTAATTGTCAAAGTAACCTTTGGGTAAGAGGTAAAATTAAAAATAAAGACGAGTTAGGTTGTGAATCGATGGCAAATATAGTTCCTGTTTCAAAAAACATAGCTCAATATAAATAGCTCAATAATATTAAAATGAAAAAAGCTGAAATAAAATTACAGGTAGAGTTAGATGAAAACAACGTGCCTGAAAATATCATGTGGTCTTCTACAGATGGAAATAATGCGGAGGAATTACCTGCAAAAGCGATGTTTTTAGCCCTATGGGATTCACATTATAAAAATTCAATGCGTATCGACCTTTGGACTAAAGATATGCCCTACGATGAGATGAAACGTTTTTTCTATGAAACGCTGCAAACATTGGGCGACTCTTTTATCCGTTCTTCAGGCGGTGATCCGATGGCGGAAAAAGTTATTGGCGACTTGCGTGATTACTGTGCGCATTTTGCAGATAAAATGGAAGTTTTAATGCCACAACAATAGTTTTTAACGCTTAACAGAAATTTGACCATGCAATACTTCTTAGTAAAATCTGAACCATTTAAATATAGCTGGGAACAATTTAATAAAGATGGCCGTACATTTTGGGATGGCGTTCGTAATTATCAAGCTAGGAATAATATCAAAGCCATGAAAGAAGGGGATCTGGTCCTGTTCTACCATAGCAATGAAGGAAAAGAAGTTGTGGGGGTGGCCAAAGTCGTCAGGGAATTTTATCAAGATCCGACAACAGATGATGAGCGTTGGGTGGTTGTGGATCTGGCGCCTGTAGAGACACTGAAGAAATCCGTTACGTTGGAAACCATTAAGGCTGATGAGCAGTTGCAGGATATCGCTTTGGTCAGACAAGGACGTTTGTCTGTAATGCCATTGAAGCCAGAAGAATTTGATCGGATTTTAGCGCTTGGCAACGCGTAAGCTATCGCGAATAAATCAACCCAGTGTATGGGGATATAACTAAAAAAGGGAAAACGATCGTTTTCCCTTTTTGATTATTTACACGGTATGTAAGTCATGCACATCAAGCATTAGTTCTTTTGGCTAAAAAGACTGACTAGCGCTTTTAATTTTTTTGCATTTTCAGGCTTTAATTTCCCCGCGAGAATAAGGCGCAGTTCTCTTCGTTGTAATGCATCTTCGTAAGCTTTGTGTTCTATATCTGTTTCCGGAATTAATACCGGCACAGCTTTAGGATTGTTATCCGCATCAACAGCAACAAAGGTGTAATAAGCTTCGTTGGTTTTTACACGGGTGCCTTCCGGTAAATTAGAAGCGAAAATTTCCATGCGTACCTCCAAAGAACTATTAAACGCACGCGTTACCTGAGCTTGTATCGTGACGACCTCTCCAAGTTTAATGGAGCGCTTAAAAGATACATTGTCGACTGATACTGTTACGACGACATTGCTGCAGTGTTTTTGAGCAGCAATAGCCGAACAGATATCCATCCAATACAATAAACGGCCACCCATCAAATTCCCAAAAGTATTTGTGTCGTTGGGTAATACCAATTCGTTCATCTCAGTGTATGACTCTCGCGCAAATTTCTCTATCATATCATTATTTGTCATTATCGTCCAAACGTTTTGAATTGATTATCTATGATTGCCAAAGAATCCATAAATGACGTCGGCACATAACCCAATTCAGCGTTAGATCTAGTCAGATCAAAGCCTGTCTGCCGTGGCCTGTTCTCCGCCTGTCCAATGCTGGCAGCACTGATCTCCGAAATCAATTCTTTGTCTAGCTGCCAATAGTCTGCAATTTTGTAGACAGCCTCATTGATCGACATTAATTCTGCTCCTGAAATATGAAATATTCCCTGCGCTTTTCGGTCAATCGCGAGTTGGCATGCATAAGCTAAATCATCCACAAAGGTAGGCATTCTCCATTGGTCATTGACTACTTTTATGGGTTCATTTTGCGACAACTTACTTTTAGCCCATAATACTAGATTCGAACGATTGGGGTCAGCATTGATCCCATATACTAATATCGTGCGAAGGATAGCATAATTACAGTTGGATTGTACAAGCACTTGTTCGGAAGCATATTTACTCTTTCCATATTCACTTTGTGGATTGGGGAGATCTGTTTCATCATAAGGCGCATTTTTTTTGCCATCAAATACAAAGTCCGTGGATAAGTGGATCAGTTGGGTCTGATGTGCAGTACAATAGGAAGCAAGATAGGTTACGAGATCGACGTTAAGCAATTGACATGCTGCTTGATCTGCTTCACAAGCTTCCACACTGGTCATAGCTGCTGTATGCACAATTGCATCAAAAGTTTGCGCAGATAGAAAATCTGTCAATTTTTCCCGATCCGATAGGTCTACCTGAAAGAAAGCATAATTCACTTGATTCGGGTTGCGATTTGGACCCTTTGAAACGGCAACAACATCATATTGGTCATTTTTAGCAAGTAAATCAACGACTTTTTGGCCAAGGAATCCATTGGATCCTGTCACTAGAATTTTTTTCATCAACAATAATTAAATGGTATCCAAGCACCTGTTTATAAAGACTCGTTTGCAGGGTCTTAAGTGCGCTGTTTAGTTTATTCACAAATCCGCTTTTTTTGTTTTAGTTGGTCCATATAAAATCCATTTTACTGGATTGTTTCATGATATTTTCAACTACTGTTTTTTCTAGATCCAAAATGGATTTTAAAGCGTTATAATCGATTTTATCGGCATCATCGGTCGGCATATGATAGTCTGGGTGTCCACCAGTATGGAAAAACAACACCGGTATATTCTTTTTATAGAATGAAGTTTGGTCAGATCCGCCGTTGCCATCCTTGCTAAGATTAAATTTTATAGGTGCCTGAACATCTTTGAATATAGCTGGCCATTGACTACTTGTTCCATAGCCGATTACGGCAAGGCCATTGCTGGGATTATAACGGCCGATCATATCCATATTGAGCATGGCTGTGATTTTCTCCAATGGTAGGGTAGGGTGTTCCGTAAAATATTTGGAACCAACTAATCCCAATTCTTCCGCTCCGAAGGCAATAAATAACAAGTTGTAGGGTTCTTTTTCATTGTTGCTGCTAAAGTAACGTGCGAGCTCCAATAAACCAGCTGTACCGGAGGCATTATCGTCGGCTCCATTGTGGATTTTGCCTACCCCTAAGGAATCTTTTGAACTTCCTTGACGACCTGTTCCCAAGTGATCGTAATGTGCGCCTATAACAACTGTTAAGTCTGCACCATTGTCAATAAATCCAATGATATTATCTGCATTACGAATGCTGTCTGCAACTTTTACTTTCCAGACTTTGGCTTTGAAGGATTGGCGGTACCCTTTTTCACCTTTAGGCTCAAGTTTGTATTTTTTGAATTCCTTTTCAATATAATCTGCAGCTTTAAATACTTCCTTACTGCCCGTTCCCCGTCCCTGCATTTTGTCGTCAGCGAGGTAATAAATATGTTTCTTTAAGTTGGAAACTTCGATCTGCTGTGCCTGTGCTATTTGGATTCCTAGTAGGCAGCAAAATGTCAGAAGTAGGCTAATGTTTTTCATGCTAATAGTAGAGTTTAGATAGTTGTATTGGGTTATATGTACAAAAAATAAAAGCCTTGGGATTAACAAGGCTTTTAGGGATATTTCGTTAATCTTCAACGATTTCACTGTGGATGCTGGATTTCTCTTCTTTTTCTGTTTTGAAATACCGTTTTTGAAATAACAGGATCAAAACCACCCCAACAGAAATTGCCGAGTCGGCAATGTTGAATACAGGTCGGAAGAAGAGGAACTCTTCACCGCCCCAAAAGGGCACCCAGGAAGGGAAGTTGCCTTGAATTAATGGGAAATAAAGCATATCGACCACTTTTCCGTGCAGGAAGGAAGAATAACCACCACCTGCTGGGAATAAACTCGCTTTATCATACCAGGTACTTTCACTAAAGATGACGCCGTAAAAAGCAGAATCGATGATATTTCCTAAGGCACCGGCAAGAATTAGGGCAACATTTAGGATGAAACCACGGTTATACTTATTTTTGATCATGTAATGTAGGCCGTATCCAATACCAGCTACGGCTAAAATACGAAATACCGTCAAAAATAATTTTCCATAATCACCGCCAAATTCCATACCATAGGCCATTCCATTGTTTTCAATAAAATGAATTTGGAAAAATTTGCCCAATACATGGTGGCTTTGTCCAATTGTCATTGTGAGCTTAACCCATATTTTTGACAATTGATCTATTAAAAGTATCGCTACGATGAGCGCGATCGGTTTCGTATAACCCTTCATTGTGTTATAAAAATGGTCCTTGCCTAAGCAAAGACCATATATTTAATGCCTAAAATTAATATTGTTTGTTTTTCGCTTCGATGCTCAACGTTGTATGTGGAACAGCTTTCAAACGTTCTTTTTGAATCAGTTTTCCGGTTTCTCTACAGATACCATACGTTTTGTTCTCGATGCGCACCAACGCCGCTTCTAGGTTGTCGATAAATTTCTTTTGACGAGCAGCCAATTGATTTGTTTGCTCTTTTTCTAAAGTAGCTGAACCGTCTTCCAATGTCTTGTACGTTCCAGCAGTATCGTCGGTACCATTAGCATTACTGTTATTAAGCGTTGCGGTCAACGAGGAAAGCTCTTCTTTTGCTATTCTAAGCTTGTCCAAGATAATATCTTTAAATTCTTGTAATTCTGAATCGCTATAGCGTGTTTTCTCGTTGTTGTTTGCCATAATTTAATTTTTTTGGATTAATGCCTTAAGTTCTTTGCCATCGATCTCGATGGTCTCTCCTTCAGTTAGTGAATCTTCAAATACCAGTGAATCGGCCAGAATTTCGGTGCAAATATACGATAAATTTTCGTTGGCAGCATTGACCACTTCTGAAGCAGCTGTTAACTTTACGTTAATTCTATCAGTGACTTCTAATCCTTTATCCTTCCTTAGATTTTGTAGGCGGTTGATCAATTCTCTTGACAAACCTTCTTTTTTCAATTCTTCGGTGATATGTACATCTAATGCTACGGTCAATTTACCTAGATTTGCTACTTGCCATCCTTCAACGTCTTCTGCTATAATTTCTACATCGCTCAGTAAAATCGTATATGGCGTGCCTGCTAGGGCCAATTCGCCTGTTGATTCCAATGTGCTGATTTGATCTATAGTCAACGATTGGATAGACGAAGAAACTAACTTCATATCCTTACCAACTTTCGCGCCAAGAGCTTTGAAATTTGGTTTTATTTTTTTCTTAATAATACCAGTGGTGTCTGTAATGAACTCGATATCTTTGATATTGGTCTCAGAAAGTATCAGATCTTTTACTTTCTCTACCTTTTCTTGGAAAGCACTATCCAGTACCGGAACCAAAATTTTGTTTAATGGTTGACGTACATTGATGGAAGTTTTCTTCCGTAAAGAAAGTGTCAGCGATGATATATCCTGCGCTAAAGCCATGCGTTCTTCCAGATCTTTATCGACTAGACTTTCATTATAAACCGGGAAATTCGCCAAGTGAACAGATTCAACTTGTTCCTTGTTCGTGGCTGAATTCAAATCCAGGAATAATCTATCCGAGAAGAAAGGTGATATTGGCGACATCAATTTCGCAATTGTATCAAGACATGTATAAAGTGTTTGATAGGCCGAAATTTTATCTTCTGTATAATCTCCTTTCCAGAAACGACGACGGCAAAGACGGACATACCAGTTGCTGAGATGTTCATCAACAAAGTTTTGAATAGCGCGCGCGGCCTTTGTAGGCTCGTAATCCGCTAAGTATTCGTCTACCTCCTTGGTCAACGAATTTAACAAGGAGATAATCCAACGGTCAATTTCAGGACGTTTTTCCAAAGCGATATCTGGTTCTGAATACGAGAACTTATCGATATTGGCATACAATGCAAAAAAAGCGTAGGTATTATATAAAGTACCAAAGAATTTACGGCGGACTTCATCCAATCCTTCCATATTGAATTTAAGGTTGTCCCATGGTGCGGCATTACTGATCATGTACCAGCGTGTTGCATCGGCACTGTATTGATCGATCGTCGAGAATGGATCAACACCATTGCCTAGGCGTTTGGACATCTTATTTCCATTTTTATCCAACACCAAGCCATTGGAAACCACGTTTTTGAAGGAAACCGATTTGTACATCATTGTAGAAATCGCATGTAAGGTGAAAAACCAACCCCGTGTTTGATCAACTCCTTCAGCGATAAAGTCTGCCGGGTATGCATGATCAAATCCAGCTTTAAAAGGAAACTCTTCGCCTTTGGCTAGTTTTTCGTGATCCAATCCCCATTGTGCATAAGGCATTGCGCCCGAATCAAACCATACGTCTATCAGATCAGGTTCGCGGAATAACTTTTGTCCGGCATCAGAAACAAGAACGATATCGTCAACATATGGACGGTGAAGATCCAGTTGCTCGGTGTCGAATTTATCCAAGTAAGCTTTATTTTTCGCTTTTTCATCGTCAGACAAAACGTCTGAGGTCAAAGAAGCTTCCAATAAGGATTTTAATTCAGGTAAGGAGCCGATACAAACTTCTTCATTTTCGTCTTCTGAACGCCAGATAGGAAGTGGAGTTCCCCAGTAACGCGAACGCGAAAGGTTCCAGTCCACCAAGTTTTCTAACCAGTTTCCAAAGCGGCCGGTACCGGTTGCTTCAGGTTTCCAGTTGATGGTTTTATTTAATGCAACCAAATCTTCCTTCACTGCTGTCGTGCGGATAAACCAGCTATCTAATGGATAGTATAGAACAGGTTTGTCTGTACGCCAACAATGTGGATAGGTATGCTCATATTTTTTGACATCGAAAGCTTTGTTGTCCTCTTTTAGTTTGATAGAGATCAACACGTCTGTGGGTTTGAAGTCTTCTTTTGAACGTTCCTCAGCGCTGTAATATTCCTCTTTGACAAATCTTCCGGCAAAATCTGTGATTTCACTTACAAAACGTCCAGTACGGTCAACAGTAGGTACCTCTTTTCCATTTTCATCTTTCACCAAGATGCCCGGTACACCATGTTCTTTTGCTACACGAAAGTCATCCGCACCATAAGTAGGAGCAGCGTGGACAATACCGGTACCGTCTTCAGTCGTAACAAAGTCACCTGGAATAACGCGGAAAGCATTTTCTTGTAAGTCCTCGTTGGTGATATAAGGCAACAATTGCTCATAGCGCAAGCCAACAAGTTCTTCACCTACAAATTCTGCTGCAAGCTCCCAAGGAATTACTTTGTCGCCCAATTTATAGTCTTGGAAGGACGCATTTTCTCCTTCCGCTTTAAAATGTTTGCTGATCAAATCTTTCGCTAACACGACAGATACAGGAGCACCAGTATATTTATTGAAAGTTCGGATCTTAACATAATTTATTTTCTTGCCTACAACCAAAGCTGTATTGGACGGTAAAGTCCATGGCGTGGTCGTCCAGGCAATGAATGCTACATCCTCCGCATCGTCGTCAACTAATTTTTCTATAGCTGGATGAAGCTGACTTTTGATCAGTCTAAATTCTGCAACGATGGTGGTATCTTTAACATCTTTATAGGTGCCGGGCTGGTTAAGTTCATGCGAACTCAATCCCGTACCTGCTGCCGGAGAGTAAGGTTGTATCGTATAACCCTTGTACAAAAGACCTTTTTTGTAAAGTTCTTTCAATAAATACCATAAGGTTTCGATGTATTCATTCTTGTAAGTAATGTAAGGATGTTCAAGGTCAACCCAATAGCCCATTTTGGTGGTTAGGTCATTCCATACATCGGTATATTTCATTACCTCCTTGCGACAAGCGTCATTATATTGTTCTACGGTAATCTTTTTGCCGATATCCTCTTTTGTGATTCCAAGAGCTTTTTCGACAGCAAGTTCAATGGGCAGACCATGGGTATCCCAGCCGCCTTTTCGTTTCACTTGGTAACCTTTCAAAGTCTTGTAACGACAGAAAATATCCTTAATCGTACGTGCCATCACGTGGTGAATTCCAGGCATTCCATTTGCAGAAGGCGGACCTTCAAAAAATGTATAGGTCTTGCTTTCAGGACGATTATTGATACTTTTTTCGAATATTTTTTCCTGTTCCCAACGGGTCAAAATCTCTTTACCTATCTCGGGTAAATTTAACTGCTTATATTCTTTGTACATCAGACTGTTGTATGCTTCTTTTCTAAAGGTCGCTAATTTAGTGATTTATGATGGAAAATGAAAGAGGGCTTTGTTGTGCTTATATCATTAAATGGAGGTTGAACTTTTTGAAATCTCCCCCTTGATCAACTCGCGAAAAGCGACGGTAGTATCTGCTACGACAAAGGGACTACCCATGGCAGTCCCTTTGTTATTTCATTCTTGCTGAAATTCAGTTATGCTGAAAAACTGCTTCCGCATCCGCAGGTACTTGTTGCATTGGGATTGTTGAATGTGAAGCCCCTTGCATCGAGTCCCGATTTGAAGTCGATTTCCATACCGGCAAGATATAGGCCATGTGCTTTGTTCATAAAGATGCGAATTCCTTGAATTTCGTATTCGTTATCGCCGTCCTTTTTCTGGTCAAAGCCCAAGATATAACTCATACCGGAACAACCGCCGCCTTCAACACCGACACGTAAACCAAAATCATCAGAGATTTCTTGTTGATCCTTTAATTTATTTAGTTCCTTGATTGCCCCTTCTGTTAAGGAAACAGGAGCAACTGCTGTATGTTCTGTACTCATTGTAATAGTGTTTTAGCCAATCCAATACAAAAATACATTTTTTTAATGGCAAAATGCTTGACCGGAATTTTTTGACATTTTCGAAACATTCAATTCTTCGTACGCTTATTCGGTCCGATAGCACCATAAAATGATCTTGACCTAATTAGGTAATTCGCATAAATAAGGCTGTTTTTCTAAGAATATTTAATAAAATAGGACTTTTTGTCGATATTCTTTATGGAATATGCTATCTTTGAGGCATTAAAATAAACTACAAAATTTACTTTACAACATTTAAAAACAATGGAAAGAGATCAAGCCATTTTTAATTTAATAGCTGATGAGCTTAAACGCCAAGAAGAAGGTATTGAATTAATTGCTTCAGAAAACTTTGTTTCAAAACAAGTGATGGAAGCTGCTGGTTCAGTGTTGACAAATAAATATGCAGAAGGCCTCCCAGGAAAACGTTACTATGGAGGTTGTGAAGTTGTGGATGAGATTGAAACCATCGCAATTGATCGTGCAAAACAATTATTTGGCGCAGAATGGGTAAATGTTCAGCCTCACTCTGGTGCTCAAGCAAATGCGGCTGTTTTTTTGGCGACAATCAAACCTGGTGACAAAATTTTAGGTCTTGATTTATCTCACGGTGGTCACTTGACACACGGTTCACCAGCGAACTTATCTGGTAAGATCTATCAACCATTATTTTATGGTGTAAAAGAAGATACAGGTCTAATTGACTACGAGCAATTGGAAGAAACAGCGCTTCGTGAAAAACCAAAGATGATCATCTGTGGTGCTTCGGCTTATTCTCGTGATTGGGATTATGCGCGCATTCGTAAAGTTGCAGACGAAATAGGTGCTATCGTAATGGCTGATATTTCTCACCCTGCAGGTTTAATCGCTCGTGGTTTATTGAATGATCCACTTCCACATTGCCATATCGTTACGACAACGACACACAAAACGCTTCGTGGCCCACGTGGTGGTATGATTATGGTCGGTAAAGATTTTGAAAATCCATGGGGCATCAAAACACCTAAAGGTGAAATCCGTACAATCACGCAATTATTGGATTTAGCTGTATTCCCAGGTACACAAGGTGGTCCTTTGGAGCATACCATCGCAGCGAAAGCAATAGCTTACGGTGAGGCTTTATCCGATGAGTATATGGAATATATCGTTCAGGTAAAGAAAAATGCAGCTGCATTGGCACAATTCTTTGTGGAAAGAGATTACAAGATCATCTCTGGTGGTACAGACAATCACTTGATGTTGGTGGATCTTCGCAACAAAGATATTTCTGGTAAAGAAGCTGAAGCTGTATTAGGTAAGGCCGGTATCACAACAAATAAAAATATGGTTCCTTTTGATACACGTTCTCCTTTTGTGACTTCAGGTGTACGTTTTGGTACTGCTGCAATTACAACACGTGGTATTAAAGAGAATGAAATTATACAAATTGGCGAGTTGATCGATGAGGCATTGAAAAATGCATCTAACGATGCTCAACTGGATTTGATCCATGGCAAAGTAAGAGCAATGATGGCTGAGTTCCCATTGTATAAATAAGAAATTCCCCTAGGAATAAAAAAAGCGGAATCACCGATGCGGTGTTTCCGCTTTTTTTATTTTCTTACAGCTATTTTCAGCGTAACATGCATGGTATAAGTCCGTACCAATTTAACTTATCAAGGGAATTATATAATAACCTGAACCGTATTTTATACGGTTTAAATAGGGGTTCATCCGAATGAGGCCCCTATTAGGTCCCTATTAACTCCCTATATAGTTCGGATTAAATAATGCCGCATTGGCGTGCCATCCTTCTCATGTACAACTGCTGGTTCTTGCTTGTTTCGGAGGAATTGGGAGAATTGCCTTAAGAGCTCGGTTTGGAAATGTGAGGCAGATAACTTATTTTTAAATGTTAAAAAACCTTAAAATAAATTGTAATAATTTGATTACTCATTTATTTTGCGGTAATTTGGTTTTAGATTAATTGATTGTTTTACAATAAGAAAGGATAGTTATACGGCAAACATTTACATTTTAACACAGAACTGATAATTTATTTGCGAACTGCTAAAAAAGTAAGTGACGTATGAGACTTCTAAAAGGTAAAAGCGATCAAGAGTTGATCCAAATGTATGTCGGTGGCCAAGAGTCCGGTCTAGAGGCATTGTTGAATCGATATAAATCGAAAATATATACTTCCATATATATGAAAGTAAAAGATGAATATCTTGCTGAAGATATTTTCCAGGAGACTTTCATTAAAATCATCAACACATTAAAATCCGGTAAATATAATGAAGAGGGTAAGTTTTTACCTTGGGCTATTCGTATAGCACACAATATGATTGTTGACTTTTTTAGGAAAGCAAAACGTGCTCCAAATATTGTGAATGCGGATGGCTTTGATATTTTTGAGGTGCTCGAATTTAGTGATGAAAGCGCAGAGTCAAAAATGCTCAAACAACAGGTTGATGTTGATCTTAAGAAAATGATCCAAAAACTTCCGGACGATCAAAAAGAGGTGCTCATTATGCGACACTTTTGTGATATGAGTTTTAAAGATATTGCGGAAATAACCGAAGTAAGTATCAATACTGCTTTGGGGAGGATGCGCTACGCATTGAGCAATTTACGTAAGATGATCGAAGGTACCGATCTTACCCTGCAAATGGGCTATTTATAATAAAGGGGGCATTACAAAACGCCCCTTTTTATTTACGTTCCTAATTTGGATTACAGGAAGTTTCGCTGCTTTTGTATTTTCCCACCGTTTGTTTGTAATTAAGGCAATGCTACAATCCTTTGCGCATCATGCCTTCAAAAGCCATTTACTTCAATAATCTGCTCCTGATTGAACTTAAAATAACTGTGCGCCTTCGGAAATGACCGATGAGTATACGTATTGAATTCTTTTTAATCAGTGTAAGTGTTTCGTTGGACCGAAGCTGAAAGCGGAGTTATTTGTCCAAATGATGTGGCAATTATGTCATGTGGAGATCAGAAGAACCTGTTCTTTTTGTCAGGTCAAAGACTTTTTTTATCTTAGAAATTTATGCATATACCTTTTTTCAACGATTGGAATAAGGTTTGATAGTCATATTATAACTATAAAACGATTGAATAGCTATGTACTTGATTTTATTTATTGGAATAATGGTGGTAAGCCTAATTGTCCAAACAAGATTCAAAAACAAATTTAAGAAATACTCCGAAATGCCTTTGAGTAACGGGATGTCTGGAGCTGAGATTGCGCAAAAAATGTTAAATGATAACGGTATATATGATGTAAAGGTATTGTCTATCCCAGATCGTTTGGGAGATCACTATAATCCGTCGGATAAAACCATTAATTTAAGCCCTGAAGTTTACAGTGGCCGCAGTGTTGCAGCTGCAGCGGTAGCGGCGCACGAATGTGGTCATGCTGTACAGCACGCCAAAGCCTATAAATGGTTAGGATTCCGTTCGGCAATGGTACCTATGGTCAATGCGGCTTCCAAAATGACATCATGGGTGTTGATGTTGGGCGTTATGCTGTTTGCTTTTTCTAAAGGCGGTAATCCGTGGCTTTTAGCTGTTGGAGTTGGGGCGCTGGCTATTACGACCTTATTTTCTTTTATCACCTTGCCTGTAGAGTTTGATGCATCGAACCGCGCGCTGGAATGGTTAAACCATGCTGGTGTAACCTATAATGGCGAAGAACATGACGGTGCAAAAGATGCTTTGAAATGGGCAGCGATGACGTATGTTGTAGCAGCGTTAAGTGCATTGGTAACACTTTTATATTATGCATCGATTTTATTCGGTGGCCGTAGAAGTGATTAAATACGGATATTGTAACTTTATCCTACAAAAATGCGATTATTTTTTATAGTCGCATTTTTTATGGTGTGTTAATGAGGTTACTATAGACAATTTTTTTAACTTTGCTGTTTATATAGAATAAGATTCAGATTTTATGTTTTCAAATCTTCAAGATAAGTTAGATAGGGCCTTTAAAGTATTAAAAGGACAAGGTAGTATTACCGAGATCAACGTTGCAGAAACGATGAAAGAAATTCGCAAAGCGTTGTTGGATGCCGATGTGAATTATAAAACTGCCAAAACTTTTACCGACGATGTTAAACAAAAAGCTTTAGGCGAAAATGTACTGACAAGTATTTCCCCGGGCCAATTGTTGACGAAGATCATGAATGATGAGTTGACAGCTTTGATGGGCGGATCTGTTACAGAGCTTGAGACTGGAAAAAATCCAACAGTCATTTTAATTGCGGGTTTGAATGGTGCTGGTAAAACAACGTTCTCAGGTAAGTTGGCCTTGTACCTTAAAGATAAAAAGAATAAAAAACCATTGTTGGTGGCTGGTGACGTTTACCGTCCTGCAGCGATTGATCAATTGGAAGTGCTCGCGGAACAAGTGGGCGTACCCGTGTATGTGAATCGTGAATC
This sequence comes from Sphingobacterium sp. UBA1897, assembly GCF_002337775.1. Lineage (NCBI taxonomy): Bacteria > Pseudomonadati > Bacteroidota > Sphingobacteriia > Sphingobacteriales > Sphingobacteriaceae > Sphingobacterium > Sphingobacterium sp. UBA1897. The sequence continues at coordinate 307,732 of NZ_DDGR01000026.1, forward strand.
TAACGATCCTATTGCGATTGCCAAAGCAGGTGTGGAAGAAGCAAAACGTAATGGAAATAATGTTGTAATTATCGATACAGCTGGTCGTTTGGCGATCGATGAGCCATTAATGGTAGAGATTACTGCAGTTAAAGAAGCGACAAAACCAGACGAAATCCTATTTGTTGTGGATTCAATGACTGGTCAAGATGCCGTGAATACGGCTAAAACGTTCAACGACCGTCTGGACTTTACAGGTGTAGTATTGACTAAGTTGGATGGTGATACACGTGGTGGTGCTGCATTATCGATTAAATCTGTCGTTAATAAACCCATTAAGTTTATTGGTACAGGTGAAAAGATGGATGCATTGGATGTATTCCACCCTGATCGTATGGCATCTCGTATTTTGGGTATGGGTGACGTCGTATCCTTAGTGGAACGTGCGCAGCAACAGTTTGACGAGAAGCAAGCTGCAGAGCTCCAAAAGAAAATCCGTAAGAATAAATTCGATTTCAACGATTTTAAATCCCAGATTCAACAAATCAAGAAAATGGGTAATATGAAAGACCTCATGGGAATGATCCCTGGTGTTGGTAAAGCAATGAAAGACATTGAAGTAGATGACAATGCTTTCAAACCCATTGAAGCGATTATCGATTCCATGACACCTTTTGAACGTGAAAATCCAGATGTCATTGATCAAAAACGTCGTTTACGTATTGCGAAAGGATCAGGTACTGATATTAATGAAGTAAATAAGTTATTGAAACAATTTGGTGATATGCGTAAAGTCATGAAGCAGATGTCTAATCCAGCGATGGCAGCTAAAATGATGCGTAATATGCCCAAAATGCCAGGAAAAATGTAATTTTTAGAGAATAGTTACATCATAAGAAGGGCATCGTTTTATACGATGCCCTATTTTTTTTCTGAAAGTGTCTGATCCTATTGGCCAGAAAGAACCTTCAGTCCACTTTCATTGCTGTTGGTGTCTGCGAAGTCATGCAGGTTTTGATCATTGTATTGCCTTTTTGATTAATTTTTTCGTTTCTCCTATGCGCCGTGCAAGATGAATCTAGGTTACTTGCGGACAGGATACTGGTGGTTGATTCCGTAAAATTCGAACTGTTTTTAAAGAAATAATTCGTAATTTCAAGTTCCTCACCCGAGTGAACGAAATATTTGTTAAATTTGTAATTATTATGGATGACCCCGCGCAATTATCGGAATACGGCAAAATCCTTATCATTCTTCTGATAGGGGCGCTGTTAGTCTGTGCGACCATTTTTCTTGCACGTTTAATCTCTCCGAAAAAGAATAATCCCATCAAATCTGGTACCTACGAATGTGGAGAGGATCCCATTGGTTCTTCTTGGGTTCAGTTTAATCCACGGTTTTATGTGATCGCCCTTGTATTTTTACTTTTTGATGTGGAGCTTATTTTTATTTTTCCATGGGCCACTGTATTTGGACAGTCTGAATATATTGCGGCAGATGGAAGATGGGGGTGGTTTACCATGATAGAAATGGCTATGTTCATTGGTATTTTAATTCTAGGGTTGGTTTTTGTCTGGAAAAAGGGCGATTTAGAATGGGTTAAACCGAATGTGTCCTTACCTAAAGTTCCTGTACCTATCCCGGATAGCGCCTATGCAAGCCTGAATAGCAAGACTTATCAGGTGCGTGATTATGCACTGGTTGTAGATGAAACTGTCGCGCACAAAACAACGGTAGATGAACAGGTGTCGACGCCGAAACCAGCCTTTAAACCTCGATTTAAAAAACCTGAGTAAGCATGAGTTTAGATAGTCAATTGCAGAATAATGGTGTTATTGTTGCCAAATTAGATGATTTGCTAAATTGGGCAAGATTATCTTCGATGTGGCCTATGAGCTTTGGTATTGCTTGCTGTGCCATTGAAATGATGGGGGCAATGGCTTCAACTTACGATTTAGATCGGATGGGCGTATTCCCAAGGCCTTCTCCAAGGCAATCCGACGTGATCATCATTGCTGGAACGGTTACCTTTAAGATGGCCGATCGTATCAAGAAACTATATGAACAGATGCCAGATCCTAAATATGTTATTTCGATGGGTTCTTGTTCCAACTGTGGTGGTCCATATTGGCAGCATGGTTATCATGTGGTCAAGGGGGTAGATCGCGTTATCCCTGTGGATGTTTATGTACAGGGATGTCCGCCACGTCCAGAGGCACTAATTGGTGCTTTTATTGAATTGCAAAAAAAGATAGACAAAGAAAGCTTGTTAGGTGAGCAATTGTTCAACGGAAAAGCTTAAAAGATAAATTTTATAAGATTTTAAATCAATTATGGCAAAAGATTTTTATGGTGAATTGCAATTGGGTATTCTTGGCGGTGGTCAACTGGGAAGAATGCTCATCCAGGAAGCCATTAATTACAATGTAAATGTTCATGTATTGGACCCGGATAAGAATGCTCCTTGTCGCAAGTTGTGCAATAAATTTGAATGTGGTTCATTGGGCGATTTTGAAACGGTCTATAATTTCGGTAAGGATTTGGACATGATCACGATCGAGATCGAGAAGGTGAATGTAGATGCTTTGGAGAAACTGGAAGGCGAGGGAGTAATCGTGTATCCACAATCACGTATCATTCGTCTGATTCAAGATAAAGGCCTACAAAAGCAATTTTTTAAACAAAACGATATACCAACTTCGGCGTTTCAATTGATATCCAATAAGGATAATTTAGTAAATGCCTCGTTAAACTTACCGTATATCCAGAAATTACGTAAGGATGGATATGATGGAAAAGGGGTGAAGAAGATTGTTACCCAACAGGATATACAAGAGGCGTTCGAAGAAGCTAGCTTAATTGAAGAATGGGTAGATTTTGAAAAGGAAATTGCGGTCATTGTTGCCCGGAATGATAAGGGGGAAGTGTCTACATTTCCAATGGTGGAGATGGAATTTAATCCTCAGGCTAACTTGGTGGAATTTTTGATTGCGCCGTCTTTGTATGGTGTAGAGATTCAACAACGCGCAGAGGCGATAGCAAAAAAGATTGCCGATGATTTGCAGATCGTAGGTATATTGGCTGTAGAGATGTTCCTAACGAAAAATGGTGATATTTTGGTCAACGAATTGGCTCCGCGCCCGCATAATAGTGGTCACCAGACAATAGAGGGTAATTACGTGTCGCAATTTGCACAGCATTTAAGGGCTATATTCAATCTACCGTTAGGTGATACCAGATGCAGAACGAATGCCGTTATGATTAACCTGTTAGGTGAACTTGGCTATGAAGGATTGGCCAAATATGAGGGAGTAGAAGAGGTGTTGGCAATGGAAGGCGTATATATCCATTTATATGGAAAGAAATATACGAAGCCATTCCGCAAGATGGGCCATGTTTGTATCATCAATGATGATCGGGAGAAAGCGATCTCCAATGCAAGAAAAGTACAAGAAATATTAAAAGTTAAAGCTTAAACAATACTATGTCAATCAATAATAAGGCCCAGGTAGGCATTATCATGGGAAGCAAATCAGACCTTCCTGTTATGCAGGATGCTATAGATGTGCTCAAAGCCCTTGGGGTGGAATTTGAGGTAACGATCGTCTCAGCACATCGTACACCACAACGTATGTTTGATTATGCGAAAAATGCGGCATTTCGTGGTTTGAAAGTTATTATTGCTGGAGCGGGTGGAGCGGCGCATTTGCCAGGAATGGTCGCTTCTATTACACATTTACCCGTAATAGGCGTTCCTGTAAAATCATCAAATTCCATTGATGGATGGGATTCGGTACTTTCCATTCTTCAGATGCCCAATGGTATTCCTGTAGCAACTGTCGCTTTAAATGCGGCGAAGAATGCAGGTATATTGGCTGCTCAGATTCTTGGTACACATGATGAAACAATCAGCAAGAATATCATCGAATTTAAAGAAGAGTTGGCGAGAAAAGTAATCGAGACCGCAGTAGATGTAGAAGATACCGAATTTTAAGCTGACAATCTTACAAAATAAAAAAGG